>NZ_JBIVKJ010000007.1:0-445202 GCF_044750705.1 Kitasatospora sp. NPDC088783
GGCTCCCAGTAGACGACTGGGTTGATAGGCCGGATATGGAAGCCCTGTGAGGGGTGGAGTTGACCGGTACTAATAGGCCGAGGGCTTGTCCTCAGTTGCTCGCGTCCACTGTGTTGTTCTGAAACAACGACCCCCACCGTCACGGGTGGGCGGCGAGAAGTTTCACCGTGTTTCGGTGGTCATAGCGTGAGGGAAACGCCCGGTTACATTCCGAACCCGGAAGCTAAGCCTCACAGCGCCGATGGTACTGCAGGGGGGACCCTGTGGGAGAGTAGGACGCCGCCGAACAATCTTTGAAAGAAAGGGCTCCAGCCTCACGGCTGGGGCCCTTTCTGCATTTCCGGAACGGGACGGGACGGAATAGGCCGGCGGCAGCGGAGTATTGCCGGGTGGAGCGGTGCACGGCACACTGTGGCGTCATGGTCGTGGAGCAGGGCGAGGGGGCCGGTGGCAGAGCCGGGCGGGGCGACGACGACTTTCGGGCGTTCTACGAGGCGGCGTACGGGCAACTGGTGGCGCATCTGTACGCGCTGACGGGCGATCTGGGGGAGGCACAGGACGCGGCTCAAGAGGCGTTCGTCCGGGCCTGGAACCACTGGGGGCGGCTGGTGTCGCACGAGAATCCGGTGGCCTGGGTGCGGTTGACGGGGCAGCGGATCGCGATCAGCCGGTGGCGGCGGGCCCGGACGGCGTTGCAGAGCTGGATCCGGCACGGGGACGGGCAGTCGCCGGTCCCGGGGCCCGGGCCGGAGACGGTGGCGTTGGTGGAGGCGTTGCGGCGGTTGCCGGAGGCGCAGCGGTCGGCGTTGGTGTGGCACCACATGGGGGGTCGTTCGGTGGCGGAGATCGCCGCGGACGAGGGGGTGCCGGTGGGGACGGTGAAGGCGCGCCTGCACCGGGGGCGGCAGGCGTTGGCGGTGTTGTTGGGGGAAGAGCCGGCGGCGGTCGTCGAGGAGCCGGTGGTCGCGCCGCTGCGGCCGGTTCGGGCGGCTGCCGCGGGTGAGAGGGAGCAGCGGGTGGCGGGGGCCGGCCGTGCCGAAGGGGGGCCGGTCGCGGTGGAGTTGACGGAGGAACGGGCGCGGGTGGCGGAGGACTGCGGGTCGCATGTCTAGGTCCGAGGTACCGGAGGTGGACGAGACGGAGGACCGTCCGGCGATCGGGGCTGCCCGGTTGGAGGCGATGTTCGACGGGCTGCGGCGTGAGGTGGTGCTGGGGGTCCCGGTGCCGGAGAGCACGGAGGTGGCCCGGCGGGGGGCGCGGCGCAAGCGCCGGCGGCGGGCGGGTGCGGTGGCCGGGGCGGGGGCGCTGGGTGCCGCGGTGCTGTGGACGGCGGTGGCGCTGGTGCCGTTGCAGGGTGGGCACGGGGCGGCGGGGGTGCCGGTGGAGCAGTCGGCGTTGCCGCGTCCGAAGGAGACGGTGACGTTGGCGCTGCCGGTGCCGCCGCTGCCGTCGGCGAGCGGGAGCGCGAGCACGAGTGCGAGCACCAGTGCGGGTACGGGGGCGTCGGCTCCGGCCTGGGAACTGCTGTCGCTGGCGTCGGCGGAGCCGGAGGTACGGGCGTTGGCGCTGGGGGCGACGCGGATGCCGAGCGTGCTGGGCGGGTACGGCCCGTGGACGGCGGTGTCCCCGTCGGCGAGTGCCGCCGGTGCGTCGCCCTCCCGGTCCGCGCCGGCCTCCGCGTCCACCTACGCGTCCGCGTCCACCTCCGTGTCCGTCTCCCGACCGTCGCGCTCGGCACCGGCACCGGCGTCCGCGTCCGCTTCGGCGTCCGTGCAGTGGGGCGCGGGGTTCCGGGAGGGGTGTGTGTCGGGGCTGGTGGCGTCGGCGGGGGCGGTGCGGGTGTGGGGGGAGACGTACACGGACGGTGGGGACCTGGCGGCGTCGGCGCACCAGTACGTGCTGGGTTTCCGGACGGTGGCGGACGCGGAGGTCGCCGGTGCCCGGCTGTTGGCGGGTGGGGAGTGCGTGGGGTCGGGCGCGGGCTGGGCGGTGGAGGAGCGGTCGGTCGGGGTGGCGGCGTTGGGGCTGCGGCAGCCCTCGGTGCTCGCGGAGGAGGTCGCGGTGCACGTCCGGGGGTCGATGGTGGCGGTGCTGACGGTGTGTCGGGGTGGGCGCGGGGTGGTGCCGGAGGTGGGGTTGTCGCAGGCGTTCCGGGCCTCGGCGGCGGAGTTCCTGTCCTTGGGCGAGCCGGTGGCGGGGACGGGGACGACGATCGTGCCGGTCGGCTGAGCGGCAACAGCGGTGGCGGCGCCGGACGGACCGCGAGGAGAGGATGGGAGGTTTCGAAAAAAGTTCGGAACCCCGTGCAACCCCCCTGCTGCGGGCGGCGTTGGAGTGGTGGGGCCGTCACCGTGCGGGTGGCGGTCGCCGGGGGCGCCGGATCGGTCGGCCGGGGCGGAACAGGGGACCGCCCCGCCCGTCCGGTTCGGTGCCGGCCCGGCGGGACGAGGCCGTGCCGAGCCGTGGGGCTCCCGGGTCGAGGTCGGAGGGGAGCGGCGTGGGGGTCGAGGCGGTGGGCGTGGCGGCCGGGCCGGATTTCGCGGAGCTGCGCGGTCGGGCGGCCGAGCCCGGGCCGCCGCCCGTGGCGGGGACGGTGGTGTGCGAGGACCTGGTGCGCGTCCACCGTTCCGAGAGGGGCGAGGTGCGGGCCCGGCGGGGGCTGGACCTGGTGGTCGAGGACGGCGAGTTGATCGCGGTGGTCGGTGCCTCGGGTTCGGGGAAGTCGACGCTGCTGGGGATCCTCGCGGGGCCGGACGTGTCGACGGCGGGCAGGGCCCGGGTGGCGGGGCACGACCTGTTGGCGATGGGCGGGCGCGAGCGGTTGGACTTCCGGCGCCGGACGGTGGGCTTCGTGCGGCAGCAGACGGCGCGCAACCTGCTGCCGTACCTGACGGCGGTGGAGAACGTGATGCTGCCGATGGGGTACGCGGGCGTGCCGCGGCGGGACCGGCGGCGGCAGGCGGGGGAGTTGCTGGAGCTGCCGGGGACCGGTCACCTGGCGGGGCGGCGTCCGGCCGAGACGTCGGGCGGTGAGCGGCCGCGGGTGGCGGTCGCGGTGGCGGACGCGAACTCCCCGACGCTGCTGCCGGCGGACGAGCCGACGGGCGAGCTGGACGGCGCGACCCGGCGAGGAGATCTTCGCGGCGCCGCGTTCGGTGAACGAGGAGCTGGGGTGACGGCGCTGATCGTCACCCATGACCTGACGGCGGCGCGGGGAGCGCGCCGGACCGTGCGGATCCGCAGCGGGCGGACCTCGACGGAGGTGCTGCGTCCCGAGCGGGGCGAGCCGGGCGCGGCGTACGCGGTGCTGGACCGGGTGGGCCGGTCGCAGCTGCCGGCGGACTCCGCGGGGGCGTTGCGACTCAGCCGCCGGGTGCGGTTGGCGTTGGAAGAGGACCACATCGCGGTGTGGCGGGCCGAGGAAGAGGTGCACGGATGAGTGGTGGCGCGATGGTGGTCGTGGAGGACGTGCACCGGACGTTCGGGGAGGGCGACCGGGCGGTGCACGCGGTGCGCGGGGTGTCGTTCACGGCGCGGGCCGGGGAGTTGACGGCGCTGCGCGGGCGGTCGGGTTCGGGCAAGACGACGTTGCTGAACCTGGTGGGCGGGCTGGACACGCCGTCCGCGGGGAGGATCAGCATCGCCGGGACGGACCTGGCGGGGCTGGACGAGGCGGGCCGGTTGGAGCTGCGGCGGGACCGGATCGGGTTCGTGTTCCAGTCGTTCGGCCTGATCTCGGTGCTGACGGCGGCGGAGAACGTCGGGGTGCCGATGCGGCTGCGCAGGGTGGCGGTGCGGGAGCGCGAGGAGCGGGTCCGGACGCTGCTGGCGATGGTGGGGCTGGCGGAGCACGCGGAGCAGCGGCCGACCGAGATGTCGGGCGGTCAGCAGCAGCGGGTGGCGGTGGCGCGGGCGTTGGCGAACGAGCCGGCGCTGCTGATCGCGGACGAGCCGACCGGGCAGCTGGACTCGGAGACCGGTCTGGCGATCATGCAGTTGCTGCGCGCGGTGGTGCGCAGCGAGGGGGTGACGGCGCTGGTGGCGACGCACGACCCGCAGTTGATGGAGCTGGCCGACCGGGTCCTGGAGCTGCGGGACGGCCAGATCGTGGAGTCGTAGGCCCGGAGGGGCGGAACATCCTCCCTCCGGGCCGCCGGCTCAGCTGGTCCAGAGGGCGCGGACCTGGTCGGCGATCCGGCGGCCCTGGGCCCGGCCGGCTTCGGCGGAGGGGGTGCGGACGGCGGTGTCGAGCGGGTTGGGGCCGGCCGCGGCGAGGGAGTCCTCGTCGGGGGAGACGGCGAGGACGCGCTGCCCGGCGGCTTCGAGGCGGGCGAGTTCGGAGCCGAGGAACAGGTCGACGACCGGGGCGAGGACCAGGACGGTCCGCTCGCCGGTCATCAGGTCGGCGTTGTTCGAGCTGCGGGTGCCGCCGTCCATGTAGGGGCGGCCGTCGATCTCGACGGTGGGCCAGATGCCGGGGACGGCGCAGCTGGCGGCGACCGCGTCGACCAGGGGGACGCCGCTGTGCCGGTCGAAGGTGCGGGGTTCGCCGGTGCCGGCGTCGACGGCGGTGAGGGTGAGCGGCCAGGCGGGCCAGTCGTGGCCGGGGAGGCGGCCGGCGATGACGGCGAGCCGGTCGGCGGCCGGGACGGTGTCGGCGGCGAGGGCGAACTCGCCGACGCGGCGGCGGAGTTCGGCGGGGTCGGTGATCTCGGTGACCAGCTGGTGGAAGGTCTCGAAGAGCGCGCCGACGGTCTCGGCGGGCGGGACGAGCTCGTGGTTCTGGGCGGCCGGGTCGGCCTGACGGCGGTAGAGCTCGGCGAGCGGGAGGCCGGAGGCGAGCTGTCCGGCGACGGTGGCGCCGGCCGAGGTGCCGAGGACGTGGTCGGCGGTGGCGGGGAGGTCGAGTCCGGCTTCGGCGAGGCCGTGCAGCAGGCCGGTCTCCCAGGAGATGCCGGCGAGGCCGCCGCCGCCGAGTACGAGTCCGCGCATGGTGGTTCCCCCTAGGGTCGTCCGCTGTCCCCGGCATTGTGACCCGATCGGCGGCGGCGGGCGTCAAGAAGTCGTCAATTCTCCGTCCGGACCCGTCTGATCAGCGGATATTGCGATCGCGGACCGTAGGCTCGGAGCATGGTGCACACGGCCCGCGGCAGGCTGCGGATCTACCTCGGGGCGGCCCCGGGCGTCGGCAAGACCTACGCCATGCTGGCCGAGGCGCACCGCCGGACCGGCCGCGGCGCGGACGTGGTGGTCGGCTTCGTGGAGACCCACGGCCGGGCCCGCACCGCCGCGTTGCTGGACGGGCTGGAGACCGTCCCGCGCCGGACGGCGACCCACCGCGGCGCCGAGTTCACCGAGCTGGACCTGGACGCGGTGCTGGCCCGCGACCCGGCGGTCGCGCTGGTCGACGAGCTCGCGCACACCAACGTCCCGGGCTCGCGCAACGCCAAGCGCTGGCAGGACGTCGAGGAACTGCTGGCGGCCGGGATCGACGTGGTCTCCACCGTCAACATCCAGCACCTGGAGTCGCTGGGGGACGTGGTCGAGGGCATCACCGGCGTCCGGCAGCGGGAGACCGTCCCGGACGAGGTGGTGCGGCGGGCCGAGCAGATCGAGCTGGTCGACATGTCCCCGCAGGGGCTGCGCCGCCGGCTGGCGCACGGCAACGTGTACGCGCCGGAGAAGGTGGACGCGGCGCTCGCGCACTACTTCCGGCCCGGGAACCTGACCGCGCTGCGCGAGCTGGCGCTGCTGTGGACGGCCGACCGGGTCGACGAGTACCTCCAGCGCTACCGGGCCGAGCAGGGCATCCAGGGCACCTGGCAGGCCCGGGAGCGGATCGTGGTCGGCCTGACCGGCGGCCCGGAGGGCGCCACGCTGATCCGCCGGGCGGCCCGGATCGCGGCCCGCAACAGCGCCGGCGAGCTGCTGGCGGTGCACATCTCGCGCTCCGACGGGCTGTCCGGCTCCTCCCCGCGGGCGCTGATCGAGCAGCGGGCGCTGGTGGAGAGCCTGGGCGGCAGCTTCCACCCGGTGCTCGGCGACGACCCGGCGGCCGGGCTGCTGGACTTCGCGCGCGGCGTCAACGCCACCCAGATCGTGATCGGCACCAGCCGCCGCAAGGTCTGGCAGTACGTGTACGGGCCTGGCGTGGGCTACACGGTGACCCGGGACTCCGGGGACATCGACGTCCACATGGTCAACCACGAGCACGCGGCGCGCGGCCGGGGCCGGATCCCGATCCGCCGGGTGACCGACCTGGGCCGGACCAGGACGGTCGCGGGCTGGGTGATCGGGGTGGCCGGGCCGCCACTGCTGGCGCTGGCGCTGACCCGCACCGGCGGGCCGGGGCTGTCCACCGAGATGCTGCTGTTCCTGTCGCTGACGGTGGGCGCGGCGCTGGTGGGCGGGCTGTTCCCGGCGATCGCCTCCGCGCTGGTCTCCTCCTCGGCGCTCAACTACTACTTCGCGCCCCCCGTGCACACCTTCACCATCGCCCAGCCGGAGAACATCGCCGCGGTGGTGATCTTCGCCGCGGTCGGCATCGCGGTCGCCACCGTGGTCGACCTGGCCGCCCGGCGCAGCCACCTCGCGGCCCGGGCCCAGGCCGAGGCGCAGACGCTGTCCGCGCTGGCCGGCACGGTGCTGCGCGGCGCGCCCAGCGGCGAGGGGGTGCTGACGGCGCTGCTGGAGCAGGTCCGGGAGACCTTCCAGCAGGAGGCGGTGGCGCTGCTGGAGCGCACCGACCCGCCCGGCCCGCACGGCCGGTGGCAGGCCGCCGCCGCGGTCGGGCCGCGGCCGCCCGCCGGGCCGGAGCAGGGCGACGTGGACGTCCCGGTCGGCGAGCGGCTCGCGCTGGTGCTGCGCGGCCGGGTGCTGCCCGCCGGGGACCGGCGGATGCTCGGCGCGTTCGCCAACCAGGCGGCCGTCCTGCTGGAGCGCCGCCGACTGGCGGGGGAGGCCGCGGCGGCCCGCCGGGAGGCGGAGGGCAACCGGATCCGCACCGCGCTGCTGGCCGCCGTCTCGCACGACCTGCGCACCCCGCTGGCCGGGATCAAGGCCGCGGTCTCCTCGCTGCGCGCCGAGGACGTCGAGTGGGACCCGGAGGACGAGGCCGAGCTGCTGGCCGGGATCGAGTCCGGCGCGGACCGCCTCGACCACCTGATCAACAACCTGCTGGACATGAGCCGCCTGCAGACCGGCACCGTCACCCCGCTGCTGCAGCCCACCGACCTGGACGAGGTGGTGCCGTTCGCGCTCGGCGGCGTGCCGCCCGGCAGCGTGCGCCTGGACGTGGCGGAGTCGCTGCCGATGGTGCGGGCCGACGCCGGGCTGCTGGAGCGGGTACTGGCCAACCTGGTGGAGAACGCCGTCAAGTACGGGCCGTCGCAATCACCCGTCCTGGTGAAGGCGGACCTGCTGGAGCGGGACGGCCGGGTCGAGCTGCGGGTGGTCGACCGCGGCCCGGGCGTCCCCGAGGAGGCCCGGGAGCGGATCTTCGCCCCGTTCCAGCGCTACGGCGACGCCCCGCGCGGCGCCGGGGTCGGCCTCGGCCTGGCGGTGGCGCGCGGCTTCGCCGAGGCGATGGGCGGCACCGTCACCGCCGAGGACACCCCCGGCGGCGGACTGACCATGGTGGTCTCGCTCCCCGCCGTCGAACTCCCCGCCGCCGAACCGCCCGCCGCCGGGCTCCCGGCCGCCGAACCGCCCGTCGTCGAGCCGCCCGCCGCCGAACCGCCCGACCGCGCCCCCCGGAGCCCCGACGAGGGCTCCCCCGACAAGCGAAAGGCCGGTCCCGCATGACCCGGGTCCTCGTGGTGGACGACGAGCCGCAGATCGTCCGCGCCCTGGTGATCAACCTGAAGGCCCGCAAGTACGAGGTGGACTCCGCGCACGACGGCGCGAGCGCGCTGGAGCTGGCCGCCGCCCGCCACCCCGACGTGGTGGTCCTCGACCTGGGCCTGCCCGACATGGACGGCGTCGAGGTGATCCGCGGCCTGCGCGGCTGGACCAGGGTGCCGATCATCGTGCTGTCCGCCCGGCACGCCTCCGACGAGAAGGTCGAGGCGCTGGACGCCGGCGCCGACGACTACGTCACCAAGCCGTTCGGCATGGACGAGCTGCTGGCCCGGATGCGGGCCGCCGTCCGCCGGGCCGAACCGGTCGCCGCCGAGGGCGAGCCGGTGATCGCCACCGAGGGCTTCACCGTCGACCTGGCCGCGAAGAAGGTCAACCGTCAGGGGGCCGACGTGCGGCTCACCCCCACCGAGTGGCACCTGCTGGAGGTGCTGGTGCGCAACTCCGGGCGGCTGGTCAGCCAGACCCAGCTGCTCCAGGAGGTCTGGGGACCGGCCTACCGCAAGGAGACCAACTACCTGCGGGTCTACCTGGCGCAGCTGCGCCGCAAGCTGGAGGCGGACCCCTCGCACCCCCGGCACTTCATCACCGAACCGGGCATGGGCTACCGCTTCGAGCCGTGACCCGGCCGCGGGTCGGACCCTCGGCCCTGCCGCCCGGCACCGGCGAACCGGTACCCTTCCGGCATGAGTGGTGACAACATCGGCGACCAGCCGCAAGGCCGTTTCCGCCGCATGCTGAGCCGGTTGACCTCCTCCTCCGAGGAGCTGGAGGCCGAGGAGCTGCGGCAGGACACCGCGGAGGCGGGCTGCACCCCGATCGCCGCCTGCGGTGACCGCGAGGTCGTCACCGTCGCCGGCACCCTGCGCACCGTCACGCTCCGCCCCCGCGCGGGAGTGCCCGCGCTGGAGGCCGAGCTGTTCGACGGCACGGAGGCGCTGGACGTGGTGTGGCTGGGCCGCCGCTCGATCGTGGGCATAGAGCCGGGCCGCCGCCTGATCGCCAGCGGCCGGATCAGCCACGCACGCGGGCGCCGCGTGCTCTTCAATCCCCGCTACGAGCTGCGTCCGGTGGGACACGGGAACGAGTCCGCGTGAGCAATGAGGCGACCAGGGTGACCGCGCACGGTCCGCAGGACGAGGAGCGGCCCGGCGGGTACGGCCCGGCCGGCGGGTACGGGCAGCCGGACGGTCCCGGGCCGGCCGGTGCCGAGCCGGAGCGCGACGCCTCCAAGGAGGCCGCCGAGACGGTGCTCAAGGCGTTCGGCGGCATCCGCGGCATGGTCGACATGACGCTGCCGGGCCTGGTGTACATCGTCGCGTTCAACATCACCCACAAGGTGCCGGTGGCCGCCTGGTCGGCGCTCGCGCTGTGCGCGGTGTTCGTGGTGGTCCGGCTGGCCCGCCGGGAGACCATCCAGCACGCCTTCTCCGGCGTGTTCGGCGTGGCGATCGGCGCCTGGATCTCGATGAAGACCGGCAAGGCCGAGGACTTCTACCTGCCGGGCCTGCTGTGGAACGTCGGCTACTGCCTGGCGCTGGCGGTCTCCGCCCTGGTGCGCTGGCCGATGATCGGACTGATGCTCGGCCCGATCACCGGCGAGATGTTCACCTGGCGCAAGCAGAACCCGGGCCGGCTGGCCGCCTACACCAAGGCGACCTGGGCCTGGGTGCTGATCATGGGCCTGAAGCCGGTGATCCTGTTCCCGCTGTACTTGGCCCACAACATCAACCTGCTGGGCTGGCTGAAGGTCGCGCTCGGCATCCCGCCGCTGCTGCTGGCGATGTACGTGACCTGGCGGATCCTGCTGACCGCGCCGCCGCCGATCAAGGCGGAGCCGGACGAGGAAGAGCCGGAGGAGTGACCGGAGGGCCCCGCGCACCGCGCGGGGCCCTCCGTCGTCACGGGAGCGGGTCAGCCGGCCAGCAGCGTCTCCAGCTCCTCCTCGCGCTCCTGGGCGGCGACGAACAGCAGCTCGTCACCGGCCTCCAGGGTGTCGCTGCCGCCGGGCACCAGCACCCGGCCCTCGCGGATGATGGTGACCAGCGCGGTGTCCACCGGCCAGGCCACGTCGCCGACCCGGGTGCCGACCAGTTCGGTGTCGGCGGCCAGGGTCAGCTCGACCAGGTTGGCGTTGCCCTGGGAGAAGCGCATCAGGCGGACCAGGTCGCCGACGCTCACCGCCTCCTCGACCAGCGCCGACATCAGGCGCGGGGTGGAGACCGCGACGTCCACGCCCCAGGACTCGTTGTACAGCCACTCGTTCCGCGGGTTGTTCACCCGGGCGACCACCCGCGGCACGCCGTACTCGGTCTTGGCGAGCAGCGACACCACCAGGTTGACCTTGTCGTCACCGGTGGCGGCGATCACCACGTGGCAGCGCTGCAGCGCGGCTTCGTCCAGCGAGGTGATCTCGCAGGCGTCGGCGAGCAGCCACTCGGCGAGCGGGACGCGCTCCACCGAGATGGAGTTCGGGTTCTTGTCGATCAGCAGGACCTCGTGGCCGTTCTCCAGCAGCTCCCCGGCGATCGAACGGCCGACGGCTCCGGCTCCGGCGATGGCGACGCGCATCAGTGACCAGCCTCCTCGGGGCCCTTGGCGAACGCCGCCTCGACCGCGGTCAGTTCGTTGCGGCGCAGCATCACGTGGATCAGGTCGCCCTCCTGCACCACCATCTGCGGGGTGGGCAGCACGCCCTCGCCGACCCGGGTGACGAACGCCACCCGGACGCCGGCGGCGGCCTCCAGGTCGGCGAGCCGGTGGCCGATCCAGTCCGGGGTGAACGCGACCTCGGCGAGCTGCACGGAGCCCGACGGGTCCTGCCAGACCGGCTCGGCGCCGCTGGGCAGCAGCCGGCGCAGCATCTGGTCGGCGGTCCAGCGCACGGTGGCGACGGTCGGGATGCCCAGGCGCTGGTAGACCTCGGCGCGGCGCGGGTCGTAGATGCGGGCCGCGACGTGCTCGACGCCGAAGTTCTCGCGGGCCACCCGGGCCGCGATGATGTTCGAGTTGTCACCGCTGGAGACGGCGGCGAAGGCGCCCGCCTCCTCGATGCCGGCCTCCTTCAGGGTGTCCTGGTCGAAGCCGACGCCGGTGACCCGGCGGCCGTTGAAGCCCGCGCCGAGCCGACGGAAGGCGGTCGGGTCCTGGTCGATGATCGCGATCGAGTGGCCCTGTTTCTCGAGCGCTCTGGCGAGGGCGGAGCCCACGCGTCCGCAGCCCATGATGACGATGTGCACGCGCCTACCTCACCCGGTCCGTTGGGGTCATGACCTGCGTAAACACCGCTCATCGTCCTTCCGTGCCCCCGATTGGGGGAGCCACTTGTCGGCCGCGCCTGGGATCCGACGCGAGGGGGCAACCCGGTGTTGCCCGCAAACCCTTCTGTCGACACGCTAGCCGGTCCGCCGAACACAGTCGCGAGCAAGGTGGCCCCGCGCGGCATCGGGTGCCAGCCGGAGCCCTTACGATTCCTTGCTGTGCCTATGCCTGCTGACCTACCGAAACGCATCCTGATCGGGCGTGCGCTGCGCAGCGACAAGCTGGGGGAGACGCTGCTCCCCAAGCGGCTCGCCCTGCCGGTGTTCGCCTCGGACGCGCTCTCCTCCGTCGCCTACGCGCCGGAGGAGATCCTGCTGACGCTGTCGCTGGCCGGCGCCTCGGCGATCCACTTCTCCTGGCAGATCGGCGTCGTGGTCGCCATCGTGATGCTCACGGTGGTCGCCTCGTACCGGCAGAACGTGCACGCCTACCCCAGCGGCGGCGGCGACTACGAGGTCGCCACCGTCAACCACGGGCCGAACTCCGGCCTGGTGGTGGCGAGCGCGCTGATGGTCGACTACATCCTCACCGTGGCGGTGTCGACCACCTCGGGCGTGGCCAACGTGGTCTCGGCGGTGCCCGCGCTGCGCGGGCACGAGATGGCGCTGTCGATCTTCCTGGTCATCGTGCTGATGGGCATGAACCTGCGCGGCGTGCGCGAGTCGGGTTCGGCGTTCGCCGTCCCGACGTACGCGTTCATGGTCGGCGTGCTGGGCATGGTGGTCTACGGCCTGGTCAGGCACTTCGGGTTCGGCTCCGCGCTGCCCGCGGAGAGCTCCGCGTACCACCTGGAGGCGACGCCCGGGAACGGGTCGCTGGCCGGGTTCGCCATGGTGTTCCTGCTGCTGAAGGCGTTCTCCTCGGGCTGTGCGGCGCTGACCGGCGTGGAGGCGATCTCCAACGGCGTGCCGGCGTTCCGCAAGCCGAAGAGCAAGAACGCGGCGACCACGCTGCTGATGATGGCCAGCATCGCCGTGACGATGTTCATGGGCATCATCTACCTGGCCCACCTGACCGGCACGCAGATGGCCGAGAACCCGGCGGAGCAGCTGGTCGGCGCGCCGGCGGACTACCACCAGAAGACCGTGCTCGCGCAGATCTCCGAGGCGGTGTTCTCCAACTTCACGCCAGGCTTCTACTTCGTCGCGGCGACCACCGGCCTGATCCTGGTGCTGGCCGCGAACACCGCGTTCAACGGCTTCCCGGTGCTCGGCTCGATCCTCGCCCAGGACCGCTACCTGCCCCGGCAGCTGCACACCCGCGGCGACCGGCTGGCGTTCTCCAACGGCATCGTGCTGCTGGCCGGCGCGGCGATCCTGTTCATCGTGGCGTTCGGCGCCAACCCGAACCGGCTGATCCAGCTGTACATCGTCGGCGTGTTCGTGGCGTTCAACATGAGCCAGTCCGGCATGATCCGGCACTGGACCAGGCTGCTGCGCACCGAGACCGACCCGAAGAAGCGCGCCCACATGCAGCGCAGCCGGGCGATCAACACCTTCGGCCTGGTGATGACCATGGCCGTGCTGATCGTGGTGCTCGCCACCAAGATCAGCCACGCCTGGATCGCCATCGCCGCGATGGTCGTGCTGTTCGTCGTGATGAAGGCGATCCGCCGCCACTACGACCGGGTCAGCGCCGAGCTCAAGGCCGCCGAGGAGCCCGACGACGCCGCGCCGCCGACCCGGGTGCACGCCATCGTGCTGGTCTCCAAGCTGCACAAGCCCGCGCTGCGCGCCCTCGCCTACGCCCGCCTGGCCCGGGCCCAGACCCTGGAGGCCGTCACCGTCAACGTCGACCCGGTGGACACCGCGGCGCTGCGCGAGGAGTGGGACGAGCGCGGCCTCGACGTGCCGCTGAAGGTCCTCGACTCGCCGTACCGCGAGATCACCGGGCCGGTGCTGGAGTACGTCAAGAACCTGCGCCGCTCCAGCCCGCGCGACGTGGTCGCGGTCTACATCCCCGAGTACGTGGTCGGCCACTGGTACGAGCACCTGCTGCACAACCAGAGCGCGCTGCGGCTCAAGGGGCGGCTGCTGTTCAAGCCCGGTGTGATGGTGACCTCCGTACCCTGGCAGTTGGAGTCCTCGGAGCGGCGCAGGGCGCCCAAGGCGTGGTCCGCGCCCGGCGCGGTGCGCCGCGGCGAGCCGCGCCGGCGGCCGGCCCCGCCCGCCGAGCCGGGCGCCGGTGCGGCCGGCGAGGGCCCGGGCGGGTCGGACGCCGCGCCGCGCGACTGAGCGCCCGCGCGGCCCGTCCGGCCTCCCGATGGCCTTCAATGGGCCCGTGGCGGACCGTTCCCGGTCCGTCGCGGGCCGCCGTGCTTGCCGCACGGCGCCGCGCCCCGTCCGTGCGTCCGTCCGCTTCTCCGTCCGTGTCCGCGTCCCAGCCGCCCCACCCCGTTCGTGATCCGTCCCCGCACCGCTGTCTCCCGTAAGGAAGCGACCTCCGTGACCCGCAACAACCCGCCCCGCTCCTCCGGTCGCCAAGGCCGGCCCGGCCGCACGTCCGGCGCCAAGCCGGGGCAGGTCGCGCACCCGCGCTGGAGCAGCCGGCCCGCCCGGCCCGAGGCCACCGACCGGGAGGGCAACACCGCCCGCAGCCTGCCGCCGGTGCCGGGCGAGGCACCGAAGGACCGGGCGCCCAAGGAGCGCGAGCCGAAGGACCGGGCGCCGAAGGGCGCGGCCGAGGACCGTGCGCCGAAGGGTCAGGCACCGAAGGACCGGGCGCCCAAGGGCGAGGGCGGCGGCGGGCGGAAGCCCGCCCGGCAGGGGCGCAAGCCCGGAGCGGTGCGCCCGCCCAAGGTGCTGCGGCCCGCCCAGCCGGTGCCGCGGCAGCCCTCCGGGGACCCGCTGGTCGGCGAGCGCTACGAGGTCGAGGTCGGGCCGGTCGCGCACGGGGGGCACTGCGTGGCCCGGCACGAGGGGCGGGTGCTGTTCGTCCGGCACGCGCTGCCCGGCGAGCGGGTGGTCGCGCAGGTCACCGACGGCACCACCACCTCGCGCTTCCTGCGGGCCGACGCGGTGGAGGTGCTGGAGGCCGCCAAGGACCGGATCGAGGCGCCCTGCCCGTTCTCCGGCCCCGGCCGGTGCGGCGGCTGCGACTGGCAGCACGTCACCCCCGGCGGGCAGCGCAAGCTCAAGGCCGCCGTCCTCACCGAGCAGCTCGCCAAGCTGGCCGGCCTCACCCCCGAGGAGGCCCGCTGGGACGGCTCGGTCGAGCCGGTCGGCGGCAAGCTCCCGCCCGGCGAGGTCCCGGCCTGGCGCACCCGGGTGCAGTACGCGGTCGACGAGGAGGGCGTGATCGGCCTGCGCAAGCACCGCTCGCACGACGTCCAGCCGATCGACCGCTGCCTGATCGCCGCGCCCGGCGTCACCGAGCTCGGCGTCGAGTCGCGGGACTGGACCGGGGTGGCCTCGGTCGAGGCGGTCGCCGCCTCCGGCTCCTCGGACCGGCAGGTGATCCTGCGGCCGCGGCCCGGCGAGCAGCTGCCGCTGGTCGAGCTGGACCGCGAGACGTCCATCGCCCGGATCGACGAGCAGGAGCTGTTCCACCGCGTCCACGGCCGCGCCTTCGTCCGCGAGCGCGCCGCCGGGCGCACCTGGCGGGTCTCCAACGGCGGCTTCTGGCAGATCCACCCCGAGGCCCCCGACACCCTGGTCGACGCCGTCCTCACCGGGCTCGACCCGCAGTGGGGCGAGAGCGCGCTCGACCTGTACTGCGGCGTCGGCCTGTTCGCGGGCGCGCTCGCCGAGCGGGTCGGCGAGGACGGCGCGGTGCTCGGCATCGAGTCCGGCAAGCAGGCGGTCGCCGACGCCCGGCACAACCTGGCCGCGCTGGAGAACGTCCGGATCGAGTGCGACAAGGTCGAGACCCTGCTGCCCCGCACCGGCATCACCTCCACCGACCTGATCGTCCTCGACCCCCCGCGGGCCGGCGCCGGCCGCGACACCGTCGCCCACCTCAGCTCCCTGGAGGCCCGCCGGATCGCCTACGTCGCCTGCGACCCCGCCGCCCTCGCCCGCGACCTCGCCTTCTTCCGCGAGGGCGGCTACCGCCCGGTCTCGCTGCGGGCGTTCGACCTGTTCCCGATGACCCAGCACTTCGAGTGCGTCGCGATCCTGGAGCCGACCGGCTGACAGCGGTCCGGAGCACGCAGTACGGAGCACGGGCGCGGGATCCCTTCCCGCGCCCGTGCGGCGTTCCCGGGGGCGGACGGGGGCGGTGCGGAACCGGGCCGGGGAAAATCGGCGTTCGGCTTGAAGCGGTGATCGGGCCCGGCCCATCCTTGCAGCCATGCCGATCGCTTCCCCGCCCGATGCGCCACACCTGTCCGACTACGCGCACGATTGGGCCCTGGTCGATGTCGAGACGTCGGGCCTGGTCGCCCGGCGCGACCGGGTCCTCTCGATCGCGGTGCTGACTTTCGGGCCGGACGGCGTCCAGACCGGCGAGTACGCCACCCTGCTCAACCCGGGCTGCGACCCGGGGCCGGTGCACGTCCACGGTCTGACGGCTGAGCGGCTGAGCGGTGCCCCGACCTTCGAACAAGTGGCGGGCCGGATCGGGGCGCTGCTCCAGGACCGCGTCATGGTGGCCCACAACGCCCAGTTCGACTACGACTTCCTGGCCCACGAGTTCGCCCGTGCCCGGCTCTACCTCCCCGTCGCGCAGCGCCTGTGCACCCTGGCCCTGAACCGCCGGGTGGAGCCACCCGTCGCGGGCTTCAGTCTGGCTGCCCTCGCCGAGTACTACGGCGTGCCGCAGACCAGTGCGCACGACGCGCTGGACGACACGCGCGTCCTCGCGGGGATCTTCCGTTCTTCCCTGGCCGAGGCCGCCCGGCTGGGCGTCCCGCTGCCACTGGTGGCCTGTCCGCCCCGACAGAACGCGCAGTTCGCGCCGAAGCAGCCGAGGACCCCGTGCGCCTACCGGAACCCGGGACGTCCGGCGCCGGGGGAGCCGCTGGTGCAGGGCATGAAGATCGCGGTCACGGGTGAGACCGCCACCTCTCGGGCGGAGCTGGTGGCCCGAGCCGTCGACGCCGGTCTGAACATCATGTCGTCGGTCAGTCGGCACACCGGTGTCCTGGTCACCAACGACTCGGCGTCGGGTTCGGCGAAGGCGCGGAGGGCGGTTGCGGAGGGCGTCACGATCGTCGACGAGCGCACCTTCCTCAAGCTGCTGACGGACGTGCGACCGGGAACGCCGCACGAGGGGCCGACGAGGGGGAAGCCGCCTGTGGCGGAGCGCCCCGCCGTTCCCGCCGCGCCGAGCACGGTCATCGCACCGCCCGCGCCGGCCCCCGCCGAGGTGCCCGTTCCCGCCCCCGCCGAGGTGCCCGCGCGGGGACGGGCCGCCGCCTCGTACACGGCCAGGCCGTTCGGCCGGCGGCGGGTCCTGGTCCTGGGCGGCACCCACGAGGAGGCGTCCGCCGTGCGGGCCCGGGTCGTCGAGCTGGGCGGGGCGGCGGCGATCAACCTCTCGGCCGGTGTCACCGACGTCGTCCTCCTCCCTGGCGGAGAGTTCGACCGCCGGATGGCCCGCGTCACCGCGCTGGGGCTCCCGGTGCATCCGCAGGACTGGCTCGGAACGCCCGTGGCGGAGCCGACGGAGGCCCTGGCCGAGAACGGTGCGGTGGCCGAGGTCCTGTCGCGCGGCGGAGTCATCGACCTGCCGACCGCGGGGCAGTGGCACGTGGCCGCCTCCTGGGCGCAGCGGGCGGACTGCGAGATCGACGTCGTCGCCTTCGTGCTCGACGAGGACGAACAGGTCTCCTGCGACGAGGACTTCGTCTTCTACGGTGCGCCGGAGAGCCCCGACGGATCTGTCCGGCTCCGCTGTGACGGTCCCACCGAGCAGAGCGTCGCCGTCGACCTCGCGGCGCTGCCGCCCGCCGCCCACCGGATCGCGGTCGCCGCGGCCATCGACGGGGCCGAGACCTTCGGGAGCGTCGGGGCGGTCCAGGTGGTGCTCGCCCCGGGCGTCGACGCCCCGGCCGTCGCCCAGGCCACGCTGGACGCCGCCACCAGCGAGCGCACCCTGCTCCTGGCCGAGATCTACCGCCGGGGCCCGAGGTGGCGCTTCCGCGCCGTCGGCCAGGGCTACGACCACGACCTGGAAGCGCTGGTGCGCGGGTACGGCGTCGAGGTGGAGTAGCTCCGGCGGGCGGGGCGACGTGGCGGATCAGGGGGTGATCCGCTCGGTGGGCAAGGTTGTCGGCGGATCGGGACGGGTGGCCGGTTTTCGCGGGGGCGTGGGCGGACATGGTGGGGGAGCGGGGGAGCGGCCGGTTTGCGCCCTTGTTGTGCTAGCACGTCGGCGCTAGCTTTGAAGGATGGCCAAGAAGCAGCTGAACGTCAGGGTGGACGCGACCACCGCCGAGATGGCCCGCGAACGGGCGGAGCAGCAGGGGATCAGCATGAACCAGTACATCGAACGGCTGGTGCAGCAGGACATGGGCGAGGCCGGACGCAACTTCGTGGACGCCGCGGCGCAGTTCATGAAGGAGCACGAGGCGGTGTTCCTCGCCGAGTTCGGCTCGCCCAGCGAGCTCCAGGACGTGCGCCGTTGAAACTTGAGGTCGACCTCTCGTGGCTGCTCATGACGGCCGAGCAGTACACGCCCGGTGACCCGCAGGTCACCGACTACGGATCGCTGCTCGCGGCGATCACCAGGCACCAGGCCGAGGTCTTCGACATCGCGGTCTACCCCGAGCCGCAGGACCGGGCGGCGGCGCTGATGCACCAGCTGATCCGGGTCCCCGCGCTGGAGCGCAACAACGAGCTGTTCGCCACCGCCGTCGCCTACGCGTACCTGGTGGCCAGCGGCTGCCGGGTGGCGACCACCGCGCGGGAGGTGCGCAGCCTGGCCCGGGCGATCCGGGAGGGCAAGCTCGGCATCACCGGCGTCGCGGAGCGGTTGGCGATGTGGGTGGTCGACGAGTCGGAGGAGGAAGAGGTCGGCGACGACGGCGAGGAGTGAGGCGCCGCGCCGTACGGGCGGGGAGTCAGGGGCCGGGAGAGCGACGAGGCGCCCGCGGGCGGGATACCCTCGACGTTCCCCCGGCCCCTGACGGTCCTCGGCCCCCTTCCGACGGCTCCCGCCAGGGCCGCCGACGATCTCCGCGAGGAGACGACCTCCGCGAGGATGCGAGCGAGTTGCTGCAGGATATCGAGCCCTACCTGGTCTGCCCGCACTGCGCCCGCCCGCTGGCCCTGGACGGCCGCACCCTGCGCTGCGCGGACGGCCACAGCTTCGACCAGGCCCGGCAGGGCTACGTGAGCCTGCTGGCGGGGGACGCCAAGGCCGGCACCGCCGACACCGCCGAGATGGTCGCGGCCCGCGGCGACTTCCTGGCGGCCGGCCACTACGCGCCGCTGGAGCGGGCGCTGGCCCGGGCCGCGGCCGGCGTCCCGGCGCTCGGCGGGCTGGTCGCGGACCTCGGCGCGGGCACCGGCCACTACCTGGCCCGGGTGCTGGAGGCCCGGCCGGACGCGGTCGGCGCGGCGCTCGACCTGTCCAAGTACGCGCTGCGGCGCGCCGCGAAGGCGCACCCGCGGATCGGCGCGGTGGTGTGCGACGCCTGGCGCCCGCTGCCGCTGCGGGACGGCGCCGCGGACGTGCTGCTGAACGTGTTCGCGCCGCGCAACGGGCCCGAGATGCGACGGGTGCTGCGCCCCGGCGGCCGGCTGCTGGTGGCCGCCCCGACCTCCCGCCACCTGCGCGAACTGGTGGGCGCGCTGGGCCTGCTGTCGGTGGACGAGGACAAGGACCGGCGGATCGGCGAGAAGCTCGGCCCGTGGTTCACGCCGGTGGAGCGCACCGAGGTGGAGTTCGCGCTGCGGCTGTCCCGGACGGACGCCGCCGCCGTGGTCGGGATGGGCCCGAGCGCCTGGCACACCGACCGGGCCGCGCTGGCCGCCGCGCTGGCGGCGCTGCCCGAACCGGTCGAGGTCACCGGATCGGTGCTGGTCACCGCGTACGAGTGACACCGGGCGCGGCGGCGGGGCCGGCGGGGCCGGCGGGGGACTCGAAGGGGTGAAAGGGCGTCAGGAGCGACGTTTCTGCACCTCAGGGCGGACTTAAAGTGCTCCGGGTGACCAGCGAAGCCCCCTTTGCCCCACCCCCGGCCGCCACCCGCGAGGTGCGGCAGGCACCCGTTCCGACGGTGAAGCGCCCCACCATCGAGGAACTGCGGCTGACCTCCTTCAAGTCCTACCGGCGGGCCGTCCTGCCGCTGTCGCCGCTGACCGCGCTGCACGGGCCGTCCGGAGCGGGCAAGTCCAACGCGCTGGACGCCCTGACCGTGCTCTCCCGGCTCGCCCTCGGGGAGGAGATCAGGCCCTCGCTGGACGGCGTCGGCGGCCCGCGCGGCCCGCTCGCCGCCCCGGTGCGCGGCGGGCTGGTCGGCTGCGTGCCGCACGGGCGCAACGCGATCATCCTGGGCTGCACCGTGCGCTCCGGCGTCGGGGCGGTCCGGCTCGAAGTGGTCGTGCGCACCGACGAGCGGGTCCGGATCGCCCGCGAACGCCTCACCCTGGACGGCCACCCCCTGATGTCGACCGGCGAGCAGGACCTCGCCCGCGGCCGGGTCAACGTCACCTGGCACAACGACTCCCGGCAGGGCGACATCCGCGCCCCGCTGCCCAGCGACAGCCTGATCACCGCCCAACTCCCGCTGCGGGTCGCCGGGTCCTCCAAGGGCGAGCGCAAGGTGCTGGCCGCCGCCGAGCAACTGCTCACCGCACTGCGCGAGATGTTCGCGCTGCACCCCGTGCCGGCCGCGATGCGCGGCTGGGGACGGCCCGAACCCCAGGCCCGGCTGCGCGGCACCGCCGCCAACATCTCCGCCGTGCTCCACCGGCTGGAGCACGAGTGCCCGCGCCGCTGGGCCCGCCTGCTGCGCGCCGTCCAGGCCGCCGCCCCGCACCCGCTGCTCGGCCTCGGCGTCGCCCGCCGCGGCGAGGCCGAACGGCAACGGCTGATCGCCGTCTTCGACGAGGGCGTGCTCGGCCGCACCGGCGCCGACCAGGCCGCCGACGGCATGCTGCGACTGCTCGCCTTCGCCGCCGTCCTGCTCACCGGCGCGGCCGTGCTGGACGTCGACCCCGCCATCGAAGTACCGGACGCGCACCGGCAGTTGGTGCTGCTCGCCGAGGACATGGGCGCGGGTCTGGCGGCCGACCAGATCACCGCCCTGCTCCGGCTGGCCCGCGAGGTCACCGGCAAGGGCGACATCCGGCTGCTCGCCACCCTCCAGGACCCCGGCCCGGCGCTCGGCCTGGACGGCGTCGAACTGGTCGAGTGCCGACGCGATCCGGCCACCGGCCACAGCCTGCTGCGCCGCGCCGAACCCGCCGCCCGGGTGCCGGTGCAGGGCGCGGCGCGCGGCGAGGGCGTGGTGGTAGACCTGGGGGAATGAGCGACGAAGCAGAACCGGCGAGGCCGGACGCGGAGACGGCGGTGTCCGGGACGACGGCGGGTGGGACGGTGGTGCCCGGGACGGTGGCGGGCGGAACGGGGGCCGGCGGAACGGGGGCCGGCGGAGGGGCGGCCGGGCTGACGGTGCCCGAACTGCAGCGGCGGCTGGCCGAGTTCGCGGCCGCCCGGGACTGGCAGCAGTACCACACCCCGAAGAACCTGGCCTCGGCGCTGACCGTCGAGGCGGGCGAACTGCTGGAGGTCTTCCAGTGGTTGACGCCCGAGCAGGCCGCCGACGTGATGGCGGACGCGGAGTCGGCGCACCGGGTCCGCGACGAGGTGGCCGACGTGCTGGCCTACCTGCTGCAGCTGTGCACCGTGCTGGAGGTGGACCCGCTGCGGGCGCTGGCGGAGAAGATCGAACGCAACGAGAGCCGGTTTCCCGTGCCCTAGCCGGATTCCCGGCGGGCCCGGAAATCATCCGGAATTCACCCGGGCGGGGGACCCGGGTTGTCCACAGGGCCGGGTTTTCCACAGGTGCGCCGAACCCGCTGGGAGCATCCCGCGACCGGCGGCACGCTGATCCCCGTGACCGACCGCCGAAGGACGGCGGCGGTGGACGAGGGGAGCGCACCATGGAGGCGCTGCGACTGATCAAGACCGTCCGGCACGCCCTGGCCGAGGCCCGGACGACCGGCGACATCCTGCACGAGGCCTGGCAGTCCGGGCTGCTCACCGAGGCGGTGGGGGCCCGGATCGCCGACCACGACGGGGAGTCGTTCGCCACCCTCGGGCAGCTGCTCTGCGAGGCCGGCGCGCACACCGCGAGCTGCCTGCGCCAACCGCCCGAACCCGGCCTGGACGACCTGCCCGGCGGCCCGGTCGGCGTGTACCCGGAGTGGTCCGGGCCGACGCTGGTCGAGCGGTTCAGCGCGCTCGGTGAGCTGGAGCCGGTGCTGGCCGAACTCGCCCTGCTGCTGGCGGAGATGAGCGAGAGCCTGGTGGTGCTCGCCTGCGGGGCGGAGACCGAGAGCCTGTACTGGAGCTGCATCGACGGGCTGGACGCCGGCTCCGAGTGCCGCGACCTGGTGGCCGAACTCCTGCGCGAGCAGCGGAGTTCGACGGACGCGCGGGCCCCCGACGACGAGCCGGGGCAGCCGGGGCGCCGGGAGCCGGAGGCGTGGGAGTCGCGGGAGTCGCGAGAAGGGGAGTGGGCGGAGCCGGCCGACCCGGGAGCCCCGGGCGGGGCCCGGCGGGAGGAGCCCAGGCTCGTGATCCCGCTGGGCCCGCCGGTCCCGGTGGCGGGCGGCGCTCAGGTGCGGGGCGAGTCGTCCGGCGGGGTGTCCTGCGCGCGGCGGACGGGGGAGGAACGCAGGTCGGAGTCGAATCCGGCCAGGTCGGTGTTGATCGAGGCGAGCAGTTCCTGCATCTGCTCCAACAGCGACTTCGGGGTGGCGGGCACGCCGTCCGCGGCGGTGTCCGCGGTGGGCGGGTCGGTCCAGGGCTCGGACATGAGGGGGCCCCTTCAGCTCGGTGGTGCGGTGTGAAGCGCCGGGTGTCGGCACCGCCGGTCCAACGAGCCCCCGCCGCGCGCGGTCACCCCGGACCACCCGTTGAGGTCCAACCGGCGGTCCCGGTCAGCCGCAGGAGTGAGCCGGGTTTGCGGGGCCCGCCCCCGCTCGGCTACGGCGCCGGGCCACGGCGTCCGCCGGCCCACCGGGCGCACCGGGCGCGCCGGGTCCGCAGGACGGGCCGGGCGACCGGGCTGCTGGGGAGCAGCGGTCCGGCCGCCCGGCGGAAACCACCTGACAGGAGGTCAGTTGTGCGCGTGCAGATCCGTGTTCAGACCGCCCCACGAGCCGGAGCGGGCGATCACCTCGACCGCGCCGGACTGCGAGTTGCGGCGGAACAGCAGGTTATCCTGGCCGGACAGCTCCACCGCCTTGGCCACCGAGCCGTCCGGCGTGGTGACCCGGGTGCCGGCCGTCACGTACAGACCGGCCTCGACCACGCAGTCGTTGCCCAGCGAGATGCCGATGCCCGCGTTGGCGCCCAGCAGGCAGCGCTCGCCCACCGAGACGACCTGCTTGCCGCCACCGGACAGGGTGCCCATGATCGAGGAGCCGCCGCCGATGTCGCTGTGGTCGCCGACCACCACGCCGGCGCTGATCCGGCCCTCGACCATCGAGGTGCCCAGGGTGCCCGCGTTGAAGTTGACGAAGCCCTCGTGCATCACCGTGGTGCCCTCGGCCAGGTGCGCGCCCAGGCGCACCCGGTCGGCGTGGGCGATCCGGACGCCGGACGGCGCGACGTAGTCGGTCATCCGCGGGAACTTGTCGATGCCGTACAGGGCGAGCTGCCCGCCCTGGGCACGCACCGCCAGCCGGGCCTGCTCCACGTTGGCGACCGGGGTCGGGCCGATCGAGGTCCAGGCGACGTTGGCCAGCAGGCCGAAGATGCCGTCCAGGTTCTGGCCGTGCGGCTTCACCAGGCGGGAGGAGAGCAGGTGCAGCCGCAGGTAGACGTCGTACGCGTCCAGCGGCTTCTCCTCCAGGGAGGAGATCGTGGTGCGCACCGCCACCACCTCGACGCCGCGCCGGGCGTCGGTGCGGAGCGCCTCGGCGGCGCCCGGGCCGAGGGCCAGTTCGGCCTCCTCGGCGCTCAGTCGGACGGTGCCGGACGGGCCGGGGGCGGCGGCCAGCTCGGGCGCCGGGAACCAGGTGTCGAGCACGGTGCCGTCGGCGGCGATGGTCGCGAGGCCGGCGGCCACCGCGCCACTTGCGGGGGTGGAGGTTTCAGCAGTCACATCCCGCACCGTAACGAATCAGGCCGAGGGCTGACCAACACGCTCACCGGACGGACAAAACCTGGTGCTCCCGCACAGACCCGCAGGTCATACTCGGTCGGGTGTTCGTATCCATCTCCACCACCGGCACCGCCGAGAACCCCGCCTCCGACCTTGGCTTCCTGCTGCACAAGCACCCCGACAAGGTGCAGCGGTTCACCACCACGCACGGCACGGCGCACGTCTTCTACCCCGAGGCCGGGGAGCAGGTGTGCACCGCCGCGCTGCTGCTGGAGGTGGACCCCACGGCGCTGCTCCGCCAGGGGCGCGGCCAGGGCCGGTCCGGCTCGCCCGACCTCGCGCTCGCCCAGTACGTCAACGACCGCCCGTACGCCGCCTCCTCGCTGCTCGCGGTGGCGCTGCGCACGGTCTACCGGTCCGCGATGAAGGGGGAGTGCGCCCACCGGCCCGAACTGCCCGGCCGGGCGATGCCGCTGCGGATCGCCCTGCCCGCCGTCCCGGTGGCCGGCGGCGAGGGCCCCGCGCTGGTGGAGCGGCTGTTCGCCCCGCTGGGCTGGCAGGTCGACGTGCGGTCCGTCCCGCTGGACGAGTCCTTCCCGGAGTGGGGCGACTCCCGCTACGTGCGGCTCGAACTGACCGGCACCCTGCGGCTCGCCGACGCGTTGCAGCACCTCTACGTGCTGCTGCCGGTCCTCGACGGGGCCAAGCACTACTGGGTCGCCCCCGACGAGGTCGACAAGCTGCTCGCGGCCGGTCAGGGCTGGCTGGCCGAGCACCCCGAACGGGCCCTGATCATCCGTCGTTACCTGGCCCGCCGCTGGTCGCTGACCAAGATCGCCATGGAACGCCTGGCCCTGGCCCGCCTGGCCGAGGCCGACGACCGCGAGGCCGAGGAGATCGACAACGCCGTTCCGGACGTGCCGGACACCCCGGACACCACGGAGGCCGCTGAGGAGGTGGACGCCACCGGATCGACCGACCTGACCGACCTGACCGGCCTGACCGACCGGGTTTCGGCCACCGCCACCGCCACCGACGCCGAGCGCGCCGGTGACGCGGCGGGCGGCCGGGAGCGCGGGGGGCCGCTCGCCGTGCAGCGGCGGACGGCGATCCTGGCGGCGCTGGCCCGCACCGGCGCGGCCCGGGTGCTCGACCTGGGCTGCGGGCAGGGCGAGCTGGTGGGCGCGCTGCTCAAGGAGCCGCGGGTGACCGAGGTGCTCGGCGTGGACGTGTCCTCCCGCGCGCTGTCGATCGCCGCCCGCCGGCTCCGCCTGGACCGGCTGCCGGAGCGGCAGGCCCGCCGGGTCAGGCTGGTCCAGGGCGCGCTGACGTACACCGACGCCCGGCTGAAGGGCTACGACGCGGCGGTGCTGTGCGAGGTCATCGAGCACCTCGACCTGCCCCGGCTGCCCGCGCTGGAGTACGCCGTGTTCGGTGCGGCCCGGCCCGCCTCGGTCGTGGTCACCACCCCGAACGTCGAGTACAACGCCCGCTGGGAGAGCCTGCCCGCCGGGCACCGGCGGCACGACGACCACCGCTTCGAGTGGAGCCGCGCCGAGTTCGCGGCCTGGACGGAGCAGGTCTCCGCCGCCTACGGCTACCGCGTCGAGCTGGGGCCGGTCGGCCCGGTCGACCCCGAGGTCGGCGCGCCCACCCAGCTCGCGCACTTCCGCATCGTCGAACCCGACCCGGCCGACAGCACCACCGCGACCGGCACCACCCGCACCACCCACCACACCGCCGACACCACCGCGACCGGCGCCGCCGGCACCCCGTCGTACGACTCCGCCCCGGAAGGGAGCGCCCACCGATGACCACCGAAACCCCGGAGACGACCCCCGCCCGGGCAGGCCGCCGACTGCCCGTCACCGACGTCTCGCTGGTGGTGCTGATCGGCAGCACCGGCTCCGGCAAGTCCAGCTTCGCCCGCAAGCACTTCAAGCCCACCGAGGTGGTCTCCTCCGACTTCTGCCGCGGGCTGGTCGCCGACGACGAGAACGACCAGTCCGCCTCCGCCGACGCCTTCGACGTGCTGCACTACATCGTCGGCAAGCGGCTCGCCGCGGGCCGGCTCACCGTGGTCGACGCCACCAACGTCCAGCAGGAGGCCCGCCGCCAGCTGGTCGCCCTCGCCCGGGAGCACCACGTGCTGCCGATCGCGATCGTGCTGGACGTCCCGGCCGAGGTGTGCGCCGAGCGCAACCGGGCCAGGCCGGACCGGCAGCTGCCGGCCCACGTGATCCCCCGCCACCAGCGCGAGCTGCGCCGCTCGCTGCGCGGGCTGGAGCGCGAGGGCTTCCGCAAGGTGCACGTGCTGCGCGGGGCCGAGGAGGTCGAGCGCGCCGAGATCGTCCCGGAGAAGCGGTACAACGACCTGCGGCACCTGACCGGTCCGTTCGACATCGTCGGCGACATCCACGGCTGCCGCTCCGAGCTGGAGACGCTGCTGGAGCGGCTCGGCTACACGCTCACCCGCGACGAGCGGGGCCGCGCCGTGGACGCCGCGCACCCCGAGGGCCGCACCGCGGTCTTCGTCGGCGACCTGGTCGACCGCGGCCCGGACACCCCGGGCGTGCTGCGCCTGGTGATGGGCATGGTCGAGGCCGGCCACGCCCTCTGCGTCCCCGGCAACCACGAGAACAAGCTCGGCCGCTGGATGGGCGGCCGCAAGGTCACCGTCTCGCACGGCCTCCAGGAGTCGATCGACCAGCTGTCCGCCGAGAGCGACGAGTTCCGGTCCCGGGTGCGGGAGTTCATGCGCGGCCTGGTCAGCCACTACCTGCTGGACGGCGGCGCGCTGGTGGTCTGCCACGCCGGTCTGCCGGAGAAGTACCACGGCCGCGCCTCCGGCCGGGTCCGCTCGCACGCGCTGTACGGCGACACCACCGGCGAGACCGACGAGTACGGCCTGCCGGTGCGCTACCCGTGGGCCGAGGAGTACCGCGGCCGCGCCCTGGTGGTCTACGGCCACACCCCGGTGCCGGTGGCGAGCTTCCTCAACAACACCATCTGCCTGGACACCGGCTGCGTGTTCGGCGGCAGCCTGACCGCGCTGCGCTACCCGGAGCGGGAGATCGTCGCCGTCCCGGCCGAGCAGGAGTGGTACGAGCCGGTCCGCCCGATGCACACCGACGCGCCCGGCGGCCGGGAGGGCCGCCCGCTCGACCTGGCGGACGTGGCCGGCCGCCGGGTGGTGGAGACCGCCCGGTTCGGCAACGTCGCCGTCCGGGAGGAGAACGCCGCCGCCGCGCTGGAGGTGATGAGCCGCTTCGCGCTCGACCCGCGGCTGCTCGCCTACCTGCCGCCCACCATGGCCCCCTCGCCGACCTCCCGGCGCGAGGGCCTGCTGGAGCACCCCGAGGAGGCGTTCTTCGCCTACCGGCACGACGGGGTGCGGCAGGTGGTCTGCGAGGAGAAGCACATGGGCTCGCGGGCCGTCGTCCTGGTCGCCCGGGACGCCGCCGCCCTGGAGAAGCGCTTCGGCCTGCCCGGCCCGGGCGCGATCTGGACCAGGACCGGCCGCGCCTTCCTCAGCGACGAGCGGCTCACCGGCGCGATCCTCGACCGGCTCCGGGCCGCCGCCGAGGACGCCGGCCTGTTCGACGAACTCGACACCGGCTGGCTGCTGCTGGACGCCGAGCTGCTGCCCTGGTCGCTCAAGGCGGTCGAGCTGCTGCGCCGCCAGTACGCCGCCGTCGGCGCGGCCGCCGGAGCCGCGCTGCCCGCCGCGCTCGACGCCCTCGCCCGGGCCGCCGACCGCGGGCTGGACGTGGCGGAGCTGGCGGACCGCCAGCAGGAGCGCGCCGCCGACGCCCTGGCCTTCACCGAGGCGTACCGGCGCTACTGCTGGCCCACCGAGGGCCTCGACGGCATCCGGCTGGCCCCGTTCCAGCTGCTCGCCGCCGAGGGCGCCAACCTGGCCCTGCGCCCGCACACCGAGCACCTCGCCCTGATCGACCGGCTGGTGGAAGCCGACCGGACGGCCGCCGACCTGGCCGCCGCGCAGCCGGTGCTGCACCGCACCGGGCGGCTGCTGGTCGACACCGGGGACGAGTCCTCGGTCGCCGCCGCCGTCGCCTGGTGGGAGGAGCTGACCGGCGCCGGTGGCGAGGGCATGGTGGTCAAGCCGGTCGACCCGCTGCACCGGGACGGCTCCGGGCGGCTGGTCCAGCCCGGGTTGAAGGTCCGCGGCCGGGAGTACCTGCGGATCATCTACGGCCCGGACTACACCCGGCACCTGGACCGGCTGCGCCAGCGCTCGCTCGGCCACAAGCGCTCGCTCGCCCTGCGCGAGCACGCGCTCGGCCTGGAGTCGCTGGACCGGCTGGCGGCCGGCGAGCCGCTGTGGCGGGTGCACGAGGCGGTGTTCGCGGTGCTGGCCCTGGAGTCCGAGCCGGTCGACCCCCGGCTCTGACACCCGGACGGCACGGACGGGCCCGAGCGGCAGGGATGCGCCCGGGCGGTGCGGGACCGGTACGGCACACGGACGGGAGCACCCTCGGGGCCCCGTCCGTGTCCGTCCGTGTGCAGTCCGTGCGCGGTCCCTGCGCGGTCCGTGCGTTCTCCTGGCCCGGTCACGCGTCGGCCATCGAAGTGTTGCATGAATATTCGACTCCTCGTATACACTTCCCGTCTCAGTCCGCTGATCGACCCAGGAGACCGGTATGGCGTTCAACCTCCGGAACAGGCACTTCCTCAAGGAGCTCGACTTCACTCCCCAGGAGTTCCGTCACCTGATCGACCTGGCGGCCCAGTTGAAGGCCGCCAAGTACGCGGGCACCGAGCAGCCCCGGCTGCGCGGCAAGAACATCGCGCTGATCTTCGCCAAGACCTCCACCCGCACCCGCTGCGCCTTCGAGGTGGCCGCCCACGACCAGGGCGCGACCACCACCTACCTGGACCCGGCCGGATCGCAGATGGGGCACAAGGAGTCGATCAAGGACACCGCGCGGGTGCTGGGCCGGATGTACGACGGCATCGAGTACCGCGGCGACGGGCAGGCGATCGTCGAGGAACTGGCCGCGTACGCGGGCGTCCCGGTCTGGAACGGCCTGACCGACGAGTGGCACCCGACCCAGCTGCTGGCCGACGTGCTCACCATCCAGGAGCACTCCACCAAGCCGCTGAACGAGACCACCCTGGTGTACCTCGGCGACGCCCGCTTCAACATGGGCAACTCGCTGCTGATCACCGGCGCGCTGCTGGGCATGGACATCCGGATCGTCGCGCCGTCCTCGCTCTGGCCCGCGGAGGAGATCCGCAAGGCGGCCGAGACGCTGGCCGAGACCAGCGGCGCCCGGATCACCCTGACCGAGGACGTCCCGGCCGGGGTGGCGGGGGCGGACTTCCTCTACACCGACGTCTGGGTGTCGATGGGCGAGCCCAAGGAGGTCTGGGCCGAGCGGATCGCGCTGCTCAAGCCCTACCAGGTCTCGATGGACACGGTGCGCGCCACCGGCAACCCGGCGGTCAAGTTCCTGCACTGCCTGCCCGCGTTCCACGACCTCGGCACCGAGATCGGCCGGCAGATGTACGAGCTCACCGGCATGACGGAGCTGGAGTGCACCGACGAGCTGTTCGAGTCCGCGCACTCCGTGGTCTTCGACCAGGCCGAGAACCGCCTGCACACCATCAAGGCCGTGATGGTGGCGACCCTCGGCTCCTGAGCCGGGGCGCCCGGCCCGCGTTCGCGCTCCCGCAGGTGGCTCAGAAGCCGACGTCCACGCAGGCCGCCCGGTCGGCCGCGGCGTACGGCCCGACGGGGGTCCCCGCGTGCAGCACCAGCGAGTGCGCCTCGTCGGGCCGGAACCCCCACGGGACGGTCGCCGAGGCGGTGCCCGTCCCGCCCGGGTCGGTGCGCACGGTCATCCGCACCTCGTTGTCGACGGCGTCCGACCCGGCCACCTGCTGGTAGTGCGGCCCGGAGGACGCCGGGTCGGCGCCGCAGTACCCGGTGTGCACGTGCGCGGGGAACTCGTGCGCCCCGGCCACCCCGGCGAGCCGCACCGTGACGGAGGTGCGCCCGGCCGCCCGGTCGACGGTGACCCGCACCCGCGAGCCGTACGGCACCAGGTCGGGCGCGTGGGTGATCGCCCGGGCCGGGACGAAACCGTCCGCCCGGTCGAACCGGGCGTCCACCATCCGGTCGACCCCGGCCCCGGCCGGTCCGACCGGCGCGGAGGAGCCGGCCTGCCCGGGAGGACCGGCCGGGCCCTGGGCGGCGGGCGGGCCGATCGGCAGCAGGGCGAGCGGCACCAGCAGCGCACCGACAGCGGGGGACAGGGGCATCGCGGACCTTCCGACGGGCGTGCGGGGACGACACCCGCCACGGTGGCCGCCCACGCCGCGCCGCGCACGCCGCCGTGCCGCACCGCCGCCCGCCGTCACCCGTACGGGAAGCGGCGTTCGAACAGCAGCACCGGTGCGGCGGGGCCGGTCGCCCGGTCAGCCCGCCGCGGTGATCCCGCGGATCTCGCAGCGCGGCCCGCTGGCGCGCATCAGCCGCAGGTCGGCGGTGACCAGCGGGGCGCCGTGGAGTTCGGCGACCGCGACGTAGGCGGCGTCGTCCGGGGTCAGGTTGTCCCTGAGCTCCCAGATCCGGCCGAGCAGCGGGGCCACCTCCACCTTGCGGATGGCCAGGCCGGGCAGTCGGCGGGTGATCCCGGCGACCTCCTCGGCGGTCAGCTCCTTGGCGAGGTACAGGCCGCGCAGCGACTGCATCACCTCGATCACCACGTGCTCGGGCGCCACCCACTCCGGGTCGGCGGCCAGCGCGGCCCGGGCCGCGTCGCCCCGGGGGCCCCGGTCGGAGAGCGACAGCACCACTGCGGAAGCGTCCACCACGATCACCCGGCACACGCTAGTCCGCCCGCCCCGCCGCCCCGCCGCAGGGGTGCCCGCCGCACCGGCCGCCCGCGGGCCCTTGCCGCCGTCCGAAGTCCGCCCGCGCACCCTCCCGCCCGTGCATCCGCCCCACCACCGGGACGGACGCGCGGGGCGGAAGGCTGCGTTGTCCCCGCAAGGCGACCGGTAGGCGCCCGGCGGGCGTCGGAAGGCGCCCGCAAGGCGTCCGGAGCAGTCGGGGCGGCGTCCCGGCAGGGGTGCCCGAGGGGCGAAGTGGGGCCCCGTGGTGGGAGGCTGTGGGTGTCGGCGCTCCCGCGGCATGGCGGGGTGAGCCGGTGGAGTGCGGCCGGAGCCCATGCACTATGGTTTATCTCGACATCGAGATACATTCCGCGCTACGCTTTATCTTGACGTCAAGATACTTACCGAGAGGCGCAGGCCTTCCATCATCGGCTCGGTAGGCGGCGGCAGGCAGGTTAGCCAAGGCTTACCTTACCACCGGGTGGACCAAGAAGGAGTCAGTCGTGTCCGCGAACAGCTTCGACGCCCGCAGCTCGCTGCAGGTGGGCGACGAGTCGTACGAGATCTTCAAGCTCTCCGCCGTCGAGGGTTCCGAGCGGCTGCCGTACAGCCTCAAGGTCCTGCTGGAGAACCTGCTCCGCACCGAGGACGGCGCCAACATCACCGCCGACCACATCCGCGCCCTCGGCGGCTGGGACCCGACGGCCGAGCCGTCCGAGGAGATCCAGTTCACCCCGGCGCGCGTGATCATGCAGGACTTCACCGGCGTGCCCTGCGTGGTCGACCTGGCCACCATGCGCGAGGCCGTGAAGGAGCTGGGCGGCGACCCGTCCAAGATCAACCCGCTGGCGCCGGCCGAGCTGGTCATCGACCACTCCGTCATCGCCGACAAGTTCGGCACCCCGGACGCCTTCGTCCAGAACGTCGAGATCGAGTACGGCCGCAACAAGGAGCGCTACCAGTTCCTGCGCTGGGGCCAGACCGCGTTCGACGAGTTCAAGGTCGTCCCGCCCGGCACCGGCATCGTCCACCAGGTCAACATCGAGCACCTGGCCCGCACCGTCATGGTCCGCGGCGGCCAGGCGTACCCCGACACCTGCGTCGGCACCGACTCGCACACCACCATGGTCAACGGCCTGGGCGTGCTGGGCTGGGGCGTCGGCGGTATCGAGGCCGAGGCCGCGATGCTCGGCCAGCCGGTCTCGATGCTCATCCCGCGCGTGGTCGGCTTCAAGCTGAACGGCCAGCTCCCGGCCGGCACCACCGCCACCGACCTGGTGCTCACCATCACCGAGATGCTGCGCAAGCACGGTGTGGTCGGCAAGTTCGTCGAGTTCTACGGCGAGGGCGTCACCTCGATCCCGCTGGCGAACCGCGCCACCATCGGCAACATGTCGCCGGAGTTCGGCTCGACCTGCGCGATCTTCCCGATCGACGCCGAGACCATCAGCTACCTCAAGCTCACCGGCCGCGACGAGCAGCAGCTCGCCCTGGTCGAGGCGTACGCCAAGGAGCAGGGCCTCTGGCACGACCCGTCGGTCGAGCCGGTCTACTCCGAGTACCTGGAGCTGGACGTCTCCACCGTCGTCCCGTCGATCTCCGGCCCGAAGCGCCCGCAGGACCGGGTGGTCCTGGCCGAGGCCGCAGCCAAGTTCGCCGAGGCGCTGCCGGCCTACTCCGCCGAGGCCTCGAAGCCGACCGCCGTCACCGCCCCCGACGGCTCGACCTACGAGATCGACAACGGCGCGGTCGTGATCGCCTCGATCACCTCCTGCACCAACACCTCCAACCCCTCCGTCATGCTGGGCGCCGCCCTGCTGGCGAAGAAGGCCGTGGAGAAGGGCCTCTCGGTCAAGCCGTGGGTCAAGACCACCCTGGCGCCCGGCTCCAAGGTCGTCATGGACTACTACGAGAAGGCCGGCCTGCTCCCGTACATGGAGAAGCTGGGCTTCAACCTGGTCGGCTACGGCTGCGTCACCTGCATCGGCAACTCGGGCCCGCTGCCCGAGGAGGTCTCCGCCGCGGTGAACGAGTCCGACCTCGCGGTCGTCTCGGTGCTCTCCGGCAACCGCAACTTCGAGGGCCGGATCAACCCCGACGTCAAGATGAACTACCTGGCCTCCCCGCCGCTGGTGGTCGCCTACGCCCTCGCGGGCAACATGAACGTCGACATCACCAAGGACGCCCTGGGCCAGGACGCCGACGGCAACGACGTCTTCCTCGCCGACATCTGGCCGTCGGAGCAGGAGGTGGCCCAGGTGGTCGCCGGCTCCATCGACCAGGACATGTTCACCAAGGACTACGCGGACGTCTTCGCCGGCGACCACCGCTGGCAGTCGCTGCCCGTCCCGACCGGTGACACCTTCGAGTGGGACGCCGAGTCCACCTACGTCCGCAAGCCCCCGTACTTCGAGGGCATGGCCAAGACCCCGAGCCCGGTGACCGACATCTCCGGCGCCCGGGTGCTGGCCAAGCTGGGCGACTCGGTCACCACCGACCACATCTCCCCGGCCGGCAACATCAAGCCCGGCACCCCGGCGGCGCAGTACCTGACCGCCAACGGCGTGGAGAAGCGCGACTTCAACTCCTACGGCTCGCGCCGCGGCAACCACGAGGTGATGATCCGCGGCACCTTCGCCAACATCCGCCTGCGCAACCAGATCGCGCCGGGCACCGAGGGCGGCTACACCCGCGACTTCACCCAGGCCGACGGCCCGGTGTCGTTCATCTACGACGCCTCGCAGAACTACCAGGCCGCGGGCGTCCCGCTGGTGGTCCTGGCGGGCAAGGAGTACGGCTCCGGCTCGTCCCGCGACTGGGCGGCCAAGGGCACCGCGCTGCTCGGCGTCAAGGCCGTCATCGCCGAGTCCTACGAGCGCATCCACCGCTCGAACCTGATCGGCATGGGCGTCCTGCCGCTGCAGTTCCCGGCCGGCGAGAACGCCGACTCGCTGGGCCTGACCGGCGAGGAGACCTTCGAGTTCACCGGGGTCACCGAGCTGAACGAGGGCCGCACCCCGAAGACCGTCAAGGTCAAGGCGGTCGGCCCGGCGGGCGGCACCGTCGAGTTCGACGCCGTGGTGCGCATCGACACCCCCGGCGAGGCGGACTACTACCGCAACGGCGGCATCCTGCAGTACGTGCTGCGCAGCCTCATCGGCTGAGCAGGCACGGCGGCTGTTCCGGCAGCCGGTGGGCCGAGGGGCCGGACCGCATCGAGCGGTCCGGCCCCTTGTGCGTTCCGGTGTCGATGGACTAAACCTCTCCCTCAGCACATGGTCCATACCAATTGACGCTGAATCGGAGAGATTCACGGAATGACCAGACGCACATCTGCGGTCCTCGCGGCCGTCCTGATCGCCTCCTTCGCCGCCACCCCGGCCCAGGCCCACGGGAACGACGACCACGCAAGGAACCACCGGCTGGAGGGCCAGCGGGTCGGCTACTTCACCCAGTGGGGCATCTACAGCGGCTTCACGGCCAAGAGCGTCCAGACCAGCGGCCAGGCCGGCAAGCTGACCGTGATCAACTACGCCTTCGGCAACGTCTCCGCCGACGGCACCTGCTTCGAGGCCAACGGGGCCGGCCTGGGCGACGCCTGGGCCGACTACCAGCGCCCGGTGGGCGCCGAGGAGTCGGTGGACGGCGTGGCCGACACCGCGGAGCAGCCGCTCAAGGGCAACTTCAACCAGCTCCGCAAGCTCAAGGCGCAGAACCCGCAACTGCGCGCGGTGGTCTCGCTGGGCGGCTGGAGCTGGTCCAAGTACTTCTCGGACGCGGCGCTCACCGACGCCTCCCGGAAGAAGTTCGTCTCCTCCTGCATCGACCTGTACCTCAAGGGCGACCTGCCGCAGCTGGGCTCGGTCGAGGGCGGCGCGGGCGCGGGCGCCGGGGTGTTCGACGGCATCGACATCGACTGGGAGTACCCGGGCGGCGGCGGTGACGCGGGCAACGTGGTGCGCCCGGAGGACAAGCGGAACTACACCCTGCTGATGCAGGAGTTCCGCCGCCAGCTGGACGCGCTGTCCGGCCGGAAGGGCCCGCACTACCTGCTCACCGCCGCGGTCCCGGCCGGCGAGTCGAAGATCGACCAGCTGGAGGTCGGGAAGGTCGCCAAGTCGGTGGACTGGCTGAACCTGATGACCTACGACCTGCACGGCCCGTGGGAGGCCCAGGGCCCGACCAACCACGACGCCAACCTGTACACCGACCGGGCCGACGCCTCCGGGCAGCAGCTCAGCGTCGACCGGGTGGTGCGGACCTACCTGGACCGCGGCCTGCCCGCCAAGAAGGCCGTGGTGGGCGTCCCGTTCTACGGCTACGGCTGGACGGGCGTGCCGGCCGGCCCGAAGAAGAACGGCCTGTACCAGTCCGCCACCGGCCTGTCCCGGGGCGGGAACCTGCCCTACAACCAGATCAAGGACCTGCCGGGCACGGTCTTCACCGACCGCGCGCACGGGGCGACCTGGAAGTACGACGGCACCGAGTTCTGGACGTACGACACCCCCGACCTGCTGACCCGCAAGGCGCGCTACGTCGAGGAGAACGACCTGGGCGGCGTGATGGCCTGGTCGCTGGACAACGACGACGCCCGGGGCAGCCTGGTCTCCGCCCTGGACAAGGGCCTCCGGGACGACTGATCCCGGGCCGGACCCCCGGCCGGTCTCCCGCTGACCCCCGCTGACCCCCGCTCACCTCCCGCCGGGGCAGCCGACGCGCAGCTTCGCGCATCACAGTTAGAGCACTGTGATGCGCAGAGCTGCGCGTTTCTATGTTCTTTCGAGCAACAACGCGCTAGATTCCCCTTCATGCCTGGCGCGGACACGTAATTCGCAGGGTTCCTGCACATTGCACATGCTGCATCGCGAACAACGGTTCGGTCGTCAGGTTTGTTATCCGACCTGCTGACTATTGCCGCTGGGTGAACAGTGGACTATACCTTTGCAGCATCATCACACCGCCTCTGACCGGCACCTTCGCCGCTGGGCACCTTTCGGGCCGCGGGAGTTGACGTGACGTCAGCTCCGGTCCACTTCTTCTGGAACTGAGGGGTTAGGGCACTCATGGGCTCTGCAACTGAGTACAACCGTCGCGACCTGTTCAAGCGCGCGGCCGCGATCACCGTCCTCGCCGCGGGCGGCACCTCGCTGCTCGCCGCCTGCGCCGGCGGTTCCGGCAGCGGTGACAGCAAGTCCAGCGCCGCTCCGACGCTCGGCGGCGACAGCAAGAACCCGTTCGGGGTCAAGGACAGCGACCCGCTGGACGTCGTGATCTTCAAGGGCGGCTACGGCGACGACTACGCCAAGGTGTTCGAGGACGCCTACAAGAAGGCGTACGCGGGCGCGACCGTCTCGCACCTGGGCACCCAGGAGATCAGCGGCAAGCTGCAGCCGCGCTTCAACGCCAACACCCCGCCGGACGTCTTCGACAACTCCGGCGCCCAGGCGATGAAGGCGGACGTCCTGGTCAGCGCCGGCCAGCTCACCGACCTGTCGGTGCTGCTGGAGGCCCCGTACCTGGACGACCCGACGAAGAAGATCAAGGACGTCCTGCTGCCCGGCACCGTCGAGCAGGGCACCATCGACGGCAAGATGTACTCGCTGAACTACGTCTACACCGTGTTCGGCCTCTGGTACTCGGCCAAGCTCTTCAAGGACAAGGGCTGGACCCCGCCGAAGACCTGGGACGAGTTCATCACCCTCTGCGGCACCATCAAGGCCGCCGGCATCGCCCCGTTCGCGCACCAGGGCAAGTACCCCTACTACGCGAACTACGTGATCTTCAGCCTGATCGCCAAGCAGGGCGGCCTGGACCTGGTCAAGAAGATCAACGCCTGTGACACGGCGGCCTGGGACGACCCGGCGGTGCTGGCCGGCGTCAGCGCGTTCAACAAGATCATGGAGGGCGACTTCCTCCTCCCCGGCACCAACGGCATGACCCACACCGAGTCGCAGACCGCCTGGTGCCAGGGCAAGGCCGCCTTCATCCCGTCCGGCTCCTGGCTGGAGAACGAGATGCTGGCCTCCACCCCGGCCGACTTCGACATGGCCTTCCTGCCGATCCCCTCGCTGCCCGGCGACAAGCTGCCCGGCACCGCGCTCTGGGCCGGCGCCGGCGAGCCGTTCATGGTCCCGAGCAAGGCCAAGAACAAGGCCGGCGGCCTCGAGTTCCTGCGCATGATGCTGACCAAGGACGGCTCCTCGAAGTTCGTGGCCACCGCGAACTCGCTGACCGTGCTGAAGGACGGCGTCAACCCCGACGTCGCCCTCAAGCCGGGCACCAAGTCCTCCGCCGACGCGGTCAAGGCGGCCGGCGACGTCACCTTCAACTTCAGCTTCCAGGACCTGCAGACCGCGTTCGACACCGAGATCGAGAACGCCACCAACGAGCTGGTCAACAAGCGCATCACCCCGCAGGAGTGGGTCGCCCGCGGCAAGGCCGCGACCTCCAAGAAGATCTGACACCCCAGCAGGCCGACGGCTTGTCACCGCAAGGCCGGGGCCCGCTCGCGGGCCCCGGCCGTTCCACGCGCTACCGCAGTTCCAGGCCTGTCTGACCACAGGCTGTCGGCGGACAGGAGCAGCTCCCATGCGACACCGTAAAACACCCTTCATCTTCGGGTTCCTCGTGGTTCCCGTCGTGCTGTACATCGCCCTGGTCATCTGGCCCTACCTGCAGACCTTCGGCTACTCGCTGACCGACTGGTCCGGCGCCTCGCCCGACATGAACTTCATCGGGCTGGACAACTACACCGCGCTCTTCAAGGACAGCGCCTTCCTCGGCGCGCTCCAGCACAACCTGCTGCTGCTGATCGTGCTGCCGATCACCACCATCCTGCTGGCGCTGTTCTTCGCCTTCATGCTCAACGTGGGCGGCAAGAGCGGCACCGGCGGCGTGCAGGGCGTGCGCGGCTCGGCCTTCTACAAGATCGTCTTCTTCTTCCCGCAGGTGCTGTCGGTCGCCATCCTGTCGGTGCTGTTCCAGGGCGTGTACCGGACCGACAAGGGCGGTCTGCTCAACGGCGTCCTGATCGGGCTCGGCATCGTCGACAAGGCCCACCCCTGGGACTTCGCGTCCAACCCGACCTTCGGCCTGTGGTGCGTCATGGGCGTGCTGATCTGGTCCGGCGTCGGCTTCTACCTGGTGCTGTTCTCGGCCGCCATGCAGAGCATCCCGAAGGACATCTACGAGGCCGCCCTGCTGGACGGCGCCAAGCGCGGCACCACCTTCTTCAAGATCACGCTGCCGCTGCTCTGGGAGAGCATCCAGACCGCCTGGGTCTACCTGGCGATCGCCGCCATGGACGCCTTCGCCCTGGTCTCCACCATGACGCCCGGCGCCTACTACGGCGGTGGCCCGGACCACCACAGCGAGATCATGGCGACCTTGCTGATGCGCAACTTCCTGATCTTCGGCAAGGCCGGTTACGCCTGTGCCATGGGTGTGGTGATCTTCTTCATCACCCTGGTCCTGTCCGTCGTCTCGCTCCGGGTCACCCGGCGCGAGAAGATCGAGTTCTGAGGTTCCCGGCATGAGCACCAACACCGACGCGACCACCGCCGTCCCGGCCCAGCGCAGCGGCGGGAACGACCGGCCGGGCAAGCCCGGCAAGGACCAGCGCTTCGCCGACGGCGGGGGAGTCCTCAACGTCTTCTCGCACGGCTTCCTGGCCCTGTGGGCGGTGCTGATCATCGTCCCGCTGCTCTGGATCGTCCTCGGCTCGTTCAAGAACAACACCGAGATCGGCGACAGCGCCTGGAGCTGGCCCTCGCACTGGAGCCTCGACGCCTTCACCCGCGCCTGGGACAAGGGCATCGGCGACTTCTTCCTCAGCACCGTGATCGTGCTGGCGGGCTCGCTCACCCTGACCATGCTGCTCGGCTCGATGGCCGCCTACGTGCTGGCCCGGTACGAGTTCCGCGGCAACCGGACCATCTACTACTTCTTCGTCGCCGGCGCGATGTTCCCGGTGTACCTGGCGCTCGTCCCGCTGTTCTTCATGGTGAAGAACCTCGGCACGGTCATCCCCTGGCTCGGCCTGAACCAGTACGTCGGCCTGATCCTGGTCTACACGGCCTACTCGCTGCCGTTCACCGTGTTCTTCCTGCACTCGTTCTTCCGGTCGCTGCCCAGCGCCGTCCACGAGGCCGCGATGATCGACGGCTGCTCGCACAGCCGGGCGTTCTTCCAGGTCATGGTGCCGATGGCGAAGTCCGGCCTGATCAGCGTGTTCATCTTCAACGTGCTCGGCCAGTGGAACCAGTACCTGCTGCCGCTGACCCTGATGCAGCAGCAGAGCGGCACCGACCCGGACCGCTCGATGCTCGCCCAGGGCCTGATGAACCTGGCCCAGCAGTCCGGCTACGCCAGCGACTTCCCCGGCCTGTTCGCCGGCATGACGATCGCGATGCTGCCGGTGCTGGTGGTGTACCTGTCCTTCCAGCGCCAGGTCCAGGCCGGTCTGACCTCGGCCACCCTGAAGTAGCCGCACCCGCCGCACCACCCTCGCACGTGGGGCGACTCCCTCTCCAGAGGAGGGAGCCGCCCCACTCCGCGTCACCGGCCCGTACGACCGGCCCGTACGACCGGCCCGCGCTACCGGGCGTCGCACTCCTGGGCCCGCAGCGCCCGGGCCAGGTCGTCCCGGCACTCCAGCACCAGCCGGCGCAGCGCCGGGGCGGCGTCCGGGTGGGCGGACAGCCAGGCGTCGGTGGCCGCCAGGGTCCGCGGGGTGGTCTGGTGCCGGGGGAAGAAGCCGCCGACGATCCGCATCGCGATCTCGATCGAGCGCTCCGCCCAGACCGACTCCAGCGCGGCGAAGTACCGCTCGGCGTAGGGAGCCGTCAACTCCCGCTGCCCGGGCTGGTCGAAGCCCGCGATCCGGGCCTCGACCAGGGCGTTGGGCAGCTCGTCGGAGTCGACCACCGAGGACCAGGCCTCGGCCTTGGCCTCCGGGGTGGGCAGCGCGGCCAGGCACTGGGTCTGCCGGCGGCGGCCGCCGGCCGTGTTGTCGCGGGCCAGCTCGGCGGCCAGCTCCTCGGCGGAGGCCCGCCCGTGCGCGGCGAGCGCCAGCCAGAAGTTCCAGCGCAGCTCCTGGTCGACCGTCAGGCCGTCGATCCGGTCGGTCCCGTCGAGCAGGCCGCGCAGCAGCCGCAGGTGGTCGGCGCGCTCGGCGGTGTCGGCCAGGAACCGGGCCCAGGCCAGCTGGTGGTCGCTGCCGGGGGCGGCCCGCTCCAGCTCGCGCAGCGCGCACTCGGCCAGCGCGGTGCCGTACTCGGCGCGGCGGGCCGGGTCGGCGTACACCGCCAGCGCGATGCCGGCCTGCTGGTGCAGGGACTGCAGGACGCCGACGTCGGACTCCCGGCCGGCGAAGCGCAGCACCAGGTCGAGGTAGTCCCGGGTGGGCATCAGGCCGTCCCGGGTCAGGTTCCACACCGCGGACCAGGCCAGCGCCCGGGCCAGGCTGGGCGCGTCCGCGTCCGCGCCGGGGCCGTCGGCCGGGGTGTCGGCGAGGTCGCCGAGGCCGGTGCGCAGGGTCTCCAGCGAGCGCTCGTCGAAGCGGACCTTGCCGTACGTCAGGTCGTCGTCGTTGACCAGCACCAGCGCGGGCACCGGACGCCCGGCGGCCGCGGCGACCACGGTCCGCTCCCCGGCCACGTCCAGCTCGTAGCGGTCGGTGCGGCGCAGCGCGCCGTCCTCGGCCCGGTCGTACAGGCCGACCGCGATCCGGTGCGGGCGCGCCGGCGTGCCGTCCTGGCGGATCGCCAGCTCGGTGATCCGGCCCTCGGCGTCGTGCGCCAGCTCGGGGGTCAGGGTGTTGACGCCGGAGGTCTGCAGCCAGGCGGCGGACCAGGCGCGCAGGTCGCGGCCGCTGGTCTCCTCCAGGGCGTCCAGCAGGTCGTCCAGCACGGTGTTGCCGAAGGCGTGCTTCCTGAAGTAGGTGCGGGCGCCCTCGAAGAAGGCGTCCCGGCCGACGTAGGCGACCAGCTGCTTGAGGACGGCGGCGCCCTTGGCGTAGGTGATGCCGTCGAAGTTGAGCTTGGCGTCCTCCAGGTCGCGGATGTCCGCGGTGATCGGGTGGGTGGTGGGGAACTGGTCCTGCCGGTAGGCCCACGCCTTGCGGCGGTTGGCGAAGGTGATCCAGGCGGAGCGGTACTTCGTGCCGGCGCCGATCTGCGCGTAGGAGCCCATGAAGTCGGCGAACGACTCCTTCAGCCACAGGTCGTCCCACCACTTCATGGTGACCAGGTCGCCGAACCACATGTGCGCCATCTCGTGCAGGATCACGTTGGCCCGGGACTCGTACGCGGCCTCGGTGACCTTCGAGCGGAAGACGAACTCCTCGCGGAAGGTCACGCAGCCGGGGTTCTCCATCGCGCCGATGTTGTACTCGGGGACGAAGCACTGGTCGTACTTGCCGAACGGGTACGGGTAGTCGAACTCCTGGTGGAAGAAGTCCAGGCCCTGCTTGGTGACGGTGAGGATCTCGTCGGCGTCGAAGTACGGGGCCAGCGAGCGCCGGCAGGTGGCGGCCAGCGGGATCTCCAGCCGGCCGCCGTCCGGCAGTTCGCGGGTGTAGTGGTCGCGCACCACGTGGTACGGGCCGGCCACCACGGCGGTCAGGTAGGTGGAGATCGGCTGGGTCGGCGCGAACTCCCAGGTGCGGGCGGCGCCCTCGTCGACGACCTGCCCTCCTCGCCCGCCCCCGGGCAGGAGGGGCCCGGTCGCGCTGACGCGCTCGGCCACCGCGTTGGCGTACACGTCCCAGGCGGCGGGGGCGGTCACCGTGAAGGTGAACGGGGCCTTCAGGTCCGGCTGTTCGAAGTTGGCGAAGACCCGGCGGGCGTCGGCCGGCTCGTAGTGGGTGTACAGGTAGGTCTCGCCGTCCGCAGGGTCGACGAAGCGGTGCAGCCCCTCGCCGGTGCGGCTGTACGCGCACTCGGCGACCACGGTCAGCCGGTTGTGCGCGGCCAGCACCGGCAGCGCCACCCGGGTGCCGTCGAACACCTCGGCCGGGTCCAGCGGCAGGCCGTTCAGCTCGACCGAGACCACCTCGGGGGCCAGCAGGTCGGCGAAGCTGCTCGTGCCCGGCTCGGCGCAGTCGAACGAGATCCGGGTGGTGGAACGGAAGGTGGGCCGGCCGGGGTCGGCCGCCGCGCTGACGTCCAGGTGGACGCGGTAGCTCTCCACCCGGATGATCGCGGCCCGGTCTCGGGCCTCCTCGCGGCTCAGGTTCTTGCCGGGCACGTCGGTACTCCTCTGTACGGAACACGCGGTCGCGGAACGTTCATGGCGCTCCTTCGGGGGCATCCTTTCACGCCGTCCGACCTGTGCCATTGCACTGGCGCGGAATCATCGCGGGCGCCCGGCGGTTGCATTCCGGGGGACACCCCGACCACTCCTGCCCGCCGACTCCGAAGGACGCCGTCCGTGACGACCGCAGCCTCCCGCAAGACCGCCGACTTCTGGTTCGACCCGATCTGCCCCTGGGCCTGGATGACCTCCCGCTGGATGCTGGAGGTCGAGAAGCTCCGCCCGGTGGACACCCGTTGGCACGTGATGAGCCTGTCCGTCCTCAACGAGAACCGGGACGACCTGCCCGAGCAGTACCGCGCGCTGCTGGCCGCCGGCTGGGGCCCGGTCCGGGTCCTGATCGCCGCCGCCCAGGCGCACGGCGACAAGGTGCTCGGCCCGCTCTACACCGAGCTCGGCACCCGCTTCCACAACCAGGGCCTGCCCAACACCCGGGAGACCGTCGTCGCCGCGCTGCGCGCCGCCGACCTGCCCGAGGAACTGGCCGACGCCGCCGACACCGACGCGTACGACGACGCGCTGCGCGCCTCGCACGCCGAGGGCATCGGCCTGGTCGGCGAGGACGTCGGCACCCCGGTGATCGCCGTCGACGGCCCGGACGGCGACCGGGTCGCCTTCTTCGGCCCGGTCGTCACCCCCACCCCGCGCGGCGAGGCCGCCGCCCGGCTCTGGGACGGTACGGTCCTGGTCGCCTCCACCCCCGGCTTCTACGAGATCAAGCGCACCCGCACCGCGGGCCCGTCCTTCGAGTAGGCCCCGCAGAGCGGAGTCGGACCCCGCGTCCCGTCAGGGGCGCGGGGTCCGCGCCGTCCGGGCCCCCCGGCCGCGCAGCGCGCCCGCCGCCGCCAGCACCAGCGTCAGCCCGGCCGTGAAGTAGAGCTGCACGCGGTTGGCGGAGTCCAGCGTCATCAGCACCAGCACCGCCAGGATCGCGGCCAGCGCCAGGTACGTCAGGTACGGGAACGCCCACATCCGGACCGGGAGTTCGGCCGCCGACAGGTGGCGGCGCATCCGCAGCTGGGCGACGCAGATGAACGCCCAGACCACCAGGACCGCCGCGCCCACCATGTTCAGCAGCCAGGAGAAGACGGTCTCCGGCCACCAGTACGACAGCAGCACCGCGAGGAAGCCGAACGCGCAGGAGGCCAGCACCGCCCGGCGCGGCACGCCGCCGGAGAGCCGGGACAGCGCGCGCGGGCCGTGGCCGCGGGCGATCAGCGAGTGCGCCATCCGGGACGAGCCGTAGATGTTGGCGTTCATCGCGGACAACAGCGCGATCAGCACCACCGCGTTCATCAGCTGGGCCGCGCCGGGGATGCCCAGCACGTCCAGCACCGCGACGTACGGGCCGGGCCGCACCACCGCCGGGTCGTCCCACGGCACCAGCGTGACGATCACCGCCATCGAGCCGACGTAGAACAGCGCGATCCGCCACATCGCGGTGCGCACCGCGATCGCCACGCTGCGCCGCGGGTCCTCGGACTCGGCGGCGGCGATGGTGACGGTCTCCAGCCCGCCGTACGCGAAGACCGAGGCGAGCAGACCGGTGATCAGGCCGCTCGTCCCGTGCGGGAGGAAGCCGCCGTGGCCGGTGAGGTTGGCCGCCCCCGGGGCGGCGGTGCCGGGCAGCAGGCCGCAGACCGCCAGCACGCCGATCACCAGGAAGGCGGTGATGGCCAGCACCTTGACCGCAGCGAACCAGAACTCGAACTCGCCGAAGTTGCGCACCGCCGCCAGGTTGGTCAGGCAGAAGAAGGCCATGAAGACCGCCACCCAGGCCCAGGACGGCACGGCGGGCAGCCAGCCGGAGACGATGCCGGCCGCGCCGATCGCCTCCACCGCGACACCGACGCACAGCAGCACCCAGAACAGCCAGCCGACGGTGAACCCGGCCCAGCCGCCGATCTCCCGGTCCGCGTGCACCGAGAAGGAGCCGGAGGCCGGGCGGGCGGCGGACATCTCGCCGAGCATCCGCATCACCAGCATGACCAGCAGTCCGGAGGCGGCGAAGGCCAGCACCACGGCCGGACCGGCCGCGGCGATCCCGGCGCCCGAGCCGACGAACAGCCCGGCGCCGATCACCCCGCCGAGCGCGATCATCGACAGGTGGCGCTGCTTGAGCCCGTGGGCCAGGCCCGCGTCCTCGGCGGCCGGCTCCCGGGCGGGCACGGTCTCGGGGGTGGGGGTGCGGGACATGCGGAGGGTTCCAGACTGTTCGACTAGCGGACGCTTTCGCGGGGGTCCGTCCACTATTCGGCATCCGGCGGGGGCCTCCCAGGCGGGACCGCCATCCGGACGGCCGCCCGACGGACGGTGACCGCACCCGCACCCACGGTGCGGATGAGGGCTCGGTCACAGGCCGGACCCGACAAGCCGGGGCGGTCGGCTTTTGTCGCGGCCGACGCGGCGGCGGGTGCCGGGCAGCGCGTAGGTTCACAGGTGATCACCCGCATCGGACCCCCGGGAGCAGCCATGGCCATCGCCGCGCCGACACCCTCCACCGCCGTCCTCGCCGACCTGCTGCCGCAGGCGTCCACCCGGCTCGGTGCGCGCGCCCGCGACCTGGCCCTGGTGGCCGGCGGCGCCGCGCTGACCGGCCTGGCCGCCCAGCTGTCGGTGCCCGTCCCCGGCTCGCCGGTGCCGGTGACCGGGCAGACCTTCGCCGCCCTGCTGGTCGGCACCGCGCTCGGCGCCCGCCGCGGCGCCGCCGCCCTCGGCCTCTACCTGCTGGCCGGCGCGGCCGGCCTGCCGTGGTTCGCCCAGGGCACCTCCGGCGCGGGCCTGGCCACCCTCGGCTACGTGATCGGCTTCGTGGTCGCCGCCGCGCTGACCGGCGCGCTGGCCCGCCGCGGCGCCGACCGCGGCCCGCTGCGCACCGCGGGCGCGATGGTGCTCGGCAGCCTGGCCATCTACGCCGTCGGCGTGCCCTACCTGGCCTTCGCCCTGGACGTCCCGCTCTCCGAGGCCGCCCACCTCGGTCTGTACCCGTACCTGGTCGGCGACGCGCTCAAGGTGGTGCTCGCGATGGGCGCCCTCCCGCTCACCTGGAAACTGCTCGGCCGCCGCTGACGCCGCGTCACCGCCGCCGGGTCCGCGCCCCTGCCGGGGAGCGGACCCGGCGGCATGTCACACTCGTGGTCATGCGCGTCTACCTGGGCTCCGACCACGCCGGATACGAACTGAAGAACCACCTCGTCGAGTGGCTGAAGGGGGCCGGGCACGAGCCGGTCGACTGCGGCCCGCACGTCTACGACGCCGAGGACGACTACCCGCCGTTCTGCCTCCGGGCGGCCGAGCGCACCGCCGCCGACCCCGAGGCGCTGGGCGTGGTGATCGGCGGCTCCGGCAACGGCGAGGCGATCGCCGCCAACAAGGTCAAGGGCGTCCGGGCCGCCCTCGCCTGGAGCGAGCAGACCGCGGCCCTCGGCCGCGAGCACAACAACGCCAACGTCATCTCGGTCGGCGGCCGGATGCACACCCTGGACGAGGCCACCAAGTTCGTCGAGGTCTTCCTCAACACCCCGTACAGCGGCGAGGCGCGGCACACCCGCCGGATCGACATGCTGTCCGAGTACGAGACCACCGGCGAGCTCCCGCCGATTCCGGCCCACCACCCGCAGGGCTGAGCCGACGGGGGACGCCCGCCCGGGCGTCCCCCGCCGCACCCCGCACCGCAGCAAGCACGGCTCGGGCGCACCGCGCCCAACTCGCGGACGTCCGGCCCCGGTTCGGCCGCTCCGCCGGTCCGCCCGCGGAGGACCCCCGCCCCCGGACACGTCCCGGGCGGCCGAAACCCGCCGGGCCCGCCGCCCCGCGCTGCACCCGGTGCCACCCGCCCCGTCGACGCGGGCACCGGCGGTGGATAAGGTCGGTCCCCATGGCCGGCAGCGCGCGTCCCAGTGCGACGGGCCGGGACGGCGGACCGTCCCGCGAACCCGTGACGGCCCGGCTGCGCACGGCGCTGTACCGGGCCCGGCGCAGGCTGCGCCGCACCGGGGTCGACTACTTCCGCGGCGACGGCGCCGACTGGTGGGCGTTCGCCGCGCTCGCCCTGGCCGTCCCGCTGCTGGTGCTGCTCAACATCCTCGTCCCGGACTGGGCGCCGCCCACCGCCCTGGTCCTGCCGGTGCTGGCCGGCGCGCTGCTGCTGCGCCCCGGCACCCTGGTGCTGCTGTACGCCGCCGCGGCCGCCGGGCTGATCACCGAGTCCCTGGTGCACACCGGCGAGCGGGTGGCCAGCCGGCAGCCCGAGGCGTACGCCCACGGCGTCACCCCGGGCGCCGCCCTGGTGGTCGGCGCGGTCGGCGTCGCCGGACTGCTGGTCGCCCAGTTCCGCCGCCGGATCGGCGTGCCCTGGCGCGGCGGCTCCACCATGCTCTTCGACCTGCGCGAACGGATCCGGGTCCAGGGCCGCGTCCCGCAGCTGCCCGACGGCTGGCACACCGACACCGCGCTCCGCCCGGCCGGCGGCCAGTCCTTCTCCGGCGACTTCATGGTCGCCGCCCGCACCGGCCCGGTGCTCGAAGTCGTCCTCGCCGACGTCTCCGGCAAGGGCATGGACGCCGGCAGCCGCGCCCTGCTGCTCTCCGGCGCCTTCGGCGGGCTGCTCGGCTCGCTGCCCGCCCACGACTTCCTGCCCGCCGCCAACGGCTACCTGCTGCGCCAGGACTGGGAGGAGGGCTTCGCCACCGCCGTCCACCTGGTCCTCGACCTGGACACCGGCGAGTACGAACTCCTCTCCGCCGGGCACCTGCCCGGCATGCACCGGCTGGCCGGGGCCGGCCACTGGGAGGTCAAGGAGGCCGAGGGCCCGCTGCTCGGCGTCTACGACGGCGCCAAGTTCGAGGGCGCGCGCGGTACTTTGGGCCCCGGCGACGTGCTGATGCTCTGCACCGACGGCATGGTGGAGATCCCCGGCCGGGACTTGGGCGAGGGCATGGACCGGCTGATGGGCGAGGCCGACCGGCTGGTCGCCACCATCCCGGCGGCCGGGCGCCCCGGGGCCGCGGTCCGGCTGATCGACAGCGTGGCCAAGCACGTCAACGACGACCGGGCGGTGCTGCTGGTCTGGCGCCGCTGACCCCGCCGGGCGCGGACGCGGCGGGCGCGGTGAGCACGGAGCGCCCACGGAGTGTCAAACCCCGACGTTGATCTTCGGCCAATTCCCCTGGCATACCCGGCCGGTGGGCACCGACCCGGTCTGCCTGCCGGTTTGCCGCGGCAGCCGCCGCGAACCGCCTCCCGCCGACGCCCCGTCAGGACCCGTCCGCTATCGTCGCGGTCGGCGAAAATCAGTCCCACCACCCGGGTTGGGGCCCCCGGTGACGGGGCAAGTCCTTTACGCAGTCCGCACGAGCGACCACACTGAGTCCGGATGGAGTGGTGGGGACACGGGGGGCAGGGGCCGGTTTCCGCCTGGAGCCGTCGCCGGTTCCGACCTGAACCCCCGCCATGAATCGAGGAAGTGAGTCCCGGTGGCCTTCTCCGTCTCCGCCCTTGTCCTGTTCGGCGTCATCGTCTTCATCTTCATCCGCAACAAGCAGCTGAAGGGCGGACACGCCATCATCGCCGCGCTGTTCGGATTCATGCTCAGCCAGTCGACCATGGCCGGGCCGATCCAGCAGTTCCTCAACTCGATCTCCAAGGCCATCTCCGGCATCGCGGGCTGACCACCCCGTCCGGCCCCGGGGAGCACGTTCCGACGGGCGGGGGCACCCCCGTTCCGGACCGCACCGCTGCCCGCGGGTGACCAGGCTCACCCGACCCGTCACGCCAGGTCAGCGCCCAGGTGCACGCAGTGGCCGACGTCGCCCGCTGTGTGCGGTTCGTGGGCGCACCGTCATGATCCCGTACGCGCACCGCAGCCCGTCGTCGGCGGAGCGTGACCTGGCGTACCGTCAGCCCCCTCCCGATCACGGGAACGGGGCTCTTCGGCGCTTGCCAGCTCCGCGAGCCGTGGGTTTTGCTTCCTCCGCAGCCCGGACATCGGCCGGGCTGGCCATCGAGCGGAACGCCTAGTCCTGCCGCCGTTCGGTGCCGACCAGACACCACGCCACGGCAGGAGCGGGGGAACCACAGGTAGTACGCCGGGCCCGGAACGCACGGGACGGCTCGGGGTGAAGCCGCGGAGACGCGGCCGGGCAACTCTCGCCCGAACCCGACAGCTCACCTCGTAGGCGTCGGAGAGGAACAGCTTCATGTCCGTCCAGGGCAAGCACCGCAAGCCGCGCCTGACCACCATCGCCCGCATCGCCATCGCCGCCGGCGTGGTGGGTGCCGCGGTCGGCCTCCCGGTCTCCGCCGCCTCCGCGCACGGCACCGCCGACCACCAGGACGGCGGCCGCCAGTGGGCCAACGTCTCGGTCGACGCCACCCCCGTCGCCGACACCACCGGCCACCCCGCCGGTGACGCCGCCGCGCAGACCTACAAGGTCGCCGCCGGCGACACCCTCTCGAAGATCGCCACCGCGAAGAACGTGGACGGCGGCTGGGAGAAGCTCTACCAGGACAACCGCTCGGTCATCGGCGGCAACCCGAACCTGATCTACCCCGGCCAGCAGCTGAGCGTCAACGGCCAGGCCGCCCCGGCGACTTCGGCCACCACCTCCTCGGACGCCGCGGCCACCGCCGCCGCCCCGAAGGCGCAGGCCAAGACCGAGGCCCCGGCCAAGGCGAAGGTCGAGACCCCGGCTCCGGCCGAGGCGAAGGCCGAGACCCCGGCCCCGGCCCCCGCCAAGGTCGAGGCCAAGACCGAGGCCAAGACCGAGAAGTCGTCCTCGGCGAAGTCGTCGACCGCCACCGCCTCCACCGGTTCGAGCAGCGCCGGCTCCGCCGCGAGCTCCTCCTCCGGCTACGTCGCCCCCGCGCCGGGCAGCGTCACCACCGGTTACAAGGTGGCGGGCTCCAGCTGGTCCAGCGGCTACCACACCGGCATCGACTTCCCGGTCTCCACCGGCACCAGCCTGAAGGCGATCGCCAACGGCACCGTGGTCTCGGCCGGCAACGGCGGCGCCTACGGCAACCAGGTCGTCATCAAGCTCGCCGACGGCAAGTACGCCCAGTACGCGCACCTCTCCTCGATCTCCGTCTCGGCCGGCCAGTCCGTGACGGCGGGGCAGCAGATCGGCCTGTCCGGCGCCACGGGCAACGTCACCGGCCCGCACCTGCACTTCGAGATCCGCACCACCCCGGACTACGGCTCCGACATCGACCCGGTCGCCTACCTGGCGGCCCACGGCGTCAACGTCTGATCCCCGGCACCACCCCCCGGAGGCCCCGCGCGACCCACCGCGCGGGGCCTCCGGGCCGTCCGCGGGGCGGGAGCGCGGGGGAGCGCGGGGCCGGTGCGCCGGAGGGGGAACGGCGACGGCCCCGACCGCTGGGCGGTCGGGGCCGTCGGCCTCGTGGAGCGGGTGACGAGAATCGAACTCGCGTGACCAGTTTGGAAGACTGGGGCTCTACCATTGAGCTACACCCGCAGGGAAGCGCCCTCCGCCACCGTGCGGTGGTGAGGACTGGCCCAGCGTACCTGGTCGGGTCGGTGGATTGCACACTCCTTCCCGTTGTCGGCTCGTCCCCGGCTCGTCGATATCGCCCCGGTCGGGGGCGGGTCGACGTGTACTCTTCTGCTCGGCACCACGGGGTGTGGCGCAGGTTGGTAGCGCGTCCGCTTTGGGAGCGGAAGGCCGTCGGTTCGAATCCGGTCACCCCGACCGCGTGCGGCAGGGTCTCGTCGGCGGGCGGGGCCCTGTTGTCGTTGCGGCCCCGTCGTCGTCGCGCCCCGCCGCCGTGGTTCCGCCGCCGTGGTTCCGGGCCCCCCGGGCTCCCGGCCCCCGGTGCCGGGCACAGCCGCTTTCGTGGTACCGGTAGGATGGATCGCTGGCGGTAGTACGGACAGCAATGCAGCCCCAACCGCCTATCGCCCTGACCGCAAGCCCCCTAGGAGACCCAACCGTGAAGAGCGCCGTCGAGACTCTGAACCCCACCCGGGTTCGACTCACCGTCGAGGTGCCCTTCGAGGAGCTCAAGCCCAGCCTCGACGCGGCGTACAAGAAGATCAACCAGCAGGTCACCGTTCCGGGCTTCCGCAAGGGCAAGATCCCGAACAAGGTGATCGACCAGCGCTTCGGTCGTGGCGCGGTGCTGGAGGAGGCCGTCAACGACGCGCTTCCGCGCTTCTACACGCAGGCCGTCGACGAGGGCCAGATCGACGTTCTGGGCCAGCCCGACATCACCGAGATCGAGGGTGTCGAGAACCTGGCGGACGGCGGGGACCTCAAGTTCACCGCCGAGGTCGACGTGCGCCCCGAGGTCACCCTGCCCGAGTTCTCCGAGATCGCCGTCGTGGTCGACCCGATCGAGGTCGGCGACGAGGACGTCGAGAAGTCGCTGGAGCAGCTGCGCGAGCGCTTCGCCTCCGTCAAGGACGTCGAGCGCGCCGCCGGCGAGAACGACATCGTGGTGATCGACCTGGAGGCCAAGGTCGACGGTGAGGTGCCGGAGGACGGCACCGCCACCGGCGTGAGCTACGAGATCGGCTCCGGCCGCCTGCTGGACGGCATCGACGAGGCCGTGATCGGCCTGTCCGCCGGTGAGTCCAAGACCTTCACCACCACCCTCAAGGGCGGCACCCAGGTCGGCAAGGACTCCGAGGTCACCGTCACCGTGACCGCCGTCCAGGAGAAGGAACTCCCGGCCCTGGACGACGAGTTCGCGCAGCTGGCGAGCGAGTTCGACACCCTCGAGGAGCTCCGCGCCGACTCCGTCAAGCGCCTCGAGCGGATGAAGGAGTTCGACCAGGCCACCCAGGCCCAGGAGAAGGTCCTCGACGAGCTGCTCTCGCGGGTCGAGATGGACTACCCGGAGAAGCTGCTCGCGGACGAGATCGGCACCCGCAAGCACAACCTGGAGCACCACCAGCTGGAGCCGATGGGCCTGACCCTCGACACCTACCTCGCCTCCCAGGACAAGTCCCGCGAGGACTACGAGAAGGAGACCGAGGAGCAGGCGAAGAAGGGCATCAAGACCCAGTTCGTGCTGGACCAGATCGTCAAGAACGAGGAGCTGGGCGTCAACCAGGAGGAGCTCACCGAGCACCTCATCCGCCGCGCCGCCGGCTCCGGCCTCACCCCGGACCAGTTCGCCCAGCAGGTCGTCCAGGGCGGCCAGGTGCAGCTGCTGGTCGGCGAGGTCGCCCGCGGCAAGGCGCTGGCCCTGGTGGTCGAGGCCGCCAAGGTGACCGACACCAACGGCGAGACCGTCTCCTTCGAGGACGAGGAGGAGGAGACCACCGAGGCCGCCGAGTCCACCGAGGCCGCCGCGGAGGAGACCTCCGAGGAGTCCGCCGGGGCCTGAGCCCCGTGACCGTCGGCCACCGACGGTGAAGTCGCACCGGGGACGGGCCCGGACGCCGCACGGCGTCCGGGCCCGTTCGCGTGCCCCGCGCGTTCGGCCCGCTCACCCTGCGCTCACAGCGAACAGTTCTGCGTGGGGGATTCAGCGGCGGGGCCTGCGCGTTAGGGTCGGTGGACAGCGACACACACGCAGATCGACTGAGCAGGTGGCTAAGTGACGTTCCCGCAGATGCAGATGCCTGGCCCGATGGCACCGCACGCCGCCGGCGGCGACGTGGGTGGCGGCCTGGGCGACCAGGTCTACAACCGGCTGCTCAACGAGCGCATCATCTTCCTCGGCCAGCAGGTCGACGACGACATCGCCAACAAGATCACCGCCCAGCTGCTGCTGCTCGCGGCGGACCCCGAGAAGGACATCTACCTCTACATCAACTCCCCGGGTGGATCCATCTCGGCCGGCATGGCGATCTACGACACCATGCAGTACATCAAGAACGACGTGGTCACCATCGCGATGGGCATGGCGGCGTCGATGGGCCAGTTCCTGCTGACCGCGGGCGCCAAGGGCAAGCGCTTCTCGCTGCCGAACGCCAACATCCTGATGCACCAGCCCTCCGCGGGCCTCGGCGGCTCCGCCACCGACATCCGGATCCAGGCCGAGCAGCTGCTGCGCACCAAGAAGCGGATGTCGGAGCTGATCGCCTTCCACAGCGGCCAGTCCTTCGAGCAGATCACCCTGGACTCCGACCGCGACCGCTGGTTCACGCCGGAGGAGGCCAAGGCGTACGGCCTGATCGACGAGATCATGCACAGCGCCGCGGACGTCCCGGGCGGCGGCGGCACCGGCGCCGGCCTGGCCGGCTGACCGGCATCGGAACCCTGACCGCACGCTTCGGAGGACCAGAAACCATGAACATCCCCAGCCTGTCCGGTGCCAAGGCCCGCCTGGAGGACATGCGCGCCGAGGGCCGCTACATCGTCCCGCGGTTCGTCGAGCGCACCTCGCAGGGCATCCGCGAGTACGACCCGTACGCCAAGCTGTTCGAGGAGCGCATCATCTTCCTCGGCTCGCAGGTGGACGACGTCTCGGCGAACGACATCATGGCGCAGCTGATCTGCCTGGAGTCGATGGACCCGGACCGGGACATCTCGCTCTACATCAACTCGCCCGGCGGCTCGTTCACCGCGCTGACCGCGATCTACGACACCATGCAGTTCGTGAAGCCGGACATCCAGACGGTCTGCATGGGCCAGGCGGCCTCGGCCGCCGCGGTGATCCTGGCCGCTGGCACCCCCGGCAAGCGCCTCGCGCTGCCGAACGCCCGCATCCTGATCCACCAGCCGTACACCGAGACCGGCCGCGGCCAGGTGTCCGACCTGGAGATCCAGGCCAAGGAGATCTTCCGGATGCGCGAGCAGCTGGAGAACATGCTGGCCAAGCACTCCAGCAAGGACGTCGAGCAGGTCCGCGAGGACATCGAGCGCGACAAGATCCTCACCGCCGAGGAGTCGCTGGAGTACGGGCTGATCGACCAGATCGTCTCGACCCGGAAGAACTCGTACACCGACTGACCTTCCCGCCCCGGGGCGGTGCGTACGTGACGTACGCCCCGCCCCGGGGCGTTCCGGTCCCGGCGTCCGTCCCGCACAATGGCAGTCGGGACATGCGCCCGCGACGGCATCTGTTCGGTATCAATTCGCCCAGGGCGTAGGGCAGACCGGTCGAAGTCGGCGGAAACGACGGCTCGGCAGAGTACCGTCGGATACCAGACCGACCGCCGACGGCGCAGCCGGTCTCACAGCACCAGGCCCCGACCCCCGCGGGGCCCCTGGCGAAGGGGAAGCACCTCGTGGCACGCATCGGAGACGGTGGCGACCTGCTCAAGTGCTCGTTCTGCGGCAAGTCGCAGAAGCAGGTGAAGAAGCTGATCGCCGGGCCAGGCGTGTACATCTGCGACGAGTGCATCGACCTGTGCAACGAGATCATCGAGGAGGAGCTCGCCGAGAGCTCCGAGGTGCGCTTCGAGGAACTGCCGAAGCCCCGCGAGATCTACGAGTTCCTGGACCAGTACGTGGTCGGGCAGGACCTCGCCAAGAAGGCGCTGTCGGTCGCGGTCTACAACCACTACAAGCGGGTCCAGGCCGGCGAGGCCGGGCGCTCCGGCTCCGGCCGGGACGACGCGATCGAGCTGGCCAAGTCCAACATCCTGCTGCTGGGCCCGACCGGCTCCGGCAAGACGCTGCTGGCGCAGACCCTGGCCCGGATGCTGAACGTGCCGTTCGCGATCGCGGACGCCACGGCGCTGACCGAGGCCGGCTACGTCGGCGAGGACGTCGAGAACATCCTGCTGAAGCTGATCCAGGCGGCCGACTACGACGTCAAGAAGGCCGAGACCGGGATCATCTACATCGACGAGATCGACAAGGTCGCCCGCAAGAGCGAGAACCCGTCGATCACCCGGGACGTCTCCGGCGAGGGCGTGCAGCAGGCGCTGCTGAAGATCCTGGAGGGCACCACCGCCTCGGTGCCGCCGCAGGGCGGGCGCAAGCACCCGCACCAGGAGTTCATCCAGATCGACACCACCAACGTGCTGTTCATCGTGGGCGGCGCGTTCGCGGGCCTGGAGCGGATCATCGAGGGCCGGGCCGGTGCCAAGGGCATCGGCTTCGGCGCCACCATCCGCTCCAAGCGCGAGGTGGACTCGGCGGACCACTTCCGCCAGGTGATGCCGGAGGACCTGGTGAAGTTCGGGATGATCCCCGAGTTCATCGGCCGCCTGCCCGTCATCACCAGCGTGCACAACCTGGACCGCGAGGCGCTGCTGCAGATCCTCACCGAGCCGAAGAACGCGCTGGTGAAGCAGTACCGCAAGCTGTTCGAACTGGACGGCGTGGAGCTGGAGTTCACCCGGGACGCGCTGGAGGCGATCGCCGACCAGGCGATCCTGCGCGGCACCGGCGCGCGCGGTCTGCGGGCCATCATGGAGGAGGTGCTGATGTCCGTGATGTACGAGGTCCCGTCCCGGCAGGACGTCGCCCGCGTGGTGGTCACCGGGGACGTCGTCTCCAAGCACGCCATCCCGACCCTGGTCCCGCGCGACATGATCAAGCGCGAGCGCCGGGAGAAGAGCGCCTGAGTCCGGGCGTCGTCGCCCGGCCCGACACGGAAGGGCCCCGCACCGGTGAACCGGTGCGGGGCCCTTCCGTTCGTCCAACCGCCTTGCGGCGCGGGCCGCTCGCCGGCCCGGAGGTCCACTTCCGGGGCCCGGAGGGCTACTTGGCGACCTCGGAGACCTGGCGCAGCTCGCGGGTGTCGGCGGCGACCTTGTCGAGGTCGACACCGTCGGCCTGCTCCATCACCAGCACCACGGCGGAGTAGTCGGCCCAGACGCAGACCGCGAGGTCCGGGGTGTCACCGCTGGTGACGAGGCCGCAGGACATCGAGCCGCCGAGCGGACCGGCGTCCACCGACTTCTTCTGGGTGACGGTGTCACCCTCCTTCTCCATGTCCTTGAACTGCTGGTCGACCTGGTAGGACGGCCGGGTCACCTTGCCGTAGCCGCCGGCCGCGATCAGCACCCGGCTGCCGTCCTCCGAGCCGTAGACGGCGGCGACCGTCTCGTCCGGCTGGAGCGAGTCGGGGTCGGAGGCCGAGTCCTGCTTCATCTGCTCGGCCATCTGCTGGGCGGTGTCCGCGCCGGCCTCGCTGCTCATGCCCTGGAAGGTCGGGGGCATGACGACCTTGTACTTGCCGGACTTCGAGACGGTGTCGTAGGCGAGGTAGCCGACCACGCCGGCGCCGGCCAGGATCACCGCGGACACGATGGAGAGCGTGACCCACAGGCCCTTGCGAGACTTCTTCGGCGGGGCCGGGTAGCCGGGCGGGAAGCCGCCGGGGGCGCCGGCCGGGTAGCCCTGCTGGGGCAGCGGGGCGCCGCCCCAGGACTGCTGCTGCGGCGGCTGCTGCTGACCGGGGTAGCCGTATCCGGGCTGCGGGGCGGGCGCGCCCTGCGGGGGTATCGGGGCACCGGGGGGCTGCGGCGGCCCGAAGCCGGGCTGCGGCGGGCCGAACTGGTTGTCGGACACGGCTGGGGCTCCGTTCACACGTGGAGGTGGTGCTGGTGGGGTCGGGTCCTACTTGGCGACGGTGGAGGCGTCCCGGAGCTGGCGGGCCAGCGCGGCGACCTGGTCGACGGTCAGCTGCTTGCCCTTGGGGTCGAGGCTGTTGGTCGTCACCGAGCCGATCGTGGAGTGGGTGGCGAACACGCACACCGGCACGCTCGGGGCGGCGGCGGAGGCGCCGCCCTCGGCGCCGATGGTGCCGCAGCGCAGCCGGCTGCCGGAGTCCTTCGGGTCCTTGGCGTCGACGTCGGACAGCTTCTGCTTCCAGACGGCCTTGCCGCCGTCCGTCGAACTGTCGGAGTCGTCCGAGCTGTTCATCGCCTCGTCCAGCTTGGCGACCAGGGCGTCGATCGCCTTGTCCGGGTCCTTGACGGTGCCCCAGCTGCCGCCGAAGCTGGCCAGGTCGGTGGTGTTCTTCTGGTAGGTGACGCTGAGCGAGCCCTCGAAGGTGCCGACGGCCTCCAGGCCCTTCAACTCGCCCTTCTCGTTGGACGACTTCTTGGTGTAGCCCGCCACGCTGTCCTGCACCACGAGCTTGTACTTGCCCGCGGTGTCCGAGCCGGAGCCGCCCTTCAGCCCCCACCACAGGCCGCCGCCGACCACGGCCACGCCGAGCACGACCACCAGGGCGATGATCCCGCCCCTGCCCTTCTTGGCCGGCGCGGGCGGCGGCGGGTACCCGCCGTAGCCGGGCTGCTGCGGGGGCGCGCCCCACTGCTGCGGGGGCTGCGGCGGCTGGCCGTAGCCGGCCTGCGGGGCCGGGGGCTGCTGCGGGTAGCCGTAGCCGGGGGGCTGCTGCTGGGGCGCGCCGTACGCGGGCGGCTGGGGCTCGCCGTACGCGGGCGGCTGGGGGGCGCCGTAGGCCGGCGGCTGACCGTAGCCGGGCTGCGGAGGGGGAGCGCCGTACGGCTGCTGCGGCTGCCCCTGCGGATACTGCTGCGGTCCCTGCCCCTGGCCGTACATCGTCGTCAGTCTCCCCCGCCGCTTGCGCGTTCCGCGGCCCTGTGGTGGTCGGTCGAGTGGTCGAGCATGCGGCACGCTATCGTACGGTCCCCCCACCGCGCCCGACTGGTCCGGACACCGTCGGTTCGTAACCGAGGTCCGTACTTCCGTAAACTGTTCGTCGTGACCGACACGACGAACCAGCGCCCCGCGAACTCGCACCCCGGGGACGACGCAGCCACCCTCCCGACGACCTACGCCCCGGCCGAGGTAGAGGGCGAGCTGTACGAGCGCTGGGTGGAGCGCGGTTACTTCACGGCCGACGCGAAGAGCGAGAAGCCCCCGTACACCATCGTCATCCCGCCCCCGAACGTCACCGGCGCGCTGCACCTGGGCCACGCCTTCCAGCACACGCTGATGGACGCGCTGACCCGCCGCAAGCGGATGCTCGGCTTCGAGGCGCTGTGGCTCCCGGGCATGGACCACGCGGGCATCGCCACCCAGAACAAGGTGGAGCAGCAGCTCGCCGAGGCCGGCCTGTCCCGGCACGACCTGGGCCGGGAGGCCTTCGTCGACAAGGTCTGGGAGTGGAAGGAGAACTACGGCGGCCGGATCCTCGGCCAGATGCGCCGGCTCGGCGACGGCGTGGACTGGTCGCGCGAGCGCTTCACCATGGACGAGGGCCTCTCGCAGGCCGTCCAGACCATCTTCAAGAAGCTCTTCGACGACGGCCTGATCTACCGCGCCGAGCGCATCATCAACTGGTGCCCGCGCTGCCTGACCGCGCTCTCCGACATCGAGGTCGAGCACGAGAACGTGCCCGGCGAGCTGGTCTCGATCCGCTACGGCGACGGCGCGGACGCGATCGTGGTCGCCACCACCCGCGCCGAGACCCTGCTGGGCGACACCGCGGTGGCCGTCCACCCGTCCGACGAGCGCTACGCGCACCTGGTCGGCCGGACCGTCAAGCTGCCGCTGACGGACCGTGAGATCCCGGTCGTCGCCGACGAGCACGTCGACCCGGAGTTCGGCACCGGCGCCGTCAAGGTGACGCCCGCGCACGACCCGAACGACTTCGCCATCGGCCAGCGGCACGGCCTGCCCAACCTGACGGTGATGGACGACCGCGGCATCATCACGGTGCACGGCCCGTTCCTCGGCCTGGACCGGCTGGAGGCCCGCTCCGCCGTGGTCGGCGCGCTGCGCGAGCAGGGCCGGATCGTCGCCGAGAAGCGCCCCTACGAGCACGCGGTCGGCCACTGCTCGCGCTGCCACACCGTGGTCGAGCCGCGGCTGTCGCTGCAGTGGTGGGTCAAGGTCGAGCCGCTGGCGAAGGCCGCGGGCGACGCGGTCCGCGACGGCCGGGTCGAGATCCACCCGAAGGAGCTGGAGCGCCGCTACTTCGACTGGGTCGACAACATGTACGACTGGTGCATCTCGCGCCAGCTCTGGTGGGGCCACCGCATCCCGGTCTGGTACGGCCCGGACGGCGAGGTCGTCTGCGTCGGCCCGGACGAGCAGCCGCCCGCCGGCGAGGGCTGGGTCCAGGACCCGGACGTGCTGGACACCTGGTTCTCCTCCGGCCTGTGGCCGTTCTCCACCCTGGGCTGGCCGGAGCGCACCGCCGACCTGGAGAAGTTCTACCCGACCGACGTCCTGCTGACCGGCCACGACATCATCTTCTTCTGGGTCGCCCGGATGATGATGTTCGGCCTGTACGCGATGGACGGCGAGGCCCCGTTCAAGACGGTGGCGCTGACCGGCCTGGTCCGCGACGAGTTCGGCAAGAAGATGTCGAAGTCCTCCGGCACCGCCGTCGACCCGCTGGACTGGATGGACGCCTACGGCGCCGACGCCGTCCGCTTCACGCTGGCCCGCGGCGCCAACCCCGGCGCCGACGTGCCGATCGGCGAGGACTGGGTCAAGGGCTCGCGGAACTTCTGCAACAAGATCTGGAACGCCACCCGGTTCGCGCTGATGAACGGCGCCACCGTCCGGGGCCCGCTGCCCGCGCCGGAGGAGCTCACCGCCGCGGACCGCTGGATCCTGTCCCGGCTGAACGCCACGGTGGCCGAAGTCGACGCGCTCTACGAGGACTTCGAGTTCGCGAAGGTCTCCGACGCACTGTTCCACTTCGCCTGGGACGAGGTCTTCGACTGGTACGTCGAGCTCTCCAAGACCACCCTGAACGGCGGCGGCCCGCAGGCCGACCACGCCCGCCGGGTGCTCGGCGAGGTGCTGGACGTGACGCTGCGCCTGCTGCACCCGATCGTCCCGTTCGTCACCGACGCGCTCTGGACGGCGCTGACCGGCGCCGAGTCGGTGGTCGTCGCCGAGTGGCCGACGGACTCCGGCTACCGGGACGCCGACGCCGAGTCGGAGATCGCCCTGCTGCGGCAGGTGGTCACCGAGGTCCGCCGGTTCCGCAACGACCAGGGCCTGCGCGACACCCAGAAGGTCCCGGCCCGGCTGGAGCTGGCCGGCCACCGGCTGGAGGTGCACGAGGCCGCGATCCGCGCGCTGCTGCGGCTGACGGTGCCCGAGGAGGGCTTCCACGCCACCGCCGCGCTGCCGGTGGCCGGCACCACCGTCGCGCTCGACCTGTCCGGCACCATCGACGTGGCGGCCGAACGCAAGCGCCTGCAGAAGGACTTGGCCGCCGCCGAGAAGGAGAAGGCGCAGACCACCGGCAAGCTCGGCAACGAGGCCTTCCTGGCCAAGGCGCCGGACGAGGTGGTCGCCAAGATCCGCGTCCGGCTGGCGGCCGCCGAGGCCGACATCGAGCGGATCACCGCCCAACTCGCGGCGCTGCCGCAGGGCTGACCGCGGGCCGGCGAGGGCCGTCGCTCCCCCCGGGGGCGGCGGCCCTCCGCCTTTTCCCGGGTTCTTCCCGACGGTTTGTCAATTCCCTTGCCCGCGCGTCGCGGTATCGGTGAAGCACCCCCTATTCGGCGTCATTGTGCGGCAATTGGCCCGCCGCGCCATTTGGAATGCATTGCGTTGCCCACCCCCGCGCGTTCAGCGACCTTTGCACACCGGATGTGTACGGTGGGCGGAAGTTCCCATTCGGGCGGGGCACGGACGGAGGGCACGCACATGATGGCGACCGGGGAGTTGGCCGACGAACTTCCGGACGAACTTCCGAGGGAAGAGGTGGAGGCGGCCAAGGCCCGGGCGGCGACGCTGCTGCTGGCATTCCGGCACGGAAACCAGATCGCCTTCGACACCGAGCTGGACCGGCTGCTCGCCGAGCACGTCGAACGCGAAGTGGCCACCCTGCTGGTGTGGATCGCCGCCGAGGCGGTCCGCAAGGCGTACGCCCCCGAGGTCGCCGACCGGGTGCTGCGCGGCCTGGCCCGGCGGGCCCCGCACGACACCTCGCAGGTGCCGGTGGACGAGGAGGCGGCCGGCGCCGCCCTGCTGCTGGAGGCCGTCGCCGCGGGCGACGTCGCCCAGGTGCGCGCCCTGGTGGCCGGCACCCCCGACACCACCTACCTGCTCGGCGGCCTGGTGCAGGCGGTCGCGATGATGCTGCCGCTGCTGCCGGAGGGCGAGGCCGAGGAGATCGCCGCCGAACTGCGCCGCCGGCACGCGGGGCGGCTGCCGACGCCCCGCGCGACGTACTGACGGATCGTCACTGCGCGTCCCGGCCCGGGCGGTTCCCGCACCGGGACGCGGCCGGACGACGGGTCACGGCATCGCGTGCAGGTGCGCCCCCACGGTGGTGGCGATCTGGTTGCCCGCGGTGGCGTCCCAGTTGGTGGACCAGGTCATCGCGCCGCCGATGGTCGGCCACTTGGCCGGCGGGACGAAGCTGCCGCAGTTGGTGCCGGCGGCCAGGCAGTCCAGCGCGTTGTTCACCACCGACGGGCTGATGAAGCCGCCGCCCGCCGCGCTGGTGGAGGCCGGGACGCCCAGGCCGACCTGGTCGGGCCGCAGGCCGCCCTGGAGCTGGATGCAGGCCAGGCCGGTGAGGAAGTTCTCGGTGCCCTGCGAGTAGACCCCGCCGTCGCAGCCGAGCATCGCGCCGCTGTTGTAGTACTGCATGTTGACGATGGTCAGGATGTCCTTGGTGGCCAGCGCCAGCTTGAAGTACTCCCCGCCGGTGGACTGCATGCCGATGGTCTCCGGGGCCATGGTCAGCACGAAACCGGACCCGACCTTGGCCGCCAGGGTGTGCAGCGCCTGCGCCATGTAGGTGGAGTTGACGCCGTTCTCCAGGTCGATGTCGATCCCGTCGAAGCCGTACTGCCGGATCAGGGCGTACGCCGAGTCCGCGAAGTTGGCCGCGGCGGTGGAGTTCGCCACCGAGACGGTGCCGTTCTGCCCGCCGACCGAGATGACCACCTTCTTGCCGGCCGCCCGCTTGGCCGCGATGTCGGCCTTGAACTGGGCCTCGGTGTAGCCGCCGAGCTTGCCGGCGAGCGTCGGGTCCAGGGTGAAGGAGATCGCGCCCTGGGTGCTGGTGGCGTCCGCGAAGGCCACCGCGATGATGTCGTACGCGGCCGGGACGTCGCTGATCCGCTGCGGTGCCGCGCCGTTGTAGAAGTCCTGCCAGTAGCCGGTCAGCAGGTGCTTGCGGGGCGGCGGCGCGGTCGGGCTGCCCGACGTCGACGGGGACGGCGAGGGCGAGGCGCTGGTCGAGGGGGACGGCGACGGGGTCGGCGAGGTGCTGGTGGACGCGGAGGGCGAGGGCGACGGGCTGGTGCCGGTGCCCGGGCCGACCAGCGAGACCCTGTCCACGGTGAACGGGGTCTGCCCGTACCAGCCGTGGAACCAGACCGACACCGAGGTGGTGGCCGCCCCGGTGGTGAAGGTGGAGGTCAGGGTGTTCCACCCGGCGTTGGAGCTCCAGGTGGACGGGTCGGTGCCGCCGGTGCCGGTGACGCCCGCGAACACGTAGCTGCCCTGCACCACGGTGCTCAGGGTGTACGTCGAGTTGGGCAGCACGGCGACGGTCTGGCTGCAGTTGGCGTAGTCGGTGCCGGCCGGGGAGCCCTGGAGGTCCCAGCCGGTGGCGGCGTTGTTCACCGCGGTGACGGTCGGGCCGCAGGTCCACGGGGCGAGGTGGTTGCCGGCCGAGAAGTCGCCGTTGGCCAGGACGTCGACGCCGGGCGCGGCGGTGGCCGTGCCGGTACCGGCCAGGACCAGGCCGACCAGGCCGGTGGAGGCCGCCAGCAGTCCGGCGAGCAGGGCCCGCCCGGCGCGCGGGCGGGGACGGGGCTGTGGTGCACGCATGCCATCTCCATGTGGGGGAGTGTCGATGGGGGGTGCGGTGCGGGGAGCTCGGTGCGGGGAGCGGGTGGGAGCGACTCACACGGTGGAGTAGACCAATTCCGGTGTCAAGGGGGCCTGCAGGCCGGGGTGCCCGTCCGGCCGCGGCGCACGGAGTCCCTAGACTGGCGGGGTGAGCGACAAGGCCGAGCCCAACCCCTACACCGTCCGTCCCGCCGACGCCGGCGGCACCGACCCCGAACTGCGCGCCGTCGAGGCCGAGCTGGCCACCCGCTGGCCGGAGAACAAGCTGGAGCCCTCGCTCGACCGGATCGAGGCGCTGATGGACATCCTCGGCCAGCCGCAGCGCTCCTACCCCTCGATCCACATCACCGGCACCAACGGCAAGACCTCCACCGCCCGGATGGTCGAGCAGCTGCTGGGCGCCTTCGAGCTGCGCACCGGCCGCTACACCTCCCCGCACGTGGAGTCCGTCACCGAGCGGATCAGCCTGGACGGCGCGCCGATCAGCCCGGAGAAGTTCGTCGAGACCTACCGGGACGTCGAGCCCTACGTGCGGATGGTCGACGCCGCCCAGCCGGTCGCGATGTCCTTCTTCGAGGTGCTCACCGGCATGGCCTACGCCGCCTTCGCCGACGCGCCGGTGGACGTCGCGGTGGTCGAGGTCGGCATGGGCGGCTCCTGGGACGCCACCAACGTGATCGACGCCCAGGTCGCGGTGATCACCCCGATCGGCCTGGACCACACCGACAAGCTGGGGGAGACCACCGGCGAGATCGCGGTCGAGAAGTCCGGGATCATCAAGCCCGGCGCGCTCGCCGTGGTCGCCCAGCAGCAGCTGGACGCGGCCGAGACGATCCTGCGCCGCGCCGTCGAGGTGGACGCCACGGTGGCCCGCGAGGGCCTGGAGTTCGGCGTGCTGCGCCGCGAGGTCGCGGTCGGCGGCCAGCTGGTGACCCTGCGCGGCATCGGCGGCCACGAGTACCCGGAGCTCTTCCTCCCGCTGCACGGCGACCACCAGGCGCAGAACGCCGCGCTGGCGCTCGCCGCGGTCGAGGCGTTCTTCGGCATCGGCCAGGGCGGCGCCGAGCACCTGGACGAGGAGAAGGTCCGGCAGGCGCTGTTCGGCGTCTCCTCCCCGGGCCGGCTGGAGGTGGTCCGGCGCAGCCCCACCGTCATCCTGGACGCCGCGCACAACCCGCACGGCGCGCAGGCCGCGGCCAGCGCGATCGGCGAGGCGTTCGGCTTCACCAAGCTGGTCGGCGTCATCGCCACCAGCGGCGACAAGGACGTCACCGGCCTGCTGGAGGTCTTCGAGCCGATCCTCGCCGAGGTCGTGGTCACCCAGAACTCCACCCACCGCGCGATGCCGGTCGACCGGCTGGCCGCCCTCGCCGTCGAGGTCTTCGGCGAGGACCGGGTGCAGGTCGAGCCGCGCCTGGACGACGCGATCGACGCCGCCGTCACCCTCGCCGAGGAGGAGGACCTCGGCGGCGCCGGCGTCCTGGTCACCGGCTCCGTCATCACGGTGGGCGAGGCGCGCCTGCTGTTCGGAAGGAAGTAGCCGCCGATGCGCACCCTGTGCTCCTCCACCCTGATCGGCGAGGCCCTGCTGATCATGTTCGCCGGCCTGGTGGCGATGAAGCTCACCGACGTCGGCACCGGCACCATCTGGGCGGTCAGCGCGGTGGCGATCGCGCTGTGCGTGCTGCTGTGCGGCGTGATCACCCGCCCCGGCGCGGTGTACGTCGGCTGGGCGCTGCAACTGGCCGTGCTGGCCGGCGGGCTGGTGCTGCCGACCATGTACGCCTTCGGCGTGGTGTTCGGCGGCCTGTGGTGGTGCTCGGTCCACTACGGCCGCAAGATCGACGAGTTCAAGGCCCGGCGGGCCGCCGCCGAGTCCGCCGCCGCCGAGTCGGCCGTCGACGGGGCCGCGGCTCCGGCCTGACCGGCCTGACGTGGGACTGGGCGACGGGGTGCCGGCCCGGCCGGGGTAGTGTCGGGGGCACAGTCAGGCACGACCGAACACCTCAGGAGCCGTACCGTGTCCCAGCGCACTCTCGTCCTGCTCAAGCCCGACGCCGTGCAGCGCGGCCTGGCCGGCGAGATCATCAGCCGGATCGAGCGCAAGGCCGGCTGGCGGTTCGCTGCGATGGAGCTTCGCACCTTCGACCGCGCCACCCTGGAGCAGCACTACGCCGAGCACGTCGGCCGCGACTTCTACGAGCCGCTGCTGGGCTTCATGACCTCCGGCCCGTCGATCGCGCTGATCGTCGAGGGCGAGAACGTCGTCCCCGGCATCCGGGCGCTGGCCGGCGCGACCGACCCGCTGGCGGCCGGCGCGGGCACCATCCGCGGCGACTACGCGACCATCACCCGGGAGAACCTGATCCACGCCTCGGACTCCCCGGAGTCGGCCGAGCGCGAGATCAAGATCTTCTTCCCCGCGCACGCGTGAGGATTCGGTAGCGATCCGGTGCTCCGTGCCCCCGCCGGGCATGGGGCGCCGCCCACGGGGAACGAGCAGCTCAGGGGCCGGACGGCGGATCGGGTTGCTCCCTCTGGGCGTTAATCCTCAAATCACGGAACCCTACCCTCCGACACGGCGTCCCAATGCCAGGAGAAGCTGATTCGCCCCCGGAGAATGGGCGGCACGCCGTACCCGCCGCCCGCGCTGACCGGCGTGACTACGATGGACCCAACTCACGGGCACGGAGCGGCTGCTCAGCCGCCGTCAGCCCTCTCGCGGGCTCGCACGGCCGGCCCGCTCCCCGCCCTTGATCCGAACTCGGGAAGGCACTCGACATCCCATGGCGAACAACCTGTCGTTTCTCGGCCGGGACCTGGCGATCGACCTAGGCACCGCGAACACGCTGGTGTACGTCCGGGGCAAGGGCATCGTGCTGAACGAGCCGTCGGTGGTGGCCGTGAACACCAACACCGGCGGAATCCTCGCGGTCGGGGCCGAGGCGAAGAAGATGATCGGCCGGACCCCCGGCAACATCGTCGCGATCCGCCCGCTCAAGGACGGCGTGATCGCCGACTTCGAGATCACCGAGCGGATGCTGCGGTACTTCATCATGAAGATCCACCGCCGCCGCTACCTGGTCCGCCCGCGGGTCGTGGTCTGCGTCCCCTCCGGCATCACCGGCGTCGAGCGCCGCGCCGTGGTCGAGGCCAGCATGCAGGCCGGCGCCCGCCAGGTGCACATCATCGAGGAGCCGATGGCCGCGGCGATCGGCTCCGGCCTGCCCGTGCACGAGCCGACCGGCAACATGGTGGTCGACATCGGCGGCGGCACCACCGAGGTCGCGGTGATCTCGCTCGGCGGGATCGTCACCGCGCAGTCGCTGCGGGTCGCCGGCGACGAGCTGGACAGCGCCATCGTCCAGCACATCAAGAAGGAGTACAGCCTGCTGCTGGGCGAGCGCTCCGCCGAGCAGATCAAGATGTCGATCGGCTCCGCGTTCGGCCTGGAGGGCGAGAAGGACGAGCACGCCGAGATCCGCGGCCGCGACCTGGTCTCCGGCCTGCCGAAGACCGTGGTCATCTCGGCCGCCGAGGTCCGCGAGGCCATCGACGAGCCGGTGAACTCGATCATCGACTCGGTGAAGACCACGCTGGACCAGTGCCCGCCGGAGCTCGCGGGCGACGTGATGGACCGCGGCATCGTGCTCACCGGCGGCGGCGCCCTGCTGCGCGGCCTGGACGAGCGGCTGCGCCGGGAGACCGGCATGCCGGTGCACATCGCGGAGAACCCGCTGGACTCGGTGGCGCTGGGGGCGGGCAAGTGCGTCGAGGAGTTCGAGGCACTGCAGCAGGTCCTGGACGCCCAACCGCGTCGTTGAGCGTCTTGAGCGCCATCGAGCGCCGTTGAGCGCCGTTGAGCAAGGCAATCCGAACTACACACCGAGCTGAGCCGATGAGCATGCAGCACGAAGGGGCGGCGGCACCACCGTGAGGGACACCCGAGAGAGCCGACTACTGCTGGTCCTGCTGGTGGTGGTGGCCTTCGCCCTGATCACCGTGGACATCAAGGGCGGTCAGGACTCGCCGCTCGGCGGCGCCCGCCGGGCCGCGGCCTCCGCGCTCGGCCCGGTGGAGAACGCCGCGGCCGGCGCGGTCGACCCGGTCGCCGGCTACATCCGGGCGATCCGCGACGCCGGCACCCACCAGCAGCGGCTCGACCAGATCACCCGGGAGAACACCGAGCTGCGCCAGAAACTGGCCTCCTCGGACGCGGCGGCCGGCCGCACCAAGCAGCTCGACGACCTGCTGCACACGGCCGGCTCCGGCGGCTACACCGTCAAGGCCGCCCAGGTCATCGCGATCGGCGCGGCCCAGGGCTTCTCCTGGACCATCACCATCGACGCCGGCAGCGACGACGGCCTGACCCGCGACATGACCGTGATCGACGGCCAGGGCCTGGTCGGCCGGATCACCACCGTCGCCCCGACCACCGCGACCGTGCTGCTCGCCTCCGACCCCGGCTTCACCGCCGGCGTCCGGCTGGAGGGCGGCGGCGAGATCGGCTTCGCGGCCGGGCAGGGCGCCTCGCCGATGCGGATCGAACTGCTGAACGGCCGGGCCCAGGTCAAGGCCGGCGACCGGCTGGTCACCTTCGGCTCGCAGAGCGGCCGCCCGTTCGTGCCCGGCGTGCCGGTCGGCACCGTCAAGGAGGTGCAGGCCACGCCCGGGCAGCTGACCAAGACGATCCTGGTCGAACCGTACGTGCAGTTCACCCGGCTCGACCTGGTCGGCGTGGTGGTCGTCCCGCCGCGCACCGACCCGCGGGACGCCGTGCTGCCGCCGGTGCCCGCCGCGTCCGCCGGCGCCGCGGGCAACCCGCAGGCGCCGATCGCCGCCGTACCGCCGACCACCGGGGGGAACTGATGCCGCGCCCGAGCCGCGTCCTGCTGTCCGCCGTGCTGCTGGTGCTGGCCCTGGTGATCCAGGTCAGCGTCCTCGGCCGGCTCCAACTGCCCGGCGCCACCCCGGACCTGCTGATGCTGGTGGTGGTCGGCCTGGCCCTGGTCTACGGCCCGACCGGCGGCTGCCTGGTCGGCTTCTGGGCCGGCCTGCTGGCCGACCTCGCCCCGCCCTCCGACCACGCGGTCGGCCGGTACGCGCTGGTGCTCTGCCTGGTCGGCTACGGCGCCGGCCTGCTCCGCCCGGAGGGCGGCCGGCAGCGCTCGGCGCTGTCCGCGCTGGGCGTGGTGGCGGTCGCCGCGGTGCTCTCCACCCTGCTGTACGCGACGGTGGGCGCGCTGGTCGGCGACACCGCGGCCCGGCACGTCGGCCTGACCGGCCTGGTGTTCAGCGCCCTGCTGTACGACGTGCTGCTGGCCCCGTTCACGGTGCCGCTGGTGATGCTGCTGGCCCGCCGCTTCGACGGCGACCGGGTGGTCAACGAGACCGAGCGCGGCGCGGACGGCGGCTCCGGCCTCGGCGCGCTGGCCCGCTACCGGACCACCCGCCAGCCCTCCGCCACCCCCTACAAGAAGAAGCGCGCGCTCGGCCTCGCCAAGCGCCCCTGAGCCGGGACGGAGACCGCGCACGTGAGCAACATCCCCGAGACCGGCCGGACCCGCCGGGTGACGATCCGGCTGGTCGTCCTCCAGGTGCTGGTCCTGTCGCTGCTGGCCACCCTCGGCGGCCGGCTGTGGTACCTGCAGATCCGCAACGGCAAGGAGTTCACCGAGAAGGCCCAGGGCAACCACATCCGCGAGGTGGTGGAGCCCGCCGTCCGCGGCGAGATCCTGGACGCCTCCGGGCGGATCCTGGCCGGCAACGAGACCAAGCTGGTGGTGTCGGTCTCCCGCACCGCGCTGCTCCAGCAGAAGGACCGCGGCAAGGCGGTGCTCTCCCGGCTCGCCGACGTCCTGGGCGTCCCGGCCGAGGACGTGCAGAACAAGGTCCGGCTGTGCGACGCCAAGACGCCGCAGCCCTGCTGGAACGGCTCCCCGTACCAGCCGATCCCGGTCACCCAGCAGGCCACCACCCAGCAGGCGATGCAGATAATGGAGCGCCGCGAGGACTTCCCCGGCGTCACCGCCCAGCCCACCGCGCTGCGCCGCTACACCAACGCGGAGGGCGCCAGCGCCGCCCAGATCCTCGGCTACCTCTCGCCGGTCACCGACGACGAGGTCACCAAGACCGCCGACAAGACCGGCCGGGAGCGCCGCCTGCCCTCCGACCAGATCGGCCGGGCCGGCCTGGAGTCGGTGTACGACGACGACCTGCGCGGCACCACCGGCGTCGACCGGCTGGAGGTCGACAACCTCGGCCGGGTGATCGGCAGCGCCGGCACCACCCCCGCGCAGTCCGGCAACAACCTGGTCACCTCGATCGACGCCCGGGTGCAGAAGGTGGTCGAGGACCAGCTGGCCCAGGCCATGGCCGAGGCCCGCAAGGTGTACGACAAGGAGACCAGCCGCAACTACATCGCCGACTCCGGCGCGGCCGTCGTGATGGACGTGCACACCGGCCGGATCGTGGCGATGGCCAGCGCCCCCACCTACGACCCCAACCTCTGGGTCGGCGGCATCTCCGCCAAGGACTACGAGACGCTGAACAGCAAGGACTCCAACTACCCGCTGATCAACCGGGCCATCCAGGGCCAGTCCGCGCCCGGCTCCACCTTCAAGGTGGTCTCCACCACCGCCGCCGCGCAGGCCGGCTACGACCTCAACGGGCACTACCCGTGCCCGAAGTCGCTGACCATCGGCGGCCGCGAGTTCAAGAACTTCGAGAGCGAGAGCTTCGGCGACATCTCGCTGGAGAAGGCCCTGGAGGTCTCCTGCGACACCGTCTTCTACGGCCTGGCCTACGACCAGTGGATGAAGGACGGCGGCCTCAAGCCCAAGAAGGACGCCCAGGACTGGTTCTTCAAGACCGCCCACGAGTTCGGCCTCGGCGCCAAGACCGGCGTCGACCTGCCCGGCGAGGTGGCCGGTCGGGTCCCCGACCGGCAGTGGAAGCAGTCCTACTACGACGCGATGAAGGACTCCTGGTGCCAGCAGGCGGCCAAGGGCGGCCACGAGTACGCCGACGAGATCGCCCGCGAGAACTGCGCCGACGGCAACCAGATGCGCGCCGGCGACATGGTCAACTTCGCCATCGGCCAGGGCGACACCCTGGTCACCCCGCTCCAGATGGCCCGGATCTACTCGGCGCTCGCCAACGGCGGCACCCTGTACCGGCCCACCATCGGCAAGGCCGTGGTCAGCCCCGACGGCACCCTGGTGCGCGACATCGCCCCGCACGAGGACGGCAAGATCCCGGCCCAGGGCAAGCTGCTGGAGTACATCGACCAGGCCACCGCCGGCGTCGTCACCTCCGGCACCGCCGCCTGGAAGTTCACCGGCTCCGGCTGGCCGCAGGGCAAGATCGAGCTGCACGCCAAGACCGGCACCGCCGAGGTCGCCGGCAAGCAGACCACCTCCTGGCTGACCACCTACAGCAACGACTACGCGGTGGTCATGACGATCAGTCAGGGCGGCACCGGCTCCGGCGGCTCCGGCGACTCGGTGCGCCGGATCTACCAGGCGCTGTACGGCGTCGACGACAAGGGCACCATCGACAACTCCAAGGCGCTGCTGCCCAAGCCGCAGGCCGAACTGCCCAAGTTCAACCCGGACGGCACCGCGATCGTCCCCACCGCCTTCAGCTACGAGCCGGGCGCGACCTTCCTGGACCCGGCCCCGCCGGCCCGGGCCGGCCAGGTGTCCGGCGTGCTGCTCGCCGCCGTCGAACCCACCCGCGGCAGCGGGTACGGAAGGGGCCGGGCATGACCTCGTACGACTCCTACCGGGCGGTCCGGCTCTCGCCCCGGCGCTCCTCGCTGGGCCGGGCGCTGGCCAAGGACTCCCCGCTGCGGCGGCTCGACTGGATCATGATCCTGGCGGCGCTGGCGCTCTCCGTGATCGGCTCGCTGCTGGTCTGGTCCGCCACCCGCGGCCGCGACCAGCTCACCCACGGCGACCCGCAGTACTTCCTGTACCGGCACCTGACCAACCTGGCGATCGGCATCGGCCTGTGCGTGGCGGTGATCCTGCTCGGCACCCGCCGGCTGCGCACCGCGGTGCCGTTCATCTACCTGGCCGTGGTGCTGATGCTGTTCGCGGTGCTCAGCCCGCTCGGCTCGACCATCAACGGCGCGCACGCCTGGATCCAGTTCGGCGGCGGCTTCTCCATCCAGCCCGCCGAGTTCGCCAAGCTGACGATCGTGATGGGCATGGCCGCGGTGCTGTCCGCCCGGGTCGACGCCGGCGAGCGGGAGGTCCCGCCCACCCGCAGCGTGCTCCAGGCACTGGCGGTGGCCGGCTTCCCGATGGCCGTGGTCATGCTGATGCCGGACCTCGGCTCGGTGATGGTCATGGTGGTCACCATGCTCGGCGTGCTGCTGGCCTCCGGCGCCGCCAACCGCTGGGTGGTCGGCCTGCTGGCCGGCGGCACCGCCGGGGCGCTGGCGGTCTGGAAGCTCGGCATCCTCAGCCAGTACCAGATCGACCGCTTCGCGGCCTTCGCCAACCCGGCGCTCGACCCGGCCGGCGTCGGCTACAACACCGCGCAGGCCCGGATCGCGATCGGCTCCGGCGGCCTGACCGGCATGGGCCTGTTCCACGGCACCCAGACCACCGGCCAGTTCGTCCCCGAGCAGCAGACCGACTTCGTGTTCAGCGTGGCCGGCGAGGAACTCGGCTTCGCCGGCGGCCTGCTGATGCTCGGCCTGCTCGGCGTCATCCTGTGGCGCGCCTGCCGGATAGCGCGCCACGCCAGCGACCTGTACGGGACGGTCCTGGCGGCCGGCGCGGTCACCTGGTTCGCCTTCCAGGCGTTCGAGAACATCGGCATGAACCTCGGCATCATGCCGGTCGCGGGCCTCCCGCTCCCGTTCGTCTCCTACGGCGGCTCCTCGATGTTCGCGGTCTGGATCGCGGTCGGACTGCTGCAGTCGGTGCGCTCGCAGCGGCCGATAGGGGTCTGACCCCCCCACCGCGTGGAAACAGTGACCCCCGGGGCTCGGCTACCCTGAAGGGTCACTGCTTTTTCTGCCGTAAAGGTCCTTGCGCATGACTGTCGAATCGGTCTTCCCACGCCTGGAGGCCCTCCTCCCGCACGTCCAGAAGCCGATCCAGTACGTCGGTGGCGAGCTCAACTCGACCGTCAAGGACTGGGACGCCTGCGACGTCCGCTGGGCGCTGATGTACCCCGACGCCTACGAGGTCGGGCTGCCCAACCAGGGCACGATGATCCTCTACGAGGTGCTGAACGAGCGCGAGGGCGTCCTCGCCGAGCGCAGCTACAGCGTCTGGCCGGACCTGGAAGCGCTGATGCGCGAGCACGGCGTCCCGCAGTTCACGGTCGACGCGCACCGCCCGATCAAGGCGTTCGACGTGTTCGGCCTGTCGTTCTCCACCGAGCTCGGCTACACCAACATGCTGACCGCGCTCGACCTGGCCGGCATCCCGCTGAACGCCGCCGACCGCACCATGGACGACCCGGTCGTCCTCGCGGGCGGCCACGCCGCGTTCAACCCGGAGCCGATCGCCGAGTTCATCGACGCGGCCGTGATCGGCGACGGCGAGCAGGCCGTGCTCGACATCACCGACATCGTCCGGGCCTGGAAGGCCGAGGGCCGCCCCGGCGGCCGGGACGAACTGCTGCTGCGCCTGGCCAAGACCGGCGGCGTGTACATCCCGCGGTTCTACGACGTCGAGTACCTCCCCGACGGCCGGATCGCCCGGGTCGTCCCGAACCGCCCCGGCGTGCCGTGGCGGGTCTCCAAGCACACCGTGATGGACCTCGACGAGTGGCCCTACCCGAAGCAGCCGCTCGTCCCGCTCGCCGAGACCGTGCACGAGCGGATGTCGGTGGAGATCTTCCGCGGCTGCACCCGCGGCTGCCGCTTCTGCCAGGCCGGCATGATCACGCGCCCCGTGCGGGAGCGAAGCATCACCGGCATCGGCGAGATGGTCGAGCGCGGGCTGAAGGCCACCGGCTTCGAGGAGGTCGGCCTGCTCTCGCTGTCCTCCGCGGACCACTCCGAGATCGCCGACGTCACCAAGGGCCTGGCCGACCGCTACGCCGAGGACAAGATCGGCCTCTCGCTGCCCTCCACCCGGGTCGACGCCTTCAACATCGACCTGGCCAACGAGCTCTCCCGCAACGGCCGCCGTTCCGGACTCACCTTCGCCCCCGAGGGCGGCTCCGAGCGCATCCGCAAGGTCATCAACAAGATGGTGTCCGAGGAGGACCTCATCAACACGGTGGCCACCGCGTACGGCAACGGCTGGCGCCAGGTGAAGCTGTACTTCATGTGCGGCCTGCCCACCGAGACCGACGAGGACGTGCTGCAGATCGGCGAGATGGCGAAGAACGTCATCGCCAAGGGCCGCGAGGTCACCGGCACCAACGACATCCGCTGCACCGTCTCGATCGGCGGCTTCGTCCCCAAGCCGCACACCCCGTTCCAGTGGGCCCCGCAGCTGTCCGCCGAGGCCACCGACGCGCGGCTGACCAAGCTGCGCGACTCGATCCGCGGCGACCGCAAGTTCGGCAAGAACATCGGCTTCCGCTACCACGACGGCAAGCCCGGCATCATCGAGGGCCTGCTCTCCCGCGGCGACCGCCGGATCGGCGCCGTCATCCGGGCCGTCTACGAGGACGGCGGCCGGTTCGACGGCTGGCGCGAGCACTTCTCCTACGACCGCTGGATCGCCTCCGCCGAGAAGGGCCTGGCCGGCACCGGCGTCGACGTGGACTGGTACACCACCCGCGAGCGCGGCTACGAGGAGGTGCTGCCCTGGGACCACCTGGACAGCGGCCTCGACAAGGACTGGCTCTGGGAGGACTGGCAGGACGCGCTGGAGGAGGTCGAGGTCGAGGACTGCCGCTGGACCCCGTGCTTCGACTGCGGCGTCTGCCCGCAGCTCGGCCTCGACATCCAGATCGGCCCCACCGGCAAGAAGCTGCTGCCGCTGACCGTCGTCAACGAGTAGAGCCGCGCCCGTTCCGTCGGCCCCGCCCCGGTGCGGGGCCGACCGCGTCACGGGTGTCCTTCCGCGAATGCGTCCGGCTTGACGACCAGGCGGTCCTCCACATCGGGTAGGACGGCCAGTTCCAGATCCACCTCCGGCGCCCGGCGGCCCGGGACCTTCGTCCGGCGGACACGGCAAGTGACCCGCGCCCGCCGCAGGTCGTCCGCCATCGTTCCGGTCCCCTCCCGCTGCCAGCGGTCGCCGAAGGTGTCGCCGGTCGCGGACAGCGTCCAGCGCGCCCCCTCCGGTCCGTTCTCGCCGGACATGCCGGCTCGGTACTCCCGTACGCGGACTGGGAGCGCCCCGAGACCGGTCATGACTTCGGCGGAGAGCCTCCCGTACACGGCGCCCGGTTGCGGCGCTCCCCGGCCCCCGCTCGGACAGCTCCGGCAGCGCAGGTAGGCATAGACGCGTCGGTCCGTCCTGGTCCGCTGCACCGTCATGTTGGTGTCGCAGTCAGCGCACACCAGTACTCCCAGGAACTCGGTGGTCCCGCCGGGGCTTCGGCGGGGCCGCGCGGTGGCCCTACGGTCGAGAGCCGATTGCAGCGACTGCCACTCCTGCTCGCTGAAGATCGGATCAGCCACCCTGACGGGAGCGCCCTTCCGGTCGAGCACCACCCTCGCCCGGCGGGTGCCCGGCTCCGCCTCGACCCGCCACCCGCACAGTGCCGGGTTGCGCAACCGTCGAAGAAGCGTGGTGGTGGTCCACCGGCCGCCACCGCCGGTGGGGACCCGGGCCCGGAGGAGTACGGCGACCATCCGGCGGGCCGACACTCCGCGCCGTGCCGCGCCGTGGCACCAGCGCAGGACGCGACGAGCCCCGGGCTCGACGACCAGTCTGCCCCCCGTGTCCGTCGTGTATCCGTAGGGGGGTTTGCCCACGAGCCAGTCGGACTGGGTCTTCGTGTAGGCCCAGAGACTGGCGACGCGTGTGCTGGTGCCGCCCGCCTCGAGTTCGGCCACACCCCCGATCACCTTCGCGAGTTCCCTGCCCGCCACCGTGGACAGGTCGATCGCTTCGTGCAGCGAGACCAGGTTCTTCCCGTGATCCGTGCACCACTCGATCATCACGCTGAGGTCGGTCAGGCGGCGGACGAAGCGGTCCAGCTTCCAGAAGAGCAGGACATCGAAGTCGGGTGTGCGGTCGATCAGCCAATGACCCAGTTGCCGCCTCCTCCACGGAGGGACCCGGGTGGCCGAGACGTTCAGGTCACCGGCCACGCCGACGACACGGAAGCCACGTTCCCGCGCCAGCCGTCGTAGGTCGAGTTCCTGGCGCATCGGTGACGTGGTGTCCGCGGTGAAGGTCGAGAGCCTCACCGACAGCAGGGCGCGCGGCGCGTTCCGCGGGAGGCGCCGTTCATCGGCCAGGAGTTCTTCGAGGAGGGCGAGGTCGTTCTCACGCCAGTGCACGTGCGGTGTTGCCCGCGTCGGGTTCGTGTTCACGGCCTGGCCAACGAAGTGGCTGCCACCTGGATGTGGTCGTGTCGCTTTCTGTCCGCAGACGGACACCCACATCCAGGTCGGCCCCACCGGCAAGAAGCTGCTCCCGCTGACGGTCGTCAACAGCTGACGCGGCCTCACCCCCGGGCCCCCGCCACGACCCCGTGGCGGGGGCCCTTTGCCTGGGTATTACCATCGGCTGATCGGTCGACGGGGAGTGACGATGGCTCAGCAGGGCGGGGGGTGCCTGGTCGCGGTGGTGCGGCCGGTGGTGGTGGCGGTGGTGGTGCCGCTGCGGCTGCTGTGGGAACTCGTGGCGCTGGTCGCCCGCGGGGTCGGTTGGCTGGTCGACAGGGTGCTGCTGCGGCCGCTGCGTCTGCTCTGGCGGTGGGTGCTGGGGCCGCTGCTGTACTGGCTGGTGGTCGTCCCGGTCGGCCGGCTGTGGCGGTGGCTGGTGGTGGTGCCGCTGACCTGGCTGTGGCGGTGGGTGGTGCGGCCGGTCCTGGCGGCGCTGTGGAACTACGTGCTGGCCCCGATCGGGCGCGGGACGGCGTACCTGGCGGTCGGGTTCGGCCGGGTGGTCGCCTGGTTGGCGTACCACCTGGTCGCGGTGCCGGTCCGGGCGCTGTGGCGGTGGGTGCTGGTGCCGCTCGGCAGGGCGTTCCGGGACCGGCTGTGGCGGCCGGTGCTGTTCCCGGTGCTGCGCGCGCTCTGGCTGGCGTTCCGCCGGGCCTGGCGGCTCGGCGGCCGGATCTGGCGCTTCACCGTGGTCGCCCCCTGCCGCTGGGTGCGCCGCGACGTCTGGTGGCCCGTCAAGGCGGAGGTCCGCCGGGTGGCCCGGGAGGTACGGCGGACGCTGCTCGGCTGACGCACCGCGTACCCTTGGTGGGGACAAGGTCCGGCCGGAGCCGCACGCGGTGCGAGGCCGGACGGGGACAACTGACGAAGGACTGAGCCCCCTGGCACGCCGCACGCCCGACGGTCCGCCGCCCGCGCCGACGGTGCAGCGCATCCGTCTCCGCTACACCAAGCGCGGCCGTCTGCGCTTCACCAGCCACCGGGACTTCCAGCGGGCGTTCGAGCGCGCGCTCCGCCGCTCGGCCGTCCCGATGGCCTACTCCGCGGGCTTCACCCCGCACCCCAAGGTCTCCTACGCCAACGCCGCCCCGACCGGCACCGCCAGCGAGGCCGAGTACCTGGAGATCGGCCTCGCCGAGCGCCGCGACCCGGAGGCGCTCCGCCGCCAACTGGACGAGTCGCTGCCGCCCGGCCTGGACGTCACCGACGCGGTCGAGGTCGCCACCGGCAACTTCGTGGAGCGCCTGGAAGCCTCCGAGTGGCTGCTGCGCCTGCCCGGCGTGGAGCCCGCCGAGGCCGAGAAGGCCGCCGCCGTGTTCCTGGCCGCCGAGGCGGTCGAGGTCCAGCGGATGACCAAGAACGGCCTGCGCACCTTCGACGCGCGCGCCGCCGTCGCCGCGATCGAAACCGTCCCCGAGGGCTCCCCCCTGGTCGGGATCGGTGACAACACGGCCACGGACGGTGCGGACGATGTTCGCGCGGGCGTTCCCTGTGCGATACTGCGGCTGGTAGTACGACACGCCACACCCGCCGTACGACCCGACGACGTATTGTCCGGTCTCCGTTCGACGGCCGACCTCGCGCCGCCGGTCCCCGTAGAGGTGACCAGGCTGGCGCAGGGGCCGCTCGACGAGCAGACCGGCACGGTGACCGACCCGCTGGCGCTCGACCGCGCCGCGGCCGAGGTCGGCCGGTAGGCCGCCCCGCCGCGCGCAACCGCCGTCCGCCGAGTGGGCGGGAGCGCAGGCACGGAGAGAACTCCGGGCCTGTGGCTCCCCGGCCCCCGCGGCTCCCCAGGGGAGCGAGCGTCGTCGCGCGCAGGCCCGGCCGTCCTTGCGGCCCGGCCCTTGAAAACTGAGAAGAACTGGTCAGACCAGAAGACTTTTCGACTCCCCGCGTCCCGCGGGGGGTTGAGCGAGACTACGAGCCCCTGTGCGGTCTCACGTCCGCACGACGGCACCGTGGGAGCCGGACCGCCCGAAGCGGCGTCCGGCTGGTGAACGCGGTGGAGCGTCGTGCCAGGACGCGGAGCCCGGGGGCCTGACGGGAGACACACCCGCATGCTCGAAAACACCGAACCGCAGTCCGCTGCGGCCGACAACAACGACGACAACGGGGCCGACGGCACCGCCGCGGCGCCGCCGCGCCGCCGCCGCCGAGCGGTGTCCCGCCCGGCCGGCTCCCCGCAGGGTGCCGCGAGCGAGGGCGCCGGGACCGTGGTGGCGGCCCCCGCCGCCCCGGCGGCCGCCGGGGCCGAGGCTCCCGCCGCCGAGCCGGTGGCGGAGGAGAAGCCGGTGCGCGCCCGCCGTACCCGCAAGCGTGCCGAGGCTCCGGCCGGTGCGCCGGAGGCTCCCGCCGCGGTCGAGGCCGCGCCCGAGGTGCCCGCCGAGGCTCCCGCCGCCGAGCCGGTGGCGGAGGAGAAGCCGGTGCGCGCCCGCCGTACCCGCAAGCGTGCCGAGGCTCCGGCCGGTGCGCCGGAGGCCCCCGCCGCGGTCGAGGTGCCCGCTGAGGCTCCCGCCGTCGAGGCCCCGGCCGCCGACGAGCCCGCCGCCGAGCCGGTGGCCGAGGAGAAGCCGGCCCGCGCCCGACGCACCCGCAAGCGCGCCTCCGCGCCGGTGCAGTCGCCGGTGGCGGCCGAGGAGCCGGCCGTCGAGCCCGCGCCCGAGGCCGAGCCGGTCGCCGAGGAGGAGCCGGAGGCCGAGGCGGAGGCCCCGGTCGAGGCAGTCGCGGAGCCCGAGCCGGTCGTCGAGGCCGAGCCGCCGCGCGCCCGCCGCCGGGCCGTCCGCCCGTCCACCGCGATCTTCCAGGCGCCGGTGTTCCAGGAGCCCGAGCCCTTCACCGCCCCCGCGCCCGCCGCCAAGGCCGCCGCGGCCAAGAGCACCGCCGCCAGGACCACCGCCGCCAAGGCCGCCGAGCCGGCTCCGGCCGCCGCGGTCGAGGAGGAGCGGGCGTCCGAGGAGGAGTTCGAGTACAGCGGCGTCGGCCGCCGCCGCCGGGTCCGCACCGCGGTGCGCGTCCAGCAGTCGGCCAAGCCCGCGAAGGCCGCCCAGCAGCCCGCCAGGGCCGCTGCTCCGGCCGCTCCGGCCGCCCCCGCGGCCCCCGCCGCCCCGGTCGAGGCCCCCGCCGAGGTCGAGGCGCCCGCCGCCGGCCCCGAGCAGGACGCCGAGTGGGAAGACGACCGCCCGTCCCGCCGCCGCCGTCGCGGTGGCCGTCGCCGCCGTCGCGGTGACGCCGAGGACGCGCCCGAGTCGGTCGAGGCCGAGAGCGCCGAGACCGGGGCCGAGGACGCCGCCCACCAGGGCCCCGACGCGGGCGACGACCACGACGAGGCCGAGGACGACCAGGAGGACGACCTGGCCGCCGGCCTGTCCTCCTCGCGCCGCCGCCGTCGCCGTCGCCGCCGCAGCGGTGAGGGCACCGACCAGCCGGAGACCAGCGAGGACGGCGTGCGCACCGTGGTGAAGGTGCGCGAGCCGCGCCGCCGCTCTGCGGAGCCCGCGTTCGACCCGGACGAGGTGCAGTCCATCAAGGGCTCCACCCGCCTGGAGGCCAAGAAGCAGCGCCGCCGCGAGGGCCGCGAGCTGGGCCGCCGCCGCGTCCCGATCATCACCGAGGCCGAGTTCCTGGCCCGCCGGGAGTCCGTCGAGCGGGTCATGGTGGTCCGCCAGAACGGCGCCCGCACCCAGATCGGCGTGCTCGAGGACGGCGTGCTGGTCGAGCACTACGTCAACAAGGAGCAGGCCACCAGCTACGTCGGCAACGTGTACCTGGGCAAGGTGCAGAACGTGCTGCCGTCCATGGAGGCCGCGTTCGTCGACATCGGCAAGGGCCGCAACGCCGTGCTGTACGCGGGCGAGGTCAACTTCGGCGCGCTCGGCGGCCACGGCGGCCCGCGCCGGATCGAGTCGGTGCTGAAGTCCGGCCAGTCCGTGCTGGTGCAGGTCTCCAAGGACCCGATCGGCCACAAGGGCGCCCGGCTGACCAGCCAGATCTCGCTGCCCGGCCGCTACCTGGTGTACGTGCCCGAGGGCTCGATGACCGGCATCTCCCGCAAGCTGCCGGAGAACGAGCGGGCCCGCCTCAAGCAGATCCTCAAGAAGATCGTCCCGGACGACGCGGGCGTGATCGTGCGCACCGCCGCCGAGGGCGCCTCCGAGGACGAGCTCACCCGCGACGTCCAGCGCCTCCAGCAGCAGTGGGAGGAGATCCAGAAGAAGGCCGCCACCGGCAACGCCCCGGCGCTGCTGTACGGCGAGCCCGACATGACCGTCCGGGTGGTCCGCGACATCTTCAACGAGGACTTCACCAAGGTCATCGTCAGCGGCTCCGAAGCCTGGAACACCATCCACGACTACGTCACCAACGTCGCCCCCGACCTCACCGAGCGCCTGCAGCGCTGGACCTCGGACGTCGACGTGTTCGCCACCTACCGGATCGACGAGCAGCTGATGAAGGCGCTGGACCGCAAGGTCTGGCTGCCCTCCGGCGGCTCGCTGGTGATCGACCGGACCGAGGCGATGGTCGTCATCGACGTCAACACCGGCAAGTTCGTCGGCCAGGGCGGCAACCTCGAGGAGACCGTCACCCGCAACAACATCGAGGCGGCCGAGGAGATCGTCCGCCAGCTGCGGCTGCGCGACCTCGGCGGCATCATCGTGATCGACTTCATCGACATGGTGCTGGAGTCCAACCGGGACCTGGTGCTGCGCCGCCTGCTGGAGTGCCTGGGCCGGGACCGCACCAAGCACCAGGTCGCCGAGGTCACCTCGCTCGGCCTGGTCCAGATGACCCGCAAGCGGGTCGGCCAGGGCCTGCTGGAGTCCTTCTCCGAGCCCTGCGTGCACTGCAACGGCCGCGGCGTGATCGTCCACATGGACCAGCCCGGCCACGGCCACCAGGGCTCGCACACCATCGCCTCCGGCACCGGCGAGGGCGGCGGCAAGCGCCGCCGCCGGGGCCGTGGCGGGGCCGGCGGCGCGGAGGCCGACGCGGTCGAGGGCCTCGGGTCGGTCGAGTCCGCCGAGGTCGCCGAGGCGGTCGAGGCCGCGGAGACCGTCCTGGACGTGGTCGAGGAGCTGGAGCCGGTCGACGTGTTCGCCGACACCGAGATCGTCGGGACCGGTGCCGCCGACACCGAGCCGGTGCGGGCCGCCGAGGCCGCTCGGGCCGTCGTCGAGGAGAAGCCCGGCCCGGTGGAGATCCCGTCGGCCGCCCCCGCGGCGGGCGGGCGCACCCGGCGCCGCGCGGTGCGCAAGGCCACCGCTCCGGCCGGGGCGTCCGGCGAGGCCGAGATCGTGGTCCTGCAGGCCCGCGCCGAGGCCGCGATGGAGGCCGCGCTGAGCGCCGCCGAGAGGTCGGCCGCCGAGCAGCAGTCGGCCGTCGAGGTCGCCGGGACGGCCGCGGAGGTGGCGGCCGAGGCCGTCGCCGCGGTGGAGCCCGGGGCCGAGGTCACCGTCGAGGTCGACACCGAGCAGCCCGTCGAGGAGCCGGCCGAGGAGGCCGCGCCGAAGAAGCGGGCCCCCCGGAAGACCGCGGCCAAGACCGCGACCGGGACCGCCGCCAAGAAGACCACGGCGGCCAAGAAGACCGCGGCGAAGAAGACCACCGCCACGGCCGCCAAGAAGACGACCGCCCGCAAGACCGCCACCAAGCGGACCACGGCGGCCAAGAAGGCCGCCGCCGCCGAGGGCGACGGCGCCGCGGAGTGAGCCCGGCCGCGGAGTGAGCCCACGGGGGCCGGGAGCAGCGCCGACGCGCCGCTCCCGGCCCCTCCGCACGTCCCGGTTTGTCTTCGGATGGGCCGGTCCGTATCCTTGACCATCGGCGTGTTGACGCCGCGCTCCAGAGCACCTCACCTCCCGGGTGGACGCCGCTTCCGGCGTTTCCGGGGGAGGCCGCTTGTGTCCATACCCAGGCGGCTGGCATCCGGAGTTCCGACCGAGTTAGGAAAGCAGGTACCGCATGTACGCGATCGTTCGCGCCGGCGGCCGCCAGCACAAGGTCGCCGTGGGCGACGTGCTGGAGATCGACCGTATCGACGCCAAGCCGGGTGACTCGGTCGAGCTCTCGACCATCCTCGTCGTCGACGGTGAGTCCATCACCTCCGACCCGTGGGTGCTCGGTGGCGTGAAGGCGCACGCCGAGGTCGTAGACCACACCAAGGGCGACAAGATCGTCATCCTGCGCTACAAGAACAAGACCGGCTACCGCCGTCGTCAGGGCCACCGCCAGAAGCACACCGCGGTGCGCATCACCAGCATCGACTCGGTCAGCAAGTAACCACTTCCTGCGGTCTTCCTAGAAAGGGGATAGCCAGATGGCACACAAGAAGGGTGCGAGTTCCACTCGCAACGGTCGTGACTCGAACGCCCAGCGCCTCGGCGTGAAGCGCTTCGGCGGTCAGGTCGTCTCCGCCGGCGAGATCATCGTCCGCCAGCGCGGCACCCACTTCCACCCGGGCGCCAACGTCGGCCGTGGCGGCGACGACACGCTGTTCGCGCTGACCGCCGGTGCCGTGGAGTTCGGCAACCGTCGCGGCCGCAAGGTCGTCAACATCGTGGCCGTCGAGGCCTGAGTCCGTACAGACTCGCTGTGAAGGGTGGGCCGGGATGATCCGGGCCCACCCTTCTGCTTTACCGCAGGACACCCTTTTCTTTTCGCCCGGGAGGCACACCTCATGACCACCTTCGTGGACCGCGTCGAACTGCACGTCGCCGCGGGTAACGGGGGCCACGGCTGCGCCTCCGTGCACCGGGAGAAGTTCAAGCCGCTGGGCGGCCCCGACGGGGGCAACGGCGGCGAGGGCGGCTCGGTCATCCTGGTCGTGGACCCGCAGGTCACCACGCTCCTCGAGTACCACCACTCGCCCAAGCGCAAGGCCACCAACGGCAAGCCCGGTGCGGGCGGTCACCGCACCGGCGCGGTCGGCCCGGACATCGTGCTGCCCGTCCCGGACGGTACCGTCGTGCTCGACCGCAAGGGGAACGTGCTGGCCGACCTGGTCGGCCCCGGCACCAGCTTCGTCGCCGCCCAGGGCGGCCGCGGCGGCCTGGGCAACGCGGCGCTGGCCTCCGCCCGCCGCAAGGCCCCCGGCTTCGCGCTGCTCGGCGAGCCCGGCGAGGCCCGCGACATCGTGATGGAGCTGAAGTCCGTCGCCGACGTCGCGCTGGTCGGCTACCCGAGCGCCGGCAAGTCCTCGCTGATCTCGGTGCTCTCCGCCGCCAAGCCGAAGATCGCCGACTACCCGTTCACCACCCTCGTCCCCAACCTCGGCGTGGTGACCGCCGGCGAGACCGTCTACACGATCGCCGACGTGCCCGGCCTGATCCCCGGCGCCAGCCAGGGCAAGGGCCTGGGCCTGGAGTTCCTGCGGCACGTCGAGCGCTGCGAGGTGCTGGTGCACGTCCTGGACTGCGCCACCCTGGAGCCGGGCCGCGACCCGCTCACCGACCTGGAGACCATCGAGGACGAACTCGCCCAGTACGGCGGCCTGGAGGACCGGCCGCGGCTGGTCGCGCTCAACAAGGTCGACGTCCCGGACGGCCAGGACATCGCCGACCTGACCCGCGCCTCGCTGGAGGAGCGCGGCTACCGGGTGTTCGAGGTCTCCGCGCTCGCCCACAAGGGCCTGCGCGAACTCTCCTTCGCGCTGGCCGAGATCGTCGCCGCCGCGCGCGCCGCCAAGCCGGTCCAGGAGAACACCCGGATCGTCATCCGGCCCACCGCCGTCGACGACGCCGGCTTCACCATCGAGGAGGAGGACGGCGCCTACCGGATCCGCGGCGGCAAGCCCGAACGCTGGGTCCGGCAGACCGACTTCGCCAACGACGAGGCGGTCGGCTACCTCGCCGACCGGCTGGCCCGGCTCGGCGTCGAGCAGGAGCTGTGGAAGATCGGCGCCCAGGAGGGCGACACCGTCATCATCGGCCCCGAGGAGAACGCGGTCGTCTTCGACTGGGAGCCCACCATGGCGGCCGGCGCCGAGATGCTCGGCCGGCGCGGCGAGGACCACCGGATGGAGACCCAGCGCCCGGCCGTCGACCGCCGCCGCGAGCGGCAGCGCGGCCGGGACTCGGCGGAGCAGGAGTACCTGGAGTTCGAGGCGCTCTCCTCCGGCCGCGAGCAGCTCGACCAGTAGGGGCGTACCCGCACGACGGGGGCGCGGGCGGACCGCCCGCGCCCCCGTCCGCGCTTTCCGGGCCCGGCCCCGCGCCGGGGCGCCGCCCGGACGTCTCACGCCTCGTCGCGATTTCGTGACCCGCAATCCGGCTCGCTAGATTGCGGACGTACACAGGGCGCGTCGGAAGGTCGGACTGATGGTGGATCAGCTGCTCCGCGAGGAGGTCGTCTCGGCGCGGCGGATCGTGGTGAAGGTCGGCTCCTCCTCGCTGACCACCGCCGCCGGCGGACTCGACGCGGACCGGGTGGACGCCCTGGTCGACGCGCTGGCCAAGCTGCGCCGCCGCCCGGACGCGCCGGAGCTGGTGCTGGTCTCCTCCGGCGCGATCGCGGCCGGCCTGGCCCCGCTCGGCCTGGAGAGGCGCCCCAAGGACCTGGCCCGGCAGCAGGCCGCGGCCAGCGTCGGCCAGGGGCTGCTGGTGGCCCGGTACACGGCCTCCTTCGCGCGCTACGGGGTGCGGGTCGGGCAGGTGCTGCTGACCGCCGAGGACGCCAGCCGCCGGGCCCACTACCGCAACGCCTACCGGACGCTGGAGCAGCTGCTGACGATGGGCGCGATGCCGATCGTCAACGAGAACGACACGGTGGCCACCGCCGAGATCAGGTTCGGCGACAACGACCGGCTGGCCGCGCTGGTGGCCCACCTGGTCCGGGCCGACCTGCTGGTGCTGCTCTCCGACGTGGACGGCCTGTACGACGGCGACCCGGCCAAGCCCGGCACCAGCCGGATCGAGCTGGTGCGCGGCCCGGAGGACCTGGCGGGCGTCGAGGTCGGCAGCGCCGGCAAGGCGGGCGTCGGCACCGGCGGCATGGTCACCAAGGTCGAGGCGGCCCGGATCGCCACCGGCGCGGGCATCCCGGTGGTGCTGACGGCGGCCAGCCAGGCGGCCGACGCGCTGGCCGGCCGGCCCACCGGCACGCTGTTCCGGCGCACCGGCAGCCGCTCCGCCGACCGGCTGCTCTGGCTGGAGCACGCCTCCTCCCCGCGCGGCTCGCTGACCCTGGACGACGGGGCGGTGGCGGCCGTCGTGCACGGCGGGAAGTCCCTGCTGCCGGCCGGGGTGACCCGGGTGGAGGGCGAGTTCGCCGCGGGTGATCCGGTCGACCTTCTTGGCGAAAACGGTCACATCGTCGCCCGCGGACTGGTCAACTTTGATGCGAGGGAGTTGCCCCGTCTGCTCGGCCGGTCCACCCGAGAACTGGCCCAGGAGCTCGGTGCCGCGTACGAACGCGAGGTCGTCCACCGCGACGACCTGGTCGTGCTGCGCGGCTGAGCGCGGGCGGCGGGGCCGGTACGGGGGGTGGGAGCAGCGGGCCGGGGGGTCCGCGCGACACGCTGAATGGGAGGCCGCCGGTGGTTCGCAGGCGGGAGGAAGCGCTGCCGGGGCAGAGGCCCGAGCGGCGGCTCACCAGCATCGAGGGCGGCCGGGACGTCGAGCAGCGGGAGGCCCCGCGGGAGGCTCCGCGCGAGCAGGCCCGGATGTGGCACGTGGTGCTGAGCGTGGCGGGCGCGGCGACACCGCTGCCGGAACTGCGGACGGCACTGGAGAAACTGGCGCACGACCACTCGTTCTTCCTGACCGCCCGCTACGCCGCGGACCACGCCGAGGTCCGCTACTGGGAGGAGGCGCGGGACCTGCACGACGCGGCGGCGATCGCGCTGCGGCTGTGGGGCGAGCACAAGGCCAGCGCGAAGCTCCCGGCCTGGGAGATCGTCGGCCTGGAGGTGGTGGACCGCCCGACGTACCACAAGCGGGTCGCGGAGGGCTTCGGGGCCCCGCCGCCGCAGCTCGGCGGGGTGCACCCGTACTGACCCCCGGCGGGCGGCTTCCGGTCGTGCTCCCCGGCCGTGCTCCCCGGCCGTCCTCCCCGGTCGTGCTCCCCGGCCGTGGTCCGTGCCGTGCTTCCGGGCGGTCGACCGGGGGCGTGCTCCCGGGCCGGGCGTCTCAGCGGGCGAAATGCGCGCCGGAACGGGGCGGTCGGCTCGCTAGGCTTTGCGGCATGAGCGATCTCACCGCCACCGCCGACAGCCCCGTCCTCGCCGCCGCGCGCCGTGCCCGGGAGGCGGCCGCCGCCCTCGCGCCAGTGCCGCGCTCGGTGAAGGACGCCGCGCTGCTGGCGATCGCGGACGCGCTGGTCGAGCGGGCCGACGAGATCACCGCCGCCAACGCGGAGGACGTCGAGCGGGCCCGCGCGGCCGGCACCGCCGAGTCGGTGATTGACCGGCTGACGCTGACCGGGGAGCGGATCGCCGCGATCGCCGCCGACGTCCGCAGCGTGGTCGGCCTGCCCGACCCGGTGGGCGAGGTGGTCCGCGGCTACACCCTGCCCAACGGCCTCGACGTGCGCCAGGTCCGCGTCCCGCTGGGCGTGGTCGGCATCATCTACGAGGCCCGGCCGAACGTCACGGTGGACGCCGCCGCGCTCTGCCTGAAGTCCGGCAACGCGGTGCTGCTGCGCGGCTCGGGCTCCGCGTACCGCTCCAACACCGCGCTGGTGGAGGTGCTGCGCGCGGCGGTGGCCGGCGCGGGCCTGCCGGCCGACGTGATCCAGCTGGTGCCGGGCGAGAGCCGCGAGTCGGTGCAGGAGCTGATGCGCGCCCGCGGCCTGGTCGACGTGCTGATCCCGCGCGGCGGCGCCTCGCTGATCCGCACCGTGGTCGAGGGCTCGACCGTCCCGGTGATCGAGACCGGCACCGGCAACTGCCACGTGTACGTGGACGCCCAGGCCGACCTGGCGATGGCCGTCGGCGTGCTGCTGAACTCCAAGGCGCAGCGGGTGAGCGTCTGCAACTCGGCCGAGACCCTGCTGGTGCACCAGGACGTCGCGGACGCCTTCCTGCCGCTCGCGCTGGCCGCGCTGGCCGGGGCCGGCGTCACCGTGCACGGCGACGACGCGGTGCTCAAGGCCGCCGAGGGCACCGGGGTGACGGCCGTCCCGGCGACCGAGGAGGACTGGGGGACCGAGTACCTGTCGTTGGACCTGGCCGCCGCCGTGGTGCCCTCGCTGGAGGCCGCGGTGGAGCACATCCGCCGCTACTCCTCGGGCCACACCGAGGCGATCGTCACCGGCTCGCAGCCGGCCGCCCGCCGCTTCACCCAGCTCGTCGACTCCACCACGGTGGCCGTCAACGCCTCGACCCGGTTCACCGACGGCGGCGAGTTCGGCTTCGGCGCGGAGATCGGCATCTCCACCCAGAAGCTGCACGCCCGCGGCCCGATGGGCCTGCCGGAACTGACCAGCACCAAGTACATCGTCACCGGCGACGGGCACGTGCGCGGCGAGGCCCGGCAGACCGTCGGCGGCTGAACCCGCGGCAGGGGCGTGCGGGGCGGTGGGGGCCCGCGCGGCCGAATGCCGTAGCCCGTCCGGACCCGATCGGCCGGACCCACAGACAAAAGCCCCGGCCGGTAATACATTGAATCCGTGGCTGAGGATGTGGGGGGCTCGCCGTACTCCGACGGCGCCGACCACGGTGGTGCGGACGACGAGTTCGCCACCGTGGTCTTCGACGAGAGCTTCGTCCGCTCCGCCGCCGTGCACGAGCCGAGCGCCCGGGAGCGGCAGCTCGCCGCCGCCGAGGCCCGGCTCGAACCGGAACAGGCCGGTGCGGCCCGGAGCCACGAGTTCACCGAATCCGCCGAGTTCGCCGGCGGGAGCGAGGCGCTGCCGCTGGAGCTGCGCCCGCTGCCCGGCGGACTCGACGAGGACCGCTTCTACCCCGACCCGTGGTCCGGGTGCGACCGGCAGGAACGGCGCACCCGCCGCTCCCGGGTCCGCGCCTTCGACCCGCTGCGCGGCGGTACGGTCGCCCAGCAGCGCTGGCACCGGCCGGTGGCCTGGGTGCTGGCCCTGGTGATGGGCGTCGGCCTGGTCGCGCTGTCGGTCGCCGCGGTGTACCGGGGCGTCGGCGGGGCCGGGCAGGACTCGCCGGCCCGGCCGGCCAGCGGCAGCAGCAGCCAGCCCAAGGACAGCGGCGCCCCGTCCGGGACCGCCTCGTCCGGGGGCGTCCCGTCCGCGGTACCGGTGCAGCCGTCCGCGGTGGCCGCCGTCCCGGTGGGCTGACGCCCCTCAGGGGCGTCACGCGCCGTCGCGCGCCCGTTACCCGCGCCCCCTCGTCGCGAGCGGCCCGCGAGTCTACCCTGGTGTCATGGGTGACCCGCGCGAGCCTCCTGGGGGCACGCCCGAGGGTGGTTCCAACGATGACGAGTTCCGGTCCGTCGTCTTCGACGAATCGTTCGTCCGGGCTGCCCGGATCCAGGAGCTGTCCGCGCAGGAGCGGCTGTCGGGCGCCCCGGGCCGGGCCACCCGGCCGCGCGGCTGGGGCTGGCTGGCCGTGCCCCGGCAGGCCATCGCCCTGTTGCTGGTCGTCGCGCTGGCGTTCGCCGCGGCCGTCTACTTCGGGATCAGCTCCCCGCGCGGGGAGGTCGCCCCGCCCAGCGGCACCCAGCTGAGCGTCAGCCTCACCCCGCTCGCCCCGGCCGGGGCGGTCACCGCGGCCGCCGACCACGCCGACCCGTTCGCCGGGCTGCCCGCCGGGTACGCCGACGGCCCGGCCGGGCTCGGGCTGCCGACCGCCACCGCCACCGCCCACTTCACCGGCTCCCAGGTGCAGCGGGCCCTGGACTCCGTCCAGCACTACCTGGTGGCCTCCGAGCTGAACCCGGCCACCCTGACCGCCAACGAGACCGCGCAGGTCCGCAACCTGCTCACGGCCGGCGAACTCGCCCAGTACGACGACAGCACGAACTCGCCCCGGGACGACCAGCACCACGACGCCACCGGCTGGATGGTCCGCTTCGACCCCGGGCAGGTCGCGCTGGCCACCGACACCGTCAAGGCCGCCGGCAGCATCCACATCGGCGAGCTCGACAGCGACACCCTGCAGGTCACCACCGACCACACCCTGGTGTACGCGCTGCGCCCGGCCGGCACCACCAGCGACCCGTCGGTCACCCTGTACGCGGTGCGCCGGGCGGTGCGCATCGACATCGACCGGGCCGACCTGGACATCGGCCGGCTGCGGGTGGTCGACGCCGCCGTGCAGGCCGGGCCCAGCTCCTGCGCGGCCGGGCAGAGCGACTACCTGCAGCCGATCCTGGCCACTGCGGCGGGCGTCCGCCCGAGCACCCCGCCGGTCGTCGACCCGACCGACCACGGGCGGCCGGCCTGGCAGTCCTGCGGAGTGCTCGGGCCGATCACCGGCTGAACCGGCCGGTGCGCGAGGGTTCGGCCGGGCGGTCGTCGGATCGGTCCGGTCAGTCCTGCGGCTCGCCGTCCTTGGTGCTGTCCTTGGTGCCGCTGCCGCTGCCGCTGCCGTTGCCGCGGCCGGCGCCCGCGAAGGTGTCGCGGAGCTTGCCGCCGACCGTGCCGACGCCGTTGCCCAGGTCGCGCAGCAGGCCCATCAGCGGGTCCTTGCTCTCCTTCACCGACTGCGAGTACGACTCGGCGGCGGCCTTCCACTGCGCGCCGACCGTGGTCTCCGGGTCGTCGCCGCGGCGCGGGTACGCCCCGGCCAGGATCGAGCGGTACTCCTCGCTCTCCGCCCACTTCTTCAGCTGGGCCACCCGGGTCACCGCGAAGGGGTGGGACTGCGGCAGCACCTGGAGCAGCTTCAGCACGCTGTCGCGCAGGTCACCGGCCTTGTCGTACTCCGCGGCCTGCTCCAGGAACGCGTCCACGTTCATCTCCGCCAGGTGCGCGCCGCCGGCCAGCTTCATCAGCGACCGCATCGACGCCTGCAGGTCCTGACCGGCCAGCAGGCCGGCCCGGTCGCTGGACAGCTCGGCCTTGCGGAACCACTCCTTGAGCGCGGTGATCAGCGCGGTGATCGCCAGGTTGCCCAGCGGTATCCAGCCGATCCGGGCCGCCAGGTTGGTGAGGATCATCAGCATCGTCTGGTAGACGGCGTGCCCGGACATCGCGTGGCCGACCTCGTGGCCGATCACCGCCCGCAGCTCCTCCTCGTCCATCAGCTCGACCAGCCCGGTGGTGACCACGATCACCGGGGTCTCCATGCCGATGCAGTACGCGTTGACCTTCGGGTCCTGGGAGACGTACAGCTCCGGGACCTTCTCCAGGTCCAGCACGTACGCGGCGTCGCGGACCATGTCGTACAGCTCCGGGAACTGACGCTCCGACGTCTTGACCGCGGTGGCCAGGAACAGCAGGCGCACGCTGCGCTCCGACACCAGGCCGGCCAGCTTCTTCAGGATGTCGTCGAAACCGGAGAGCTTGCGCAGCGCCACCAGCCCCGAGCGGTCCGCCGGGTGCTCCCAGGCCCGGGTGGAGATGTCCGGGAAGCGCTGGCGGCGGCGGCTCGGTGCGGAACCCTTGGTCATGTCGGTCATTGAGTACCTCTCCTGGATCGACGCCGGCACCGGCACCTGTGGCCGGCCCCCGCTGCTTTCCACTTCAACGTCGGTGTGTCCGTACTCGTCCCCGCGGTCACGCTACGCCGTCCGCGCCGCGGCCGGTGAGGGCGGGGACGGGCCTTCCCGGCCGCTTCCCGGCCGCGTCCCGGCCGCTCCCCGCCCGTGGCCTGGCCGCTGCCCGTCCGCTCGGGGACACTCCGGGGGTGCCGGGCCGGGGCGGCGGTAAACGGGACTACGCTGGCTCTGCCGTACCGAACAAGGAGCCCCGTGATGACCTCTGCCGACCTGGTCCAGCTCGCCGGACCGATCTCCACCGAGAACGGCCCCGGTCTGTTCCTGCGGTTCATCCTGATCGCCTCCTTCGTCGGAGTCGGCCTGATGGTGTGGGCGCTGGCCCGGGCGAACCGCGACGGCGCGAAGCGCGACGCGGCCCGTGAGTCCGCCGGCGAGGCCGAGCGGACCGGGGCGACCGGGCGCACGGCCGACGACCTGAGCTGATCTGACCTTGGGCCGACCTGGCCTTGGGCCGACCTGGCTTTGGGCCGTCCTGGCTTTGGGCTGACCGGACTGCCCCGGCGCCGGGTTCGGGCCCGGGCCGTCGGGCCGCCCGGGTCGTCGGGGCTGTCGGAAGACCGGTCGGAAGGCTGGTCGGAGCGCCGGGCGGGCCGTGGGTGCCGGGCCTTGTGGACGCCCGTTCCCGGTGCGGGCGTCGCGTCGCCGACCGGACGACGGTTCACGGGTGGTCAGACGCGGTGGGCCGCCGCGCGGTTGCGTGTCGGGCCCCCGTACGATGAGCGCGCGGGCCGTACGGTCCGTGACCGCCTGGTCCTCACACCGAGCCGAGAAGGTCCCGCCGATCATGAGCCCTGCTGCCCTGCCCGCCATCGTCCACCTCGCCGAGGAGGGCGGTAACCACGACAGCCTCAACCCCCTGCTGACGGGTGGCGCGGCGCTGTTCATCCTGCTGCTCCTGCTGTTCATCACCACCCGCTTCAACCGCGACCGCTGACCCCGGTCGCACCGCCGCCCCGTCCGCCGCGCGTCCGCGGCCCCCGGGGTGGCGGAGCGCGGTGCGGCCGGGGCCCGTCGACGGGCGGAATCCCCGGGACATCCGGGTCGCGTAAGGTGTGGCGCCATGAGAGAGCAGGTCGAGACCTCCGGGACGAACGTGGCGCCGGGCACCTCCGCGCCAGGCACCCCGGCAGCTGACGCTCCGGCGGTGGACGCTCCCGCGACGAACGCTCCGGCCGTGGGCACACCGGCTGCGGGCGCCCCGGCCGCGGGCGCGTCGCCCGTGGACACGCCGCCCGTGAGCGCACCGGCCGTGGACGCACCGGCTGTGGACGCACGGGTGCCGGGAGACGCTCCGCGCAGGCGGCGGCTGGGCGTGATGGGCGGCACCTTCGACCCCATCCACCACGGCCACCTGGTCGCCGCCAGCGAGGTGGCGAGCGCCTTCCAGCTGGACGAGGTGATCTTCGTCCCCACCGGGAAGCCCTGGCAGAAGTCCGACCGCCAGGTCTCCCCGGCCGAGGACCGCTACCTGATGACGGTGATCGCCACCGCCGAGAACCCCCAGTTCTCGGTCAGCCGGATCGACATCGACCGCAACGGCCCCACCTACACCGTCGACACCCTGCGCGAGCTGCGCGGCCTCCACCCCGACGCCGAGCTCTTCTTCATCACCGGCGCCGACGCCCTCGCCCAGATCATCTCCTGGCGCTCCTCCGAGGAACTCTTCGACCTCGCGCACTTCATCGGCTGCACCAGGCCGGGCCATACTCTCTCCGACACCGGCCTGCCGGTCGGCGGCGTCTCGCTGGTCGAGGTGCCCGCACTCGCCATCTCCTCCACCGACTGCCGGGTGCGCGTCGCCAAGGGCGAACCCATCTGGTACCTGGTGCCGGACGGCGTGGTCCGATACATCCACAAGCGGGCGCTGTACGCGTCGGCCCGGCCTTGATGCCCCCGGGAGGGACGACGTGACCGGAACGTCCGACGACCAGAACTGGTTCGGCCAGCACCCCCAGCCCCGCCCGCCCCACCCCCACCCCCAGCAGCAGCCGCCGTCGCCGCAACAGCAGCAGCCCGGGTACTACCCGCAGCAGGGCTACGAGCAGCAGGGCTACGAGCAGCAGGGGTACGAGGGCTACGAGCAGCAGCCGTACGGGCAGCAGGTACAGCCGCCGCAGCAGCAGCCGTACGGGCAGGGCGGTCAGTACGACCAGTACGGCGGTAGCCAGTACCAGCAGCCCGGGGGGTACCCGCAGGTCCCGTACGGCGAATACGGCGACGGCGGGCAGCAGGCCGCCGCGCCCGGGTACCCGGCGCAGGGCTACGACCAGGGCGGGTACGAGCAGTCCGGGTACGGGCAGGGCGGCTACGGGCAGTCCGGGTACCCGGGTCAGGGCTACGAGCAGTCCCCCGGTTACGGGCAGGGCGGATATGAGCCGCAGGGATTCGAACAGGGCGGCTACCAGGGGCAGTTCGACGACCCGCGGCAGGGCGGCGGTCAGCAGGGCGGGGACGCGTACGGGCAGCAGCCCTACGACCCCTCCTACGGGCAGCAGCAGCCCGAGTCGGGGCGCTCCCCGCAGTCGACCGCGACGCAGGCCCCCGGGCAGGTGCCCGGACAGGCTTCCGGGCCCGGGTCCGAGCGTGCGGCCGGGCGTGCGGCCGGGCGCGGGGTGCCGCCGGTGAGCCCGGTGGCGGGGCCGGCCGCCGCCGGGGTGGTGCCGCCGCGGACGCGTCCGGGGGCGGCGGGCTCGGCCGGGTCGGTCGGGTCGGTCGGGTCGACCGGAACGGCTGCGTCGGCGGAGGAGCCGTCCGAGCTGGTCGGTGGCCGGGCGGCGGCGGCCCGGGCGCAGGCCAAGGGCGGGGACTCGTACACCACGGGCGAGTTCAGCTTCGTCGACGAGCAGACGGAGGAGTCCGAGGACGCGATCGACTGGCTGAAGTTCGCCGAGTCGCGCAGCGAAGTACGGGCCGAGCGCCGGCGGCGGCTGCGCAACCGGCTGGTCTCGCTGCTGGTGGTCGTGGCGGTGCTGGCGTCCGGCACGGTGGGCTACCTGTGGTGGAGCGGGAAGCTCGGCGGCGGGGACGACGCGGCCGCGGCGGTCGGCGGCCGGTACGTCAACGTGGTGCACCTGTACGACCCGCAGGGCAAGATCACCACCGCCCTGCTGGTCGACGACGAGGGCGGCAGGAAGGCCACCGTGCTGCTGCTGCCGGACGCCCTGCAACTGCCCAGCAACGGCGCCTCCGCCACCACGACGATGAGCAAGGCCCCGTCGGAGCTCGGCGCCTCCGCCACCCGCGACGGCCTCTCCGCGGTGCTCGGCGCCAAGGTGGCCGGCACCTGGCGGCTGGACACCCCCTACCTGCTGCTGCTGGTCACCCAGCTCGGCGGCGTCAAGGTGGACACCAACGCCGAGGTGCGCGAGGGGAACAAGGCGGACGGCAAGGTGCTCGCCCCGGCGGGCAAGGACGTCCTGCTGAGCGGGCACGCCGCCGTCGCCTACGCGACCCTGCAGGCGCCCGGTGAGACCCCGGACGCCCAACTCGCCCGGTTCGGCCAGGTGATGGCCGGGGTGATCAACGCCATGCCGACCACCATGGCGGAGGCCACCGACGACGTGCACCGGATGAACATGGTCCCCGACCCGTCGCTCCCCGAGAGCGCGCTGGCCGGCGTGCTGGTCAACCTGGCCAAGCAGGCGAAGGCTGGGCACCTGTCCACCGCCGTGCTCACCACCAAGCCCGACGGCACCCTGGACGACGCCACCGCGGGCAAGCAGGTGAAGGAGATCCTCGGCGGTGCCATCGGCAGCGCCAAGGGCACCGGCGGTTCCACCCGCGTCACCGTGGTCAACGCCTCCGGCAGTGAGACCTCGGTGGCCGCCGCGCAGGTCGCGGTGATCAACGCGGGCATGGACGCGCTGCCGTCCAGCGCCAAGGCCACCGAGCAGGCGACCTCCGAGATCCGCTACACCGACGACGCCAAGCAGTCGGCGGCCCTCACCCTGGCCACCAGCATGGGTCTGCCGGACTCCGCGGTGAAGAAGGTCACCGACGCGCAGAACGCGGACCTGGTGCTGGTGGTCGGCAAGGACTACCAGCCGCCGTCCCAGAAGACGCAGTGAGCGGGGGCGGCCGCGCGGGGGCGGCCGGGGTGCCGTCGAGGCGCCGTTGAGGCGGGGTCGGAGCCCCCGGGCGGAAAACGCTCGGGGGCTCCGTCGCGTTCGTGAGATCCTGGGAGGGTATCCCCACAGCCGAGCCGGAAGAGCAACGTGACCGTCACCGACCGAAGCCAGGAACTGATCACCGTCGCCGCACAGGCGGCGGCCGACAAGCTGGCGCACGACATCATCGCCTTCGACGTCAGCGAGGTGCTGTCGATCACCGACGCCTTCCTGATCGCCTCCGCCGCCAACGACCGCCAGGTGCGATCGATCGCCGAGGAGATCGAGGACCAGCTGCGCGAGAAGCTCGACATCAAGCCGGTGCGCCGGGAGGGCGAGCGCGAGGGCCGCTGGATCCTGCTCGACTACCTGGACATCGTGGTGCATGTCCAGCACTCCGAGGAGCGCTCCTTCTACTCGCTCGACCGCCTGTGGAAGGACTGCCCCGAGCTGCCGCTCCCCGAGGACGCGCTGGCCACCCGGAACCGGCCGGAGAACGCCGTCACCGACGCCGCCGGCAACGCCGTCTCCGGGGGCGACCTCTGAGCCGCCCGGCGGTCTGGCCGCGCATCGTCTTCTGGCGGCACGGCCAGACCTCCTGGAACCTCGAATCGCGGTTCCAGGGGACGACGGACATCGAGCTCACCGACCAGGGCGTCTTCCAGGCCCAGCGGGCGGCCCGGCTGCTCGCCGGGCTCCGGCCCGACCTGCTGATCTCCTCCGACCTGCAGCGGGCCCGGCGCACCGCCGCCGAGCTCGCCGGGCTCACCGGCCTCGAGGTGCACCACCACGAGGGCCTGCGGGAGACCTACGCGGGGGAGTGGCAGGGGCTCACCAACGCCGAGATCCGGGCCCGGTACCCGGAGCAGTACGCGGCGTGGGCGAACGGCGAGCAGGTGCGCCGCGGCGGCGGCGAGCTGGCCACCGAGGTGGCCGACCGGGCCGTCCCGGTGGTGCTCGACGCGGTGGACAAGCTGCCGGAGGGCGGCACCCTGGTGGTGGTCAGCCACGGCGGCACCATCCGCACCATGATCGGCCGGATGCTGGGCCTGGAGCCGCGGCTGTGGGAGCGCTTCGGCGGTCTCTCCAACTGCTGCTGGTCGGTGCTCGGCCAGGACACGCGCGGCTGGCGGCTGCTGGAGCACAACGCGGGAACGCTGCCGCAGCCGGTCATCGGCGACGAGACCTGACGGCCGCTTGACCCGGATTTCACAGTTCCGGCTCTGACCAGCTAGAGTCTTCCTCGTTCGCAGCGAGGAACGCAGACGGGAAACCGGGGGCGGGAGTCGCGGAACTGCGGGGCTATAGCTCAGTTGGTAGAGCGATTGCATGGCATGCAATAGGTCAGGAGTTCGATTCTCCTTAGCTCCACTCCGCACCGGTGGTCCGTGAGTGGTCGTCAGTGTCGCGGGGCTATAGCTCAGTTGGTAGAGCGATTGCATGGCATGCAATAGGTCAGGAGTTCGATTCTCCTTAGCTCCACAGCAGTTCCGCGAGGCCGCTGCCCGAACAGGGTGGCGGCCTTCGGCGTTTCCGAGGCTCGGCTCGGGGCTGAGGGCGGGGCCGGGCCTGGAGTTGGGCCCGGAGCTGGGTCCGGAGGGCGGGCCGGGGTCGGGGGAGGAGGCGGGGGAGGGGCCGGCCGGGGCTGTCGCGGGAGCGTCGGAACGGATTAGGGCCGGGGGCGTCGACCGTGTAGAGTTGTCGATGTCGCCGAGGGAAACCGCAGGTGACAGCGGTAACAGCATGGGGCTATAGCTCAGTTGGTAGAGCGATTGCATGGCATGCAATAGGTCAGGAGTTCGATTCTCCTTAGCTCCACAGCAGTCCGGAGGCCGTCCCGAGAGGGGCGGCCTTCGGTCGTTCACGGGACTCCCCTGCCGGGCGGTGCGCGGGGCCGCTACCGTCGTGGCATGGCCGACCTGGTGCGAAAACGGAACGACGAGCTCGCCCGGATACTCCACCAGCTCGGTTGGAGCCCGGAGCGGCTGGCCCGCGAGGTGAACGCGGTGCTCCCGGCCGGCCTGGCGATCAGTTCCACCGCGCCGTACAAGTGGCGGGACCGGGGCATGGTGCCGCGCTCGCCGCACGACCAGACCGTCTGCGAGGTGCTGGGCCGCAGCGTCGGCATCGCCGTCACCTACGAGCAGCTCTGGGGGCAGATGGGCTCCCATCGGGGCGCCAAGATGCTCTCGCCTCGGCTGCTGACCGACCCGTGGACCGCCGACACCGCCCAGACCGCACTCCGCGAGGCGGGCGCCGACGGCGCCCCGGTGCGCCTGACCGACCTGTTCCGCGGCGACGAACTGGAACAGGCGGCCCGGCACTGGGCCTCCCCGCCGCCGTCGGTCACCGGCGGGGAGGGGGCGCTGCGGATCGCCCCGGAGCAGCTGGCCGACCTGCGGCTGTCCTACGAATCCAAGCAGCGGCTGGAGCGCACCTACGGCGGCGGCCTGATCCTCGACCTCGCCAAGGCCGAACTCGCCATGGTGGGAAAGCTGTTGGAGCTCGGCAGCTACGACGAGGCGCTCGGCCGCGAACTCTACGGGGCAGCCAGCCGGCTGGCCCGGCTGGTGGGCTGGGCCAACTACGACATGGGCAACGACGCCGCCGCGCAGCGGGCCTTCGTCGCCGCGCTGCGGGCCGCGCACGTCTCCGGCGACCCGCGGCTCGGCGTCGGCGTGGTCGGCTGCCTCGCCGTCCAGGCGACGTACAACTCCGGCGGGCGGGGGCTGGACCCGGTGGCGATGCTCTCCACCGCGCTGCGCGCCGCCGACGGCGTGCTGACGCCCCGGGAACGCGCCCTGCAACTGGGTCGGATCTCCCGGGCGCACGGCCGCAAGGGGGAGCAGATCAGCGCGGAGGCGGTCGCCGAGCTGGCGTTCCGGGTGCTGGCGGACGCGACGGAGCACGTGCAGGAGCGGGCCGACCTGGAGGGGATGGTCGGCGAGGGGTACCTGCTGCTCGGCGAGCACGAGCAGGCGCGCGGCCTGCTGCTCACCGCGATCGGCTCGCTCTCGGTGGAGCGGGCCCGGGCCAAGGCGCTGCTGATGGTGCGCCTCGCCGACTCCTACCGCCGCACCGGGGAGCGGGCGGAGGCGGAGCGGACCGCGGAGCGGGCGCGACTGCTCGCGGCCGGCATGCAGTCGGCACGGGTGGCCCGGGCCCTGCGGGACTTCGACACCGCGATGCGCGCGGAGGCGTAGCCGCAGGCGGCTCGGGGCGCCGGACCGCGGGGCCGGGGCGTGCGGCCGGTGGGGACGCGGCGGGCCGGGGTGCGCGGCCGGGGGATTGACGCGGCGGCGCGAAAGCGGGTTGAAGGGGTGCGGTACCCTGAGCCCATGCGAACTGTGCGCCTGCTTCTTAGCCGGCCGCGCTGACCAGGACCGGCTTGAAGGCCGGAGTCGGCGTGGCGTCCCCTCCTGCGGAGGGGTTTTCTGCTTTCTACGGCCTGTTCGCTGACTGATGACGATGGAGCCTGAAGGACCATGAGCGAGACGACCCCCGCTTCCGGCGCGGCCGAAGCCGCCACCGAGCCTTTCCGCTACGGCGCCGCGCTGGCCGCCGAGATCGAGTCCCGCTGGCAGGACCTGTGGGAGAAGGAGGGGACGTTCAACGCCCCCAACCCGACCGGCCCGCTGGCCGACGGCTCGCCCGTCGCCGCGAAGCCCCACAGCTTCATCATGGACATGTTCCCGTACCCGTCGGGCTCGGGCCTGCACGTCGGCCACCCGCTGGGCTACATCGCCACCGACGTCTACGCCCGCTTCCAGCGGATGAACGGGCACAACGTCCTGCACACCCTGGGCTACGACGCCTTCGGCCTGCCCGCCGAGCAGTACGCGGTGCAGCACGGCGTGCACCCGCGGGTGTCCACCGAGGACAACATCGCCAACATGCGCCAGCAGCTGCGCCGGCTGGGCCTGGGCCACGACTCGCGCCGGTCGATCTCCACGATCGACCCCGAGTACTACCGCTGGACCCAGTGGATCTTCCTGCAGATTTTCAACTCCTGGTACGACGAGGCCGCCGGCAAGGCCCGTCCGATCGCCGAGCTGGTCGCCGAGTTCGAGTCCGGCGAGCGCGAGGTGCCGGGTGGCCGCGCCTGGGCCGAACTGTCCGGCGTCGAGCGCGACGAGGTGCTGGGCGAGTACCGGCTGGCCTACTCCAAGGAGGTGCCGGTCAACTGGTGCCCCGGCCTGGGCACCGTGCTGGCCAACGAGGAGGTCACCGCGGACGGCCGCTCCGAGCGCGGCAACTTCCCGGTGTTCAAGTCGAACCTGCGCCAGTGGATGATGCGCATCACCGCCTACGCGGACCGCCTGATCAACGACCTGGACCTGCTGGACTGGCCCGAGGCGATCAAGCTGCAGCAGCGCAACTGGATCGGCCGCTCCGAGGGCGCCCGGGTGGACTTCGCGGTCGGCGGCGACACCGTCACCGTCTTCACCACCCGCCCCGACACCCTGTTCGGCGCCACCTACATGGTGCTGGCCCCCGAGCACGCCCTGGTCGACACGATCGTCCCCGCCGAGTGGCCGGCCGGCACCCGCGACGAGTGGACCGGCGGCGCCGCCCGCCCGGCCGACGCCGTCGCCGCGTACCGGGCGGCGGCCGCCGCCAAGTCCGACGTGGAGCGCCAGGCCGACGCCAAGGTGAAGTCCGGCGTGTTCACCGGCGCCTTCGCGGTCAACCCGGTCAGCGGCGAGCAGATCCCGGTGTTCATCGCCGACTACGTGCTGATGGGCTACGGCACCGGTGCGATCATGGCCGTCCCGGCGCACGACAGCCGCGACTTCGCCTTCGCGCAGGCGTTCAACCTGCCGATGCGCTGCGTCGTGCGGCCGACCGACGGCCGCGGCGAGGACCCGCACACCTGGGACGACGCCTTCGACACCTACGACTCGGTGCTGGTCAACTCCGAGCGCGACGGCCTGTCGCTGAACGGCCTGTCCGTGGTCGACGCCAAGGCCCGCGTCACCGCCTGGCTGGGCGAGCGGGGCATCGGCGAAGGCACCGTCAACTACCGCCTGCGCGACTGGCTGTTCAGCCGCCAGCGGTACTGGGGCGAGCCCTTCCCGATCGTCTACGACGAGACCGGCGCGATGCACGCGCTGCCCGAGTCGATGCTGCCGGTCGAGGTTCCCCAGGTGGACGACTACTCGCCGCACACCTACGACCCCGACGACGCCACCTCCTCGCCGAAGACCCCGCTGTCCCGCAACGAGGACTGGGTCAACGTCGAACTGGACCTGGGCGACGGCGTCAAGACCTACCGCCGCGAGACCAACACCATGCCCAACTGGGCGGGCTCGTGCTGGTACGAGCTGCGCTACGTCGACCCGGTCAACTCCTCCGCGGTGGTCGACCCGGCCAACGAGTCCTACTGGATGGGCCCGACCGCCGAGAAGCCGGCCGGTGGCGTCGACCTGTACGTCGGCGGCGCCGAGCACGCGGTGCTGCACCTGCTGTACGCCCGGTTCTGGCACAAGGTGCTGCACGACCTGGGCTACGTCTCCTCGGTCGAGCCGTTCCACAAGCTGTTCAACCAGGGCATGATCACCGCCGACGTCTACCGCGACGACCGGGGCTTCCCGGTGCCCGCGGCCGAGGTCGAGGAGATCGGCGACGAGTTCTTCTGGAACGGCGAGCAGGTCCGCCGCGAGGCGGGCAAGATGGGCAAGTCGCTGAAGAACGCGATCGCCCCGGACGAGTTCGCCGACGAGTACGGCGCGGACACGCTGCGCCTGTACGAGATGTCGATGGGCCCGCTGGACGTCTCCCGCCCCTGGGACGCCCGGGCCGTGATCGGCTCCTACCGCTTCCTGCAGCGGCTGTGGCGCAACATCGTCTCGGAGGTCACCGGCGAGCTGGTGGTGACCGAGGAGGAGCCGGACGAGGCGACGCTGCGCGCGCTGCACAAGGCGATCGACGGCATCCGCGGCGACATGGCCGGCATGCGGTTCAACACCGCCGTGGCCAAGGCCATCGAGCTGAACAACTTCCTGGTGAAGCGCGGCTCCACGCCGCGTTCGGTCGCCGAGCGGATCGTCCTGCTGATCGCCCCGCTGGCGCCGCACATCGCCGAGGAGCTGTGGCGCCGCCTGGGCCACGAGGAGTCGCTGGCCTTCGCGGACTACCCGGTCGCGGACCCGGCGTACGTGGTCGACGAGACGGTGACCTGCGTCGTGCAGATCAAGGGCAAGGTCAAGGCCCGCCTGGAGGTCTCGCCGTCGATCTCGGACGCCGAGCTGGAGGCGCTGGCCCTGGCCGACCCGGCCGTGGTCGCGGCCGTCGGCGGCGCGGAGGTGCGCAAGGTCATCGCCCGTGCGCCGAAGCTGGTGAACATCGTCACTGGCTGACGAGACCCGGGCCGACCCGCTGTCGGCCGGATCGGGCCGGTCACCCCCGCCGCGGGGTGGCCGGCCCTTCGCCGTCCACGGGCACGGGCGGGCCGGCAGCCGGAGAAGTGCGAACAAGGTGGCTCCGTTCTTCGTGCGTGGTTTTCGTGTGTGCTCTTCGTGTGCGGCCCTCGTGGGTGGCCTGCGGGCCCGGCCTTCGGATGCAGGCCGGGCAACGGGTCCGGCCTGGGCCGCAGGGTGCGGACACCGTCCGGGAGTAAGGGAGATCGCTTGGGGGACATCCCTGAGCTGTCCCTGATCTCGGGCCTGATGCATGCTCGCGACCTGCTGTCGGCCGCCGCTCCGGGCTACGGTGGAGGTTCCGGCGGACACGCGGACCGCACCGGGCGGTCCAGGGCCGGTCACGGGCGGAAGGTGGGCTCCCGATGGAAGCGCTCGGTGTAGTGGTGGCGCTGGTCGCGCTCTTCGGGGTGGCGCTGCTGGTGATGGCCGTGGTCGGGACGGTGAAGGCGGCGAAGGCGGTGGCTGCCAAGGTCGACCGGCACAGTGCCAACGCCCAGCGGGCGGTGGAGAACGCGGCCCTGAAGGCGAAGAGCATCACCAGGCCGGGGGAGCAGGGCCGGATCGCCGCGCTCCGGCTGTCCCTGCGCACCGCCCTGGACTCCACCCGCCAGGTCCTGGAGTCCGGCGTCCCGCAGGACGGCCAACTCGGCGACGCGCTTCAACTGCTCGCCCGCCTCGACTCGCACGCCGCGGAACTCGACTCCGAACTCCGCATGCTGGAGCGCGAGCCGCAGAACAGCCGGGTCGCCGCCAAACTCCCCGAACTGCGCGAGCGCGCTGAGCGGATCACCCACTCCGCGGACTCCCTGCGCTGGGCCGCCCAGGACCGGATGCGCCGCTTCGCCGACGACGAGCTCGCCCGCCTCGGCAAGGAGTGCCAGGACGAGGCCGGTGCTCTGCGCCACTGGACCCCCGCCGAGCCCACTGCCGCTGACGGCCTCGGCACCGCCTCGGCCCCCGCCGACGGAACGGACTCCCCGGGCACCGCCGCCTCCGCGGAGGAGCCCGCCGACCGCCGCAAGGGACTCGGCTCCAGCCGCCCGACCAGTGCCGAGGAACTGCTGGGGTTGGCCGCCGAGCCGCTCTCCCGCCTCGCCGACCGCCTCCGCAAGCCGAACCCAGCGGGACCCAACCGCCCCTGACCCCGCGTCACGAGACGGTCGCTTTCCGTGTGCGGAGAAATTACCCCACCCCCTGAGGGGCAAACCACCGAATAACGAGCGCTGTCTTCTCGGCCCCGCGGCGGGTAACCTCCGGCACATGCCCGGCCACCTCGCACTTGTCACGGATTCCACCGCGTATCTGCCCCAGCAGGCGGTGGACCGGCACCGCATCAGGGTGGTCCCGCTCAGCGTCGCGGTGGGTGACGAGGTCTTCGCGGAAGGCGTCGAGATTTCTCCGAAGGACGTCGCGGAGGCCCTGCGCTCCAAGCAGCGGGTGACGACTTCCCGCCCCAGCCCAGAGACCTTCGCCGCCGCCTACCGGGCGGCCGCCGAAGCCGGTGCGCGCGGCATCGTCTCCATCCACCTGTCGGCCGAGCTCTCCGGCACCGCGGAGGCTGCCCAACTGGCCGCCGCCGAGGTCTCGATCCCGGTCCGGGTGGTCGACAGCCGGCTCGTCGGCATGGCCCTGGGCAGCTGCGTCCTGGCCGCCGCCGAATCGGCCCAGGCGCTGGACGCGGCCCGGGCCGGTTCGGCGTCCGGTGGCGCAGGGGGAACCGTGGGCGGCCGGGGCGCAGCTGCCGATACCGATGCCGGCGCCGTCGAGGCGGACCTCGACCGGGTGGTCGCCGCCGCCGAGGACCGGGCCGCCGGCACCGCGAGCTTCTTCTACGTCGACACCCTGGAGCACCTGCGGCGCGGGGGCCGGATCGGAACCGCCCAGGCACTGGTCGGCTCCGCACTGGCGGTGAAACCACTGCTGCACCTGGCCGGAGGGCGGATCGAGCCGCTGGAGAAGGTCCGCACGGCCTCCCGGGCGATCGCCCGGCTGGAAGAGATCGCCGTCGAACGCGCGGGTCAGCAGTCGGTGGACATCACTGTCCACCACCTGGCCGCCGAAAACCGGGCCGAACCACTGGCGGAACGGCTGCGGGAACGGGTGCCCGGGCTGAAAGAGCTCTACGTCAGCGAGGTCGGCGCTGTGATCGGCGCGCACGTCGGCCCTGGATTGCTGGCCGTAGTGGTCTCTCCGATCGTCGCATCGTCGTACTGAACCCCGCTGGAATCACTCGTTCGAGCGACAAGAGTTATCCACAAGCCGGAGTTATCCACAGGGGTGGGCGAATTCTCCGACGGACCGTCAGCACCGTTCTACTGTCCTCGCCATGAGGACCATCACCACCCCCCGAGCCCGTCGCCGTCTGGCCATCGCAACCGCCCGGGTCCGTCTCGACCGGATCCTCCCGGCAGACCTGCCCGCCGACTCCGACCTCCTCGCGCTCGAACTGCCTTCAGCGGCAGCGAACGGTCCGCCGCTGCGGTCGGCGCACGACGCGGAGGCCGATTCGGCGACGTTCTCGGAATGCCGGCTTGAAGGCGCCGCGACAGTTGAACCCTCTGCTCCGGTGCGGACGGAAGTGCCCGTGGCGCCGAGAGCCGATTCGCCGCCGGAGCGAGATCCTCCCAGCGGCGGAGCGTCGGTTCCGGACGGCGCCGACCCGCTGGACGGCGCTTCCTCTCCGGAGTGGCCCGCCAACTTCCATCCGTTCGACGACAGCTGGGCCGACACCCCGTCGGACCTGGACCTGACGCCACCCGAAGCTCCACCGACCCCGAACCCCGCCGCCGTGTCCCACACCACCCCGCCGAAACTGCCCCTGCGGTTCCGCCTCCCGGGCGCGCTCGCCCTCGACCGCCGGGCCGTACTCGGTCTGACCGTTCTGCTTGTCCTCGCCACGGGCTACGCCGTCCAGCACTTCTGGCTCGGCCGACCGCACCCCGTTTCCGTCCCCGCCGTCGCGACAGCCGAATCCGTCTCTGATCGGACCACGGAAGGAGCGCCAGTACTCCAGCCGACCGGACCGCCCCTCGTCATCGATATCGCCGGGAAAGTCCAACACCCCGGCCTGCGAACCCTCCCCGCGGGTTCAAGGGTCGCCGATGCCCTGACCGCCGCCGGCGGCCCGCTCCCCGACACCGACACCAGCCTCCTCAACCTCGCCCGCCTACTGACCGATGGAGAACAGATCCTCGTAGGCACCGACCCCCTCCCCGGCGGCGCAGCCACGGGCGGCGCCCCCGCAGGCCCCGTGAGTCTCAACCGCGCCGGCGCGGACCAGCTCGACACACTCCCCGGCGTGGGGCCCGCACTGGCCCAACGCATCCTCCAGTACCGCCTCGCCCACGGTCCCTTCCAATCCGTCGACCAACTCCGCCAAGTCCCCGGCATCGGCCCGCGGAAGTACGAGGACCTCAAGCCGCTCCTGACCCTCTGACCGGCCGCTCCCGCCAGGCTCGGCCAGGTACATCACCCACCCCGAGAACGCACGAGGAGGTTTCAGCTCGCTCCTGTTGCGCGCCCCGTCTTGTACCGCCACTGCGTGTCCTGGCAGGCAATCCCGCCGCCTGCCGACCAAGAGGCAGGGGGCGCGAGACCCGAATCACCGCCGTCGCCGCTCTGCTCGACCACGTCCTTCGCCCCTGCGGGTGGACGGCTCTGACCGCTCCGCCCGAGCTCTGACCGGGCCCACCCTCTGTGGTGAGGCCACCGCGACAAACACTGCTGCATTGCTGTCGGGAGGCTGCCCCTGCTCAGCTCTCGCTGCTCGGCGTGAGGTGAGCAGACCTCACGCCGAGTACAGCCCCGAAAACCGTTAAGCCCGCACGGCTTTACCGAAACAGTCGCCAAGTCGGCTTTACGGAAGGCTTGTTGGCCAACCACCGCATGGGCCCGAGCTTGCGCATACCCAAGTCCCCAGACGAATCGAGAGCATCAACCAGTTTTCCCGCCAAGGAGGGCGTATACGGAGGGAAACCACCGCTGCCTTGTTGACCACCCGCCGTTCACCGCCGCCCGCTGCCCTGCCGAAAGGAGGAGCTTCGATGCTGGCCGCGCCGCCTCTCGTCCACCACCGGACCGACTACCGACTGCTCCTCCCGGCTTGCACCGCATGGGCAGTGGCCGCCGCTGTCCTCGCCTTGGATCCGGACCGACACCCCCCGCTGCTGCTGGCCGCCCTGGCGGCTGCGCCGGTCTCCCTCGTCCTGCTCGCCACGAAAGGACCTCGTCGATCGATTCACCGCCTGACCGCAGCGGTCCTGCTGACCGCCGCCGCGGCGGCCACCACCACCGTCCTGCACACCGCAGACCTGCACCGCGGCCCACTGCCCGCACTGGCCCGTCCCGCCGCACCACCCGCTGCGGTCGGACAGCGGGTCGACGGTGGCGGACAGGGCGCTGCGCGGCAGCCGGTGGAAGAGAAACCTGTCAATCCCGAGATCACCGTCGAGCTGACCGTCACGGGCGATCCGAAACAGCACGGCTCGCACACCCAGGGCAGCTCCCTGTCCAGACCGACGCTCACCATCTCCGCACTCGTCACCCGAGTCCGTGCCGCTCCGCTTCCCCAGGGCGGCTCTCGGCCGCCGCCCATCGCGACCCGCACGCCTGTCACCCTGCTGGTCCGCTCCCAAGGCGACTACCCCTGGAGGCAGTTGACCCCATCCGTCGAACTGGAACTGCGGGCGGAGGTGCTGCCGGAGCGGCCACCGGCGGCCGGTGCGGCGGGAGGGAGGTCCCGGAGCGACAGCGCGGCGCTGCTCGTTCCTCAGGGGCAGCCGCGTGTCATCGCTCCGCCGAACCTCCCGCAGCGCCTCGCGGCCCACCTCCGCAAAGGACTTCGGGACGCCTGTGACCACCTTCCGCCGGACACGCGCGGGCTGCTCCCCGGGCTGGTGGTGGGTGACGTGTCGCGGCTGCCCGACGATCTGGCGGACGCGTTCCGGGCCACCGACCTTGGTCACCTGGTCGCGGTGAGCGGTGCCAACCTGGCGATCGTCCTGGCCGTCCTGGTCGGTGGCACGCCCAGTGAACCCGACACCCCAGGACGCGGTGGCCTGGCCGGGTTGCTGGGCCTCTCGTTCCGCACCACGGCGCTGCTCGGAACCGCGCTGACGCTGGCGTTCGTCACCGTCTGTCGGCCGGACCCGAGCGTGCTCAGAGCTGCGGCCACCGGGCTGATCGGTCTGCTCGCGCTGGCCACCGGCCGACCGCGGAGAGGCGTCCCCGCGCTGGCCGGCGCGGTACTGATCCTGATCCTGGTGGACCCGTACCTGGCCCGCTCGTACGGGTTCCTGCTCTCTGTGCTGGCCACGGCCGGGCTGTTGGTGCTCGGCCCGAGGTGGACGGCGGCGCTCCGGGCGCGCCGCTGGCCGCACCACCTGGCGGCGGCGGTCGGTGCCACCGCGGCGGCGCAGGCGTTCTGCTCGCCGGTCACCGTGCTGCTCGCGCCCCGGGTCAGCCTGGTCGGGGTGCCGTGCAACCTGCTGGCCGAGATCGCGGTCGCCCCGGCCACCCTGCTCGGATTCGGCGCGCTCGCGGTCGCACCCTTCTCCAAGGGGACCGCGGAGTTCCTGACGGACCTCGCGGCACTGCCGGTCGGCTGGTTGGCCGCTGTCGCGAGGCGCGGGGCGGAACTGCCGGGGGCCGAACTCGCCTGGCCCGCCGGGGCGCTCGGTGCGGTCCTACTGGTGGTGGTGATCGTGTCGCTGGCCTGGGCGGTGACACCGCTGCTGGCCGGCCGCCAGAGCCGACATCGGCGGACGAGAGCGTTGGTGGCGCTCGTGGTCGCCCTGCTGCTGCCGCTGGTGCTGCTGCGCCCGCCCTCCGTCGTCCGGCTGGCGACCGGGTGGCCCGCGTCGGGCTGGCGGCTGGCGATGTGCGATATCGGGCAGGGCGACATGACGGTCCTGCCTGTCGGACCGGGCACCGCCGTGGTGGTGGACGCCGGGCCCGACCCCAAGACGGCCGACGCCTGCCTGCGGGGCCTCGGGGTGACCAGGATCCCCCTCCTGCTCCTCACCCACTTCCATGCCGACCACGCGGAAGGCATCCCCGGCGTCCTGCGCGGCCGGTCGGTCGGGGCGATCGAGGTGACCACCTCGGACGAGTCGGACGGCGAACGCTCCCGGGTGCTCCGCTGGGCGGCGGGCGGCGGCATTCCGGTGATGCACGCGCGGCGCGGCGAACGGCGCACTGCCGGGGCCGAACTCACCTGGGAGGTCCTGTGGCCCACCTCGCCCCCGGCATCCGACGCCGAGGGGCCGAACAACTCCAGCATCGCGATCCTCGCGGTGCTCGGCCCGCCCGCGGCCCCATTGCGGGTCGCCCTGCTCGGAGACCTGGAACCTCCGGCCCAGTCCGCCCTGCTGGCACTCGGCGTGCCGCCGCCCCCATCCCCGGCCAAGTCTCCGTCTTCGGTGCTCGAACCAGGTGGTGAGCCATCAACTCAGCTGGAAGGTAGAGGGATTGAGGGTGCCGGCCTGGGCACGATTCGAAGCGGTCCGGGGCCGCCCGGGGTGGGACGGGTGGATGTCCTGAAGGTGGCGCACCACGGGTCGGCGAACCAGGACTGGTCGTTGATGGCCGCGCTCCGTCCGCGGTTGGCCCTGATCTCCTGCGGCGTGGGCAACCCGTACGGGCATCCGGCGCCCCAGACCGTGGCGGGGCTGAAGGCGCTGGGGGCGACGGTGGTCCGGACCGACAGTTCCGGGGACATCGCGGTTCTGGGTGACTCGCGGGACCTGGCCGTGGCGACGCACCCGCACCCGGTTCACGGTTGACCGGCCCCGCCCTGGTGTTGGTCCCGGCCCGGGGTTGGTCCCGGCCCGGGGCGGGACCGGGCCGGGGGACGGTCCGGAGCGGAAACGCCCGCCCGAACGGGTGGGGTACCTCGTTCGGGCGGGGCCAGGCGGTGACGAGGGGAGTGGCGGATGGGGCGGGACGTCAGCCCTGCTCCCGCCACCCGTCCTGTTCGGCGACGAGCTGGTCGAGTGCGCTCAGCAGGCGGGTGGTCCAGCCGTCCTCCTCGGGGGCCTCCACCACCACCAGCCACTGGGCGTCCTCGGCGTCGTCCTCCCCGGCGAGGGAGTCCCGGACCACCTCGACGTCGCCCAGTTCGGGCCAGCGCACACTCAACTCCTCAGCGACCTCCTCCGCCGCATCGCGGTCGGGGAGGACGAGCAACTGACGGTCATTGTTCTCGATCACGTCGTTATTGTCCTCGGCCCCGCAGCCGGTACGGCACCGGCCCCGCTTCCCCGGCGGGCGGCGCGCGGAGGGGCCAGGAGGCAGGGAAGGGAGGCGCCCGGTGCGGTAGGGGAAGGGGTGTGGCGCGGAAGGCTGTCCGTGTGGCGTGCGATCCTGGTAGGCGATGGCCAGGAAGAGTGCACCCGACGACCTGCTCGCCCCGCTGACCGTTGCGGTCGGCCAGGAGGAGCTGCTGCTGGACCGCGCGGTTGCCGAGGTGGTGGCGGCGGCCCGGGCGGCGGACCCGGACACGGACGTCCGGGACCTCGCGCAGGGGGCGCTGCAGCCGGGGCAGTTGGCGGAGCTCACCACGCCCTCGCTCTTCGCGGAGCGGAAGGTCATCGTGGTCCGGGCCGCGCAGGACCTCTCGGCGGACTCGGTCAAGGAGGTCAAGGCCTACCTGGAGTCGCCCGCCGAAGAAGTGATCATGGTGCTGGTGCACGCGGGCGGTGCCAAGGGCAAGGGGCTGCTGGACGCGGCGAAGAAGGCGGGCGCCCGGGAGGTCGCCTGCGCGAAGCTCACCAAGGCGAGCGAGAAACTGGCCTTCATCCGCAACGAGTTCCGCACCCTGGGGCGGGCCGCCAACCCCGAGGCGTGCCAGGCGCTGCTGGACTCGCTGGGCAGCGATCTGCGGGAACTGTCGGCCGCGTGCAGCCAGTTGACCGCCGACATCGAAGGCCCGATCGACGAGGCGGCGGTCGCCAAGTACTACAGCGGTCGCGCCGAGGCGACCGGCTTCGAGGTGGCCGACCTCGCGGTGACCGGCCGGGCCGCCGAGGCGCTGGAACGGCTGCGCTGGGCGCTGGCGGTCGGCCAGCCGCCGACCGGCATCACCTACGCCCTCGCCTCAGGCGTCCGCAGCATCGGCCGGCTCGCCTCCGCCGGCCGCAACATGCGGCCCGCCGACCTGGCGCGCGAGTTGGGCATGCCGCCGTGGAAGGTGGACCGGGTGCGCCAGCAGATGCGCGGTTGGACCGGCGACGGGGTGGCCGCCGCGCTGACCGCCGTCGCCCAGGCCGACGCCGCCGTGAAGGGCGGCTCCGACGACCCCGCGTACGCGCTGGAGCGCGCCGTCGTCGCCGTGGCCCGCGCCTCCCGGGCCGGTTCCCGCCCCTACTAGGCACTGGACCCGCGCACACCTGTCGGGGCGGGGAGTTGCCGGCCGGCTCGTGCCGGTGGGGCGCTCCGGGCCGGGGTGGGTTCGGGTGCTTCGCCGGTGCGTTCGGGCGGGGGAAGCGACCCGGTCGGAAGAGTGCCGGAAACGCCGACTGCCCGCCCGGGAGACCCGGGCGGGCAGGGAGTGGAGGCCCGTGGACGGGCGCTCGCACTGTGAAGCTGTGTACCGCACCCGCGTGGCGAACGCAGGCCGCGTGCGGTACGGGACGTACGGCTCGTCGGAACTCCGGGTAGAGGGCCGGGGTTTCCGGGAGCGGGTGGTCGGCGGTGGCGGGTAGAGGGCCGCGGGTTCACGCCGACCGGAGTGGTGCCTGGTGGCACCGGGTGTACGGCGGGGCCGTACGGAAGAACTGGATCAGGCGGCGACGTTGACGCGCTTGGTGATCGCCGACTTCTTGTTGGCGGCCTGGTTCTTGTGGATGACGCCCTTGCTCACGGCCTTGTCGAGGGCCTTGGAGGCGGCGCGGGCCAGCACGACGGCCTTCTCGGTCTCGCCGGCGGCAGCGGCCTCGCGGGCCTTGCGCAGAGCGGTCTTCAGCGAGGACTTGACGGCCTTGTTGCGCAGGCGCGCCTTCTCGTTGGTCTTGTTGCGCTTGATCTGGGACTTGATGTTCGCCACGAAAGAGCCTCAGTCTGTTGTGAATCGTTACTACGACGGGTGGCACCCCTGGTGCCGCTCGGGCAGCTGAGAGGGCATGCCGAGGGCGGAGTGCAGCGCCCCACGCTACCAGGGCCGCCCCGGCCCGCCCAAACCGGACCGCCGACCCCAGCCGCCCTCCCCGGCCGTTCCCGCGCCGTCCCCTCGACCGCGGCCGGCGGTCAGGCGGTGAGCAGCGGCTCGCCGTAGTGCTCGACGGTCGGGAACGGGTCGTAGAAGCGGTGCAGCAGTTCGCGCCAGCGCGCGTACTCGGGGGAGCGGCGGAAGCCCTCGGTGTGGTCCTCCAGGGCGTCCCAGCCGACCTGGAGCAGGAAGCGCGAGGCGCGCCCCGCGTCCAGGCAGCGGCGCAGTTCCAGGGAGCGGAAGCCGGGTTGGACGGAGATCAGCGGGCGGGCCTCGGCGAAGGCGGCGAGGAACTCCTCCTCCCGGCCGGGGAGGACGTCGAGCAGGGCGCTTTCCAAGATCATGAGGTGATCGTCCCGCACTCCCGCTCGGCCGGGAAGGACCCGGGGGCCGTTCGGCATGGGAGGATGGACAGAACCATATTGATCGGATCAGAAATCGGACCAAGGTGCCCGCGACCCCCAGCAACGTGCCAGAGCCCAGCCGTACTGACCCGGCGGTGATCCGCAACTTCTGCATCATCGCCCACATCGACCACGGCAAGTCGACGCTCGCCGACCGGATGCTGCAGATCACCGGCGTGGTGGACCCCCGGCAGATGCGCGCCCAGTACCTCGACCGGATGGACATCGAGCGCGAGCGCGGCATCACCATCAAGTCCCAGGCCGTCCGCCTCCCGTGGGCGCCGAGGTCCGGTGAGCAGGCGGGCACGACGCACATCCTCAACATGATCGACACCCCCGGCCACGTGGACTTCACGTACGAGGTGTCCCGCTCCCTCGCGGCCTGCGAGGGAACCATCCTGGTGGTCGACGCCGCCCAGGGCATCGAGGCGCAGACCCTCGCCAACCTGTACCTGGCGCTGGAGAACGACCTCACGATCATCCCCGTGCTCAACAAGATCGACCTGCCGGCCGCCCAGCCGGAGAAGTACGCCGCCGAGATCGCGCACATCATCGGCTGCGACCCGAGCGACGTGCTGAAGGTCTCCGCGAAGACCGGCCTCGGCGTCGAGGAGCTGCTCGACCACGTGGTCGAGAAGATCCCGGCCCCGGTCGGCGTCAAGAACGCCCCGGCCCGCGCGATGATCTTCGACTCGGTGTACGACGCCTACCGCGGCGTGGTCACCTACGTGCGAGTCGTGGACGGCCAGCTCACCAAGCGCGAGCGGATCGCCATGATGTCCACCGGCGCGACCCACGAGCTGCTGGAGATCGGCGTCATCTCGCCGGAGCCCAAGGTCGCCGACGGCCTCGGCGTCGGCGAGGTGGGCTACATCATCACCGGTGTGAAGGACGTCCGGCAGTCCAAGGTCGGCGACACCATCACCTCGCAGAACAAGGGCGCCACCGAGGCCCTCGGCGGCTACAAGGACCCGCGCCCGATGGTGTTCTCCGGCCTCTACCCGCTGGACGGCTCGGACTACCCGCTGCTCCGCGACGCCCTGGACAAGCTGCGCCTGAACGACGCCGCCCTGGCCTACGAGCCGGAGACCTCGGTGGCGCTCGGCTTCGGCTACCGCTGCGGCTTCCTCGGCCTGCTGCACCTGGAGATCATCCGGGAGCGGCTGGAGCGCGAGTTCAACCTCGACCTGATCTCCACCGCCCCGAACGTGGTCTACCGGGTGATCATGGAGGACGGCACCGAGCACACCGTCACCAACCCGAGCGAGTTCCCCACCGGCAAGATCGCCGAGGTGTACGAGCCGGTGGTGCGCGGCACCATCCTGGCGCCGAACGAGTTCGTCGGCGCGATCATGGAGCTCTGCCAGTCCCGCCGCGGCACCCTCCAGGGCATGGACTACCTCTCCGAGGACCGGGTCGAGCTGCGCTACACCCTGCCGCTGGCCGAGATCGTCTTCGACTTCTTCGACCAGCTGAAGTCCAAGACCCGCGGCTACGCCTCGCTCGACTACGAGCCCATCGGCGAGCAGTCCGCCAACCTGGTCAAGGTCGACATCCTGCTGCACGGCGACGCGGTGGACGCGTTCTCCGCGATCGTGCACAAGGACAAGGCCTACAACTACGGCGTGATGATGGCCGGCAAGCTGCAGAAGCTCATCCCGCGCCAGCAGTTCGAGGTGCCGATCCAGGCCGCGATCGGCTCCCGGGTGATCGCCCGCGAGACGGTCCGGGCGATCCGCAAGGACGTCCTCGCCAAGTGCTACGGCGGTGACATCTCGCGCAAGCGCAAGCTGCTGGAGAAGCAGAAGGAAGGCAAGAAGCGGATGAAGATGGTCGGCCGGGTGGAGGTCCCGCAGGAGGCCTTCATCGCCGCGCTGTCGACGGACGCGGAGGCCCCGAAGGAGAAGAAGTAGCTCCGGAGTCGGGCCGATGACGGCGGGCCGGTGCTCCCTCGCACGAGGGGGTGCCGGCCCGCCGCCGTCGTTCCGGCGCACTGCCGCCGTCCCGGCCGCCCGCCACGGGCCCGCCGCCATGGGCCAAACGCCGTCGTCGGCGCCCGGGGTCAGCGCAGCGACAGCGGCAGGCCCTTGACGATGCCGGCCTTGACCAACCGGCCGGCCGGGCCGGTCAGCACCCGGGGCCGCATCGAGTCGTCGCCGTGGATCAGCTGCACCAGCGCCTCGCCGCGGCCCAGGCTCAGGCACTGGGTGACGTAGCGGTACGAGAACGGCTTGCCGGTGCGGCCGGTGAGCAGCTTGGCCAGGTAGCGGCCCTGCGGCATCGCGGTGGCGCAGGCCATCCGCAGTTCGCCGGTGCCGGGCAGGTCGACGGCGGCGGCGTCGCCGATCACGTGCACCTCGGGGTGCGAGAGCGAGCGCAGGTGGTCGTCCACCAGGGCGCGGCCGCGGGCGTTGACGGCCAGGCCGGCGTCGGCGGCCAGCGGGTGCGGCTCCATCGAGGCGGCCCACACCACCACGTCCGCGGGGAGGTCGTCGTCCCCGCAGCTCAGCCCGGCCGCGGTGACGGCGGTGACCCGGTGCTGCTCGTCGACCCGGACCCCGAGGCGGCCGAGCACCGCCAGGACGTGCGCCCGGCCGCGCTCCGACAGCCAGCCGCCGACCCGGTCGGCCGCGACCAGCCGGACCTGCCAGGCCGGGTACGCCTCGGCCAGCTCGGTGGCCAGTTCGATGCCGGTCGGGCCGCCGCCGACCACCGCGACGGTGCCGGGCGCGGCGGCTCCGGCGAGCCGGTGGCGCAGCTCCTCGGCGCGTTCCGCCGAGTACGCGTGCTCGGCGGCGCCCGGCACCCCGCCCCAGGCGGTGCGGCTGCCGAGCGCGTACACCAGGGTGTCGTAGGCCAGCCGCCCGCCGTCCTCGGTGCGCACCTCGCGGGCGGCCAGGTCGATCGCGACGGCCCGGGTGGCCCGGTGGGTGACCTTGCGTCCGCGCAGCACGTGGGCGATCTCGGGGCGGGCGACCCGGCGGCCCGCCGCGATCTCGTGCTGCCGGACGCGGTGGTGGAAGCGCTGCTCGGGGGCGACCAGGGTGACCCGGTCCGGGCCGCGGCCGATCCCGGCGGCGGCGGACAGCCCCGCGTAGCCCGCGCCGATCACCACGATGTGCTTGCCGGTCATCTCGTCCTCCTTCGGAACCCCGCCGGTGGCGGTGCTGGAAGGGGGACGGCGCGGCCGGGGCGGGTGTGACCGTGATCCCGGTCACTCCGCCGGCTTCGACGGCTCGGCCCGCTCCACCCGTTCCGCCGGCCCGCTCCACCCGTTCCGCCGGCTCGGCTCACTCCGCCGCGAGGTGCCCGAGCTTCTCCGGGTTGACCATCACGTACGCGGCCGTGATCAGGCCGTTCTCGACGGTGAACGCCATCACGCCGCCGACCGTGCCGGGCGCCGCGTACCAGACCGCGCCCGCCTCGCCGTTGACCACGGTCGGGACCAGCGGCTGCTCCGGGCCGATCCAGCGGGTGGTGAGCTTGCGCAGCAGCCGGGAGACGTGGAGCGCGCCGAGGACCGGGCGGCGCACCGCGTGGACGACGCCGCCGCCGTCGGCGTGCCAGACGACCTCCGGGTCGAGCAGCGCCACCAGCGCGGCCAGGTCGCCGCCGGTGGCCGCGGCGGTGAACGCCGTCACCACCCGGTGGTGCTCGGCCGGGTCGACCGGGCCGCGCCGACCGCCGTCCCGGACCCGGCGGCGGGCCCGGGAGGCGAGCTGCCGGGCGGCCTCGGGGGAGCGGTCCAGGGCCGGGGCGATCTCGTCGAAGCCGACCGCGAACACGTCGTGCAGCACGAACGCCGTCCGCTCGGCCGGGGACAGCTGCTCCATCACCGCGAGCATCGCCACCGACACCGCCTCGCCCAGCTCGACCCGTTCGGCGGGGGAGTCCGCGGCGGTCAGCACCGGCTCCGGCAGCCACTCGCCGACGTACGCCTCCCGGCGGGCCCGGGCCGAGCCCAGCTGGTCGTAGCAGAGCCGGGTGACCACGGTGGTCAGGTACGCGCGCGGGTCCGCGACGTCCGACCGGTCGGCGGACTGCCAGCGCAGCCAGGCGTCCTGGAGCACGTCCTCGGCGTCGGCGACCGAGCCCAGCAGCCGGTAGGCCACCGCGCCCAGGTAGCGGCGCTCGGCCTGGAAGGCGTCCACCGGACCGGCCGGGGACGGCCCGGCGGCGGGGCGGGGGAGGTGTCGGCGGTCGGGTGCGCGGCGGTCGGTTCGGACACCCGACCACGGTAGCGCGCCCGACGGCGGCCGCCGCGGGCCGGTGCTGACCTCCCATCAGGGACGCGCGGACGCGCCGAGGGGAGGCCCGCGCGGTGCGGACCTCCCCCCGGCGCGGCGGGTGGTGCGGGGTCAGTCGACCTCGGCCACCGCCTGGGCGAACTGGGCCTGGTAGAGGCGCGCGTAGGCGCCGTCGGCGGCGATCAGCTCGTCGTGGGTGCCCTGTTCGACGATCGAGCCGTTCTCCATCACCAGGATCACGTCGGCGTCCCGGATGGTGGAGAGCCGGTGGGCGATCACGAAGCTGGTGCGGCCGGTGCGCAGTTCGGCCATGGCGCGCTGGATCAGCACCTCGGTGCGGGTGTCGACGGAGCTGGTGGCCTCGTCGAGGACCAGGATCGAGGGCTGGGCGAGGAAGGCCCGGGCGATGGTGATCAGCTGCTTCTCACCCGCGCTGACGCCGGCGCCCTCGTCGTCCAGGACGGTGTCGTAGCCCTCGGGCAGGGTTCGCACGAAGCGGTCCACGTGCGCGGCCCTCGCGGCCGCGACCACCTGTTCGCGGGTGGCGCTCTCGGCGCCGTAGGCGATGTTCTCGGCGATGGTGCCGCCGAACAGCCAGGTGTCCTGGAGGACCATGCCGATGCCGGAGCGCAGCTCCTCGCGGGACATCGCGGCGATGTCCACCCCGTCCAGGGTGATCCGCCCGCCGCTGACCTCGTAGAACCGCATCAGCAGGTTGACCATGGTGGTCTTGCCCGCGCCGGTCGGGCCGACGATGGCCACCGTGTGGCCGGGCTCGACCTTCAGGGACAGGCCCTCGATGAGCGGCTTGTCGGGGTCGTAGCGGAAGGAGACGTCCTCGAACGCAACCCGGCCGTGCACTTCGGCGGGGCGCTCGGGGTGCCGGGGCTCGGGGGACTGCTCCTCGGCGTCCAGCAGTTCGAAGACCCGCTCGGCGGAGGCGACGCCGGACTGCACCAGGTTGGCCATCGAGGCGACCTGGCTGAGCGGCTGGCTGAACTGGCGGGAGTACTGGATGAACGCCTGCACGTCGCCGATGGACAGCGCGCCGCTCGCCACCCGCAGACCGCCGACCACCGCGACCAGCACGTAGTTGATGTTGCCGACCAGCATCATCGCGGGCTGGATGATGCCCGAGATGAACTGCGCCCGGAAGGACGCCTCGTAGAGCGCCCGGTTCTCCCGGTCGAAGAGCTCCGCGGCCTCCTTCTGGCGGCCGAAGACCTTCACCAGGCTGTGCCCGGTGAACATCTCCTCGATGTGCGCGTTGAGCTTGCCGGTGGAGCCCCACTGCTTGATGAACTGCGGCTGGGCGCGCTTGCCGACCTTGGTGGCGACGACCACCGAGACCGGCACCGAGACCAGCGCGATCACCGCCAGCAGCGGCGAGATCCAGAACATCATCGCCAGCACGCCGACGATGGTCAGCAGCGAGTTCACCACCTGGCCCATGGTCTGCTGCATGGACTGGTTGATGTTGTCGATGTCGTTGGTGACCCGGCTGAGCACCTCGCCGCGCGACTGCCGGTCGAAGTAGCTGAGCGGCAGCCGGGACAGCTTCGCCTCGACCTCCTCGCGCAGCCGGAACACCGTGCGGTTGATCGCCAGCGCGGCCAGCCGGCCCTGGAGCACGCCGAACAGGACGGCGGCCAGGTAGATGCCCAGCACCCAGAGCAGGACGGTGCCGATGGTGTCGAAGTCCATGCCCCGGCCGGGCGTGAAGTCGACGGTGGCGAGCAGGTCGGCGACGTTGCCCTCGCCCCGGGCCCGCAGCCCGTCCAGGACGGCCTGCTTGTCCGGCGCGCCGGCGAAGCGCGGCCCGGTGGCCCCGGCCACGATCAGGTCGGTCGCCTTGCCGAGCACCCGGGGGCCGACCACCTGGCAGCCGATGGAGAGCACGCCCAGGCCGAGCACGGTGAACAGCAGCTTGCGCTGGGGGCCGAGCAGGGCGAGCAGGCGCTTCGCGGAGCCGCCGAAGTCCTTCGACTTCTCGGTGCCCTGCGCGCCCATGAACCGGCCGGGTCCGCCGCTGCCGCGCCGGGCCGCCGCCTCCTGCGAACCGGAGGGCACCTCGGCGGGGGCCCCGGACGCCCCGGACGTCTCGGAGGCCGCCGAGGCCCCGGCCGCCCCGGTCTTGGTCAGGTCCGGCCCGCCGGAAGCCCGCACGGCCTCCGGGGTCTCCGGGCCTCCCGGCGTCTCCCGGTTCCCGTCGTTCCCGTGGTTCTCGGAGTTCCCGGGGTTCCCGTGGTTCTCGGGGCTGGTCACGCCGCCTCCTGCTCGGTGAGCTGGGAGAGCACGATCTCCCGGTACGTCGGGTTGTCGGCCATCAGCTCCTGGTGGGTGCCGGTGCCGACGACGGCGCCCTCGTCGAGGACGACGATCCGGTCGGCGTCGCGGATGGTGGAGACCCGCTGGGCGACGATCACCACGGTGGCGTCCCCGGTCTCCCGGGCGAGCGCGGCGCGCAGCCGGGCGTCGGTGGCGTAGTCGAGGGCCGAGAAGGAGTCGTCGAACAGGTAGACCTCGGGCCTGCGGACCAGCGCGCGGGCGATCGCCAGGCGCTGGCGCTGGCCGCCGGAGACGTTGGTGCCGCCCTGGGCGATCGGGGCGTCCAGGCCCTCGGGGAGCTTCCGGACGAAGTCCGCGGCCTGCGCGGTCTCCAGCGCCTGCCAGAGCTCCTCGTCGGTGGCCTCGGGCTTGCCGTAGCGCAGGTTGGAGGCGACGGTGCCGGAGAACAGGTACGGCTTCTGCGGGACGAGGCCGATGATCTCGGACAGCTTCCGCGGGTCGAGCTCGCGCACGTCCACGCCGTCGATCAGGACGGTGCCGCCGGTGGCGTCGAACAGCCGGGGGACGAGTCCGAGCAGGGTGGTCTTGCCGGAGCCGGTGGAGCCGATGACGGCGGTGGTCTCGCCGGGCCGGGCGGTCAGGTCGATGCCGCGCAGCACCGGGACCTCGGCGCCCGGGTAGCGGAAGTCGACGCCGCGCAGCTCCAGGGTGCCGCGGGCGTGCAGCTCGGTGACCGGCCGCAGCGGCGGGACGACGCTGGACTCGGTGTCCAGCACCTCCTGGATGCGCTCGGCACAGACCTCGGCGCGCGGCACCATCATGAACATGAAGGTGGCCATCATGACGCTCATCAGGATCTGCATCAGGTAGGAGAGGAACGCGGTGAGCGCGCCGATCTGCATGCCGCCGCTCTGGATGCGGTGCGCGCCGAACCAGAAGACGGCGACGCTGGAGACGTTCACCACGCCCATCACGATCGGGAACATCAGCGACATCAGCCGGCCGACCCGCAGCGAGTAGTCGGCGAGTTCGCCGTTGGCGCCGCTGAAGCGGGCCTGCTCGTGGTCGTCCTTGACGAAGGCCCGGATGACCCGGATGCCGGTGATCTGCTCGCGCATGATCCGGTTGACCGCGTCGATCCGGGTCTGCATGCCGCGGAACTGCGGCCGCATCTTGCCGACCAGCACCGTGACCACCGCGCCGAGCAGCGGGACCACGGCGAGCAGCAGGCCGGACAGCGGCACGTCCTGGTTCAGCGCCATGACCACGCCGCCGACGCACATGATCGGCGCGGCGACCATCAGCGTGAAGGTCATCAGCGCCAGCATCTGCACCTGCTGGACGTCGTTGGTGGTGCGGGTGATCAGCGAGGGCGCGCCGAACTGGTTGAGCTCGCGGGCGGAGAAGTCCTGCACCCGGGAGAACACCGCGGCGCGGACGTCCCGGCCGACGGACATGGCGGTGCGCGCGCCGTAGTAGACCGCGCCGATCGAGCAGGCGGCCTGGGCCAGCGACACGCCGACCATGACCGCGCCGACCCGCAGGATGTAGCCGGTGTCGCCCTTGAGCACGCCGCTGTCGATGATGTCCGCGTTCAGCGTCGGCAGGTAGAGCATGCCGATGGTGGACACCAGCTGGAGCAGCACCAGCAGGGTGATGTCCCGGGAGTAGGGGCCCAGATGGGCGCGTAGGAGTCTGAAAAGCACCGTGACACTCTCGTCTGCGGAGGGGATGGGCGCATCCCGATTTCGGGTACTGGGGAGAAAGCTTCACGTTCGGGCAGCTGCTGCACTGCCGACCTGGGAGTGTGCCAGCTCACGTCACCCCCTTACGGATCGGCTTTCCACCCCCTAGGCTGCTGGTGCCCTTTGTTACTCGCCGGTTAAGTCGGTGTCGGGCGGCCCCCGCGGCCGGCGCCCGCCCGCTCTCGGTCCACCCGCCCCCGGAGGTCCTCGTTGAGTTCCGCGCAGTCCATGATCGAGCGGCGCCCGCCCTCCGTGGCGCACCTGTTGCTCAGCAGGGTAAAGGCCACTCCGAACGGTGAGGCCTACCGGTACCCGGTTCCGGTGGACGAGCAGGCCGCGGACAGCGCTCCGGGTGCCGAGCAGTGGCGCTCGCTGACCTGGGCGCAGGCGCACCGGCGGATCACCGCGGTCGCGGCCGGCCTGATGGCGCTGGGCATCCGCGCCGAGGACCGGGTGGCGATCGCCTCCGCGACCAGGATCGAGTGGATCCTCGCCGACCTCGGCAACATGTGCGCCGGCGCGGCCACCACCACCGTCTACCCGAGCACCAACTCCGACGAGACCGCGTTCATCCTGGCCGACTCCGGCAGCCGCGCGCTGTTCGCCGAGGACGAGGGCCAGCTGCGCAAGGCCGCCGAGCAGAAGGACGCGCTGCCCGAACTGGAGTGGGTGGTCCTGTTCGAGGCCCCCGCCGGCGGCGTCCCGCAGGCCGAGGGACTGACCGTGCTCACCCTCGCCGAGCTGGAGGAGCGCGGCACCGCCTACCTGGCCGAGCACCCCGACGCGGTGGAGAAGGCCGTCGACTCGCTCGACAAGGAGCAGCTCGCCACCCTGATCTACACCTCCGGCACCACCGGCCGCCCCAAGGGCGTGCGTCTGGTGCACGACTGCTGGTCCTACGAGGGCGTGGCGCAGGAGGAGAGCGGGCTGCTGCGCGCGGACGACGTGCAGTTCATGTGGCTGCCGCTGTCGCACGTGTTCGGCAAGACGCTGATCTCCGGCCAGATCGCCACCGGCCACGTGATGGCGGTGGACGGCCGGGTGGACCGGATCATCCACAACCTGCCGGTGATCCGCCCGACCCTGATGGCCTCCGCGCCGCGGATCTTCGAGAAGGTCTACAACGGCATCGCGGGCCGGGCCCGGGCCGAGGGCGGCGCCAAGTACAAGATCTTCCTGTGGGCGGCCGGGACGGCCCGCGAGTACGCACAGACCGTCCAGGCGGCCCAGGTCGCCACCGGGCGGGAGAGCGCCCCGCTGGGCCTGCGGCTGCGGCACTCGCTGGCCGACCGGCTGGTGTACACCAAGATCCGGGCCGCGTTCGGCGGCCGGCTGCGCGGCGCGGTGTCGGGCAGCGCGGCCCTGGCGCCGGAGATCGGCTACTTCTTCAAGGGCGCGGGCGTCCCGGTGCTGGAGGGCTACGGCCTGACCGAGACCTCGGCCGGCTCCACGGTCAACCGGGCCGAGGACTTCCGGGTCGGCACCGTCGGCCTGCCGCTGCCCGGCACCGAGGTGCGGATCGCCGAGGACGGCGAGATCCTGCTGCGCGGCCCGGGCGTCATGCGCGGCTACCACCGGATGCCCGAGCAGACCGCCGAGGTGCTGGAGCCGGACGGCTGGTTCCACACCGGCGACATCGGCGAGCTCGGCGAGGGCGGCTACCTGCGGATCACCGACCGCAAGAAGGACATGTTCAAGACCTCCGGCGGCAAGTACGTCGCGCCCAGCGAGGTCGAGGGCAAGTTCAAGGCGATCTGCCCGTTCGTCAGCAACATCCTGGTGATCGGCAACGGCCGCAACTACTGCACCGCGCTGATCGGCCTGGACGAGACGGTGATCATGCCGTGGGCCGCCGAGCACGGCCTGGCCGGCAAGCCGTACGCCGAGGTGGTCGCCGACCCGGCCACCGTCGAGCTGATCGACGGCTTCGTCAAGCGCCTCAACGGCGAGCTCCAGCGCTGGCAGACGATCAAGAAGTTCGCGCTGCTCCCGCGCGACCTGGACATCGAGCACGGCGAGCTCACCCCGAGCCTGAAGATCAAGCGCCCGGTGGTCGAGCGGACGTACGCCGACGAGGTCAGCGCGATGTACGCGGGCACCAACGAGGCCTGAGCCCCGCCCGTCCGGTGCGGCCGGCGGACCCTTTTCGGGTTTCGCCGGCCGCTACCGGACAATGGACGCATGCCCTCCGCACTCCCCGACGGCGAACCGGTGCCGTCCGACGGCTCGCTGCCCGCCCACGCCCTGCACGGACTCGGCGAGCGGCCGTTCGGCTTCTACCTGCACGTGCCGTACTGCGCCAGCCGCTGCGGCTACTGCGACTTCAACACCTACACCGCCACCGAACTGCGCTCCTCCGGCGCGGTCGCCTCGCAGGAGACCTACGCGGACAACGTGATCGCCGAGATCCGGCAGGCCCGCCGGGTCCTCGGCGACACCGCGCTGCCGGTCGAGACGGTCTTCCTCGGCGGCGGCACCCCGACCCTGCTGCCCGCCCGCGACCTGGTGCGGATGCTGGCCGCGCTGCGCGAGGAGTTCGGCCTCGCCCCCGGCGCGGAGGTCACCACCGAGGCCAACCCGGAGTCCGTCGACCCGGCCTACCTGGCCGAACTGCGCGCGGGCGGCTACAACCGGATCTCCTTCGGCATGCAGAGCGCCCGCCCGCACGTGCTCGCCCTGCTCGACCGCCACCACACCCCCGGCCGCCCCGAGGCCTGCGTCGCCGAGGCCCGCGCGGCCGGCTTCGACCACGTCAACCTGGACCTGATCTACGGCACCCCCGGCGAGTCCGACCAGGACTGGCAGACCTCGCTGGACGCGGCGATCGGCGCCGGCCCCGACCACGTCTCCGCGTACTCGCTGATCGTCGAGGACGGCACCCGCCTCGCCGCCCGGGTCAAGCGCGGCGAACTGCCGATGATCGACGACGACGTGCACGCCGACCGCTACCTGATGGCCGACCGGGCGCTGACCGCCGCCGGGTACGCCTGGTACGAGGTCTCCAACTGGGCCACCACCCCCGAGGGCCGCTGCCGCCACAACGAGCTGTACTGGACCGGCGCCGACTGGTGGGGCGCCGGCCCCGGCGCGCACAGCCACGTCGGCGGCGTCCGCTGGTGGAACGCCAAGCACCCCGCCGCGTACGCCCAGGCCCTCGCCGAGGGGCGCACCCCCGCCCTCGGCCGCGAGGTGCTGGCCGACGAGGACCGCCGGGTCGAGCGCATCCTGCTCGAACTGCGCCTCGCCGAGGGCTGCCCGCTCGACCTGCTCACCCCCGACGGCCGGGCCGCCGCCGACCGGGCCCTCGCCGACGGCCTGCTGGAGCCCGCCCCGTACGCGGCGGGCCGGGCCGCGCTGACCCTGCGCGGACGGCTGCTGGCGGACGGGGTGGTCCGCGACCTGGTCGACTGACCCGGACCGGGGACTCAGGCCCCGCCGCCGCCCGGCAGCGTGACGAAGTCGATCAACTCCTCGACCCGGCCGAGCAGTTCCGGCTCCAGGTCCTTCCAGCCGTCGACCGAGGCGAGGATGCGCTTCCAGGCGGCGGGGGTGTCCACCGGCCAGCCCAGCCGGCGGCAGACGCCCTCCTTCCACACCTCGCCGCGCGGCACCTCCGGCCAGGCCGCGAAGCCCAGCCCGGCGGGTTTCACGGCCTGCCAGATGTCGACGTAGGGGTGGCCGACCACCAGGACGTGCTCGCCGGTCACCCGGGCGGCGATCCGGTGCTCCTTGGTGCCGGGCAGCAGGTGGTCGACCAGCACGCCCAGCCGGCGGCCCGGGCCGGGGGCGAACGCCTCGACGATGGCGGGCAGGTCGTCCACGCCCTCCAAGTACTCCACCACCACGCCCTCGATCCGCAGGTCGTCGCCCCAGACCCGTTCGACCAGCTCGGCGTCGTGCCGGCCCTCGACGTAGATCCGCGACTCGCGGGCCACCCGGGCCCGCGCCCCCGGCACCGCGACCGAACCGGACGCCGTGCGCCCCGGACCGCGCGGCGCGGCCGGCGCCGCCGCGGCGGGCCGCACCAGCGTCACCACCCGCCCCTCCAGCAGGAACCCGCGCGGCACCAGCGGGAACACCCGGTGCTTGCCGAACCGGTCCTCCAGCGTGACGGTGAACCCCTCGGCCGTCCGCTCGCAGCGCACCACCGCCCCGCAGAACCCGGTCGCCGCCTCCTCCACCACCAGGTCCCGCTCCGCCGCCACCTCCGGCGCGGGCTGCTGCCGCTTCCACGGCGGGGTCAGATCCGGCCCGTACTCCCTGCTCCGCATGGATCGCAGTCTACGAAACGTCGGTCGGCCTGACGTCGCGTCAGCACGGGTGCGGGGGCGGCGGTGGCGAGGACGTCGGCGGGGCGAGGGTGCGGGCCCGGCCATCGAGGCCGTCGAGGTGGGCGGCCGTGGTGTCGCCGAGGTGGATCCGGCGCGGTCCGGTCGGTCACGGGTGCCACCCCGGGAGCGGGAGGCCGTCACCGGTGTGGGACATTGCCCGACGATCACACTCCGATGATCACGCAGGAGCGGGGACGGAACGATGAACGGGCGCTGGCAGGTGGCGGCGGTCGCCGCAGTGCTGCTGCTGGGCGGGACGGCCTGTACGGCCGACGGCTCGAAGAAGGCCGATCCGGCGCCGCCGTCGCTGCGCGCGGACCTGCTGACGGCGGACCGGCTGCCGAAGGGCTTCACCCTGAACACCTCGGAGGTGGAGTCGACCACCACCCGCGCGCCGAGCGCCGCCTCCACCTACGTGCCGAACACCGAGCCGCTGGAGTCGATGCCCTGTTCCGAGCTGGGCATCACGTCCTTCCTGACCACGCACGCCAAGCCGTTGGAGGACGTCGCGGTGGGCCTGGAGCGCCAACCCGTCGGCGACGACGACTTCGGCTGGGGCGGGCAGGAGGTGCTCGACCGCTACCCGTTCGGACGGGCGGCCGCCGCCTTGGACGCGGTTCGTGCGGCGGTCGGACGCTGCGCGGACTTCAGCACGGTGCTGGTGGACGGCTCGGTGTTGCAGGAGAGCGCGACCGCGATCCAGGTCGGCGACAGCCTGCGGGTGCGGATCACCTCGATGCCGCCGCCCGACGGCGTCCACCCGTGGGTCGACGAGACCGCGTTCGTCCGGTTCGGCGACGTGGTCCTGACGGTGCAGCAGGTCGGCACCGACCGGCCGACCGACGACCTGCAGACCGTTCTGGACGCCGCCGTGCAGGCGTACCGGGCCCGGGCGCACTGACGGGGGTCAGTCCTCCAGGCCCGGCGCGCCCCAGACCGGGAACCAGCGGGAGAGGTCCGGCTCGATCCGCAGGTCGTCGCGGAGCAGGTGGGAGACCTCGATCTCCAGCGGGTTGTCCCGCTTCTCCTGCCCGGCGACCTTGCACATCGGGTAGAAGGTGCCGCGCTTGTACAGGTACACCAGGGCCAGCGAGCGGCCCTCGGCGTCCCGGAAGGCGACCAGCGAGCAGAGCAGCTGCGGCCCGAAACCGTTCGCCTCCAGCTCGCTGTTGACCGCGTGCAGGTCGTTGACCAGGTCGGGCAGCTCCTCGGGGGTGTGCCGGGAGAGCAGCCAGGAGTACCCGTACCCGTCCCGGGACGCCTCGACGGGGACGCCGCCGCGCCCGGTGTCCGCGTCCAGCAGTGCCCGCACCTGCTGCTGCACCTCGGTGAAGGCCGCGCCCTCGACCGCGGCGAAGCAGACCGAGCCCAGGCCGGTCGGGAGGAACCCCTTGGCGGCCTGCAGGGTCAGCGCCGCCGACGGGATGCCGAACAGCTGGTCGAGGTCGGGCTTCACCGGCTTGGTCCGGCCGAACAGGGCGTCCAGGAATCCCACGCCGCGAGCTCCTTCTTCGGTGACTTGGGGTGACTTCGGGTGACTTCGGTGATTTCCGTGGCCGCAGTGGCCGCGGTGGCCGCGGTCGCTCCGGCGGGGGCGGGTTCAGTGCCCGAGTTCGTCGGAGACCTTCCGCAGCTGGGCGAGGCGCTGCTCCAGCGAGGGGTGGGTGGAGAGCAGCTGGGAGGCGGTCTCCCTGGCGCTCAGCGCCGGGGCGAAGTAGAAGGCGTTGTACGGCTGGGCCCGGCGCAGGTCCTTGGTCGGGATGGCGGAGATCTGCCCGGTCACCTTGGTCAGCGCCGAGGCCAGCGCGGCGGGCCGGCCGGTCAGCTGGGCGGCGGCCCGGTCGGCGGCCAGCTCGCGGTAGCGGGACAGCAGCCTGGTGAGCAGGAAGCTGATCGCGTACACCACCATCGAGGCCAGCGGGATCAGCACCATGGCGATCGCCGCGTTCTGGTCGTTGCTGTTGCGGTTGCCGCCGCCCATCATGCCGCCGTACAGGGCGATCCTGGTCATCGCGCCGGCCAGCACGCCGAGGAACCCGGCCACCGTCATCACCGCGACGTCCCGGTGCGCGACGTGCGACAGCTCGTGGGCCAGCACGCCCTCCAGCTCCTCCGGCTCCAGCCGGCGCAGCAGGCCGGTGGTCACGCAGATCACCGCGTTCTGCGGGTTGCGGCCGGTGGCGAAGGCGTTGGGCATGTCGTTGTCGGCGACCGCGACCCGCGGCTTGGGCATGTCGGCCAGCGCGCACAGCCGGTCGACCGCGCCGTGCAGCTGCGGGTACTGCTCGGGGGTGACCTGGTGGGCGCCCATCGCCCGTTCGGTGATCTTGTCGGAGAACCAGAACTGCGCGACGAACAGGCCGCCGGAGATCAGCACCACCAGCGGCCAGGCGCCGCGCAGCAGCACGATCAGCAGGCCGGTGAAGCCCACGTAGACCAGCCCGATCAGGAACATGGTGGTGACCATCCGGCCGGTCAGCCCGCGGTCGGGGGTGAACCTGGAGTGCTGTGGCACCGACATCGCTGCTCCTCCTCGTGCCTCGCGCGGTGCCGGACCGCGCTGCCGCGCCGTCCGCCCCGCTCGCCTTCGATGCTGCCACCGGGCGGCCCCGCGGGCACCATCCGAAACGATGGGAATTCGGTGGGAAAGCGACACGTCCCGGGCGCGTCGCCGGTCCTTCGGTCCAGGATCACGGGGGCGGACCGTTCCTGCCGTCAGGCCCGGGCCGTACACTGGCAGGTACGGTCCTGGCACTCTGACCAGTGGAGTGCCAAGCCGGGTCAGACACCGGGTCAACGGACGACGACGGAGGTGCGTGCCCCATGCCGGACGACGGCAAGCCCGACGGCCGACTGATCGACACGCGCCCGACCGCCCGTCCGCTCGACGAGCGGCGCCTCGCGGTGCTCCGGGCGATCGTCCAGGACTACGTGGGCACCGAGGAGCCGGTCGGCTCCAAGGCCCTGGTGGAGCGGCACAACCTCGGCGTCTCCCCGGCCACGGTCCGCAACGACATGTCCGCGCTGGAGGACGACGGGTACATCCACCAGCCGCACACCAGCGCGGGCCGGATCCCCACCGACAAGGGCTACCGGCTCTTCGTCGACCGGCTCGCCGAGGTCAAGCCGATGACCGCCCCCGAGCGCCGGGCGATCCGGCACTTCCTGGAGGGCGCGGTCGACCTGGACGACGTGGTGGCCCGGACGGTGCGGCTGCTCGCCCAGCTCACCCGGCAGGTCGCGGTGGTCCAGTACCCGTCGCTGACCCGCTCCACCGTGCGGCACATCGAACTGGTGTCGCTCACCCCGACCAAGCTGATGCTGGTGCTGATCACCAACACCGGCCGGGTCGAACAGCGGATGGTCGACTGCCCGGCCCCGGTCGGCGAGGCCCTGCTCGGAGACCTGCGGGCCAGGCTCAACGGCATGGCGGGCGGCTGCCGGCTGCCCGAGGTGCCGACCGTCCTGGAGGACCTGCCGGCGAGCTTCGAGCCCGCCGACCGGCCCGCCGTCAGCACCGTGCTGACGGTCCTGTTCGAGGCGCTGGCCGAACAGAACGAGGAACGGATCATGCTGGCGGGCACCGCCAACCTGACGCGTTTCGGCCATGACTTCCCGCTCACCATCCGGCCGGTCCTGGAGGCGCTGGAGGAGCAGGTGGTGCTGTTGCGCCTGCTGGGCGAGACGGCGGACTCGGCGATGACGGTCCGGATCGGCCACGAGATCGCGCACGAGGGGCTCAATTCCACGTCGGTGGTCTCGGTCGGTTACGGTTCGGGCGACCAGAGCGTGGCAAAGCTGGGAGTGATCGGTCCGACCCGGATGGATTACCCGGGCACAATGGGGGCGGTGCGCGCGGTGGCACGGTACGTCGGCCAGATCCTGGCGGAGTCGTAACGGCGCGGCCGCAGCGGAACGGCGCAACAAGCAGCGTGCTGTCGCAGGCACTTCTAGAGGCGGAACAAACCGGAGCATTTGGTGGCCACGGACTACTACGCGGTACTCGGCGTCCGACGCGACGCGGGGCAGGACGAGATCAAGAAGGCGTTCCGGCGCCTCGCCCGTGAACTGCACCCGGACGTCAACCCGGACCCGAAGACGCAGGAGCGGTTCAAGGAGATCAACGCCGCCTACGAGGTGCTCTCCGACCCGCAGAAGCGTCAGGTCTACGACCTCGGCGGCGACCCGCTGTCGCCGAACGGCGGCGGCGCGGGCGGCTTCGGCGCGGGCGCGGCCGGGTTCGGCTTCTCCGACATCATGGACGCCTTCTTCGGCGCCGCGACCGGCCAGCGCGGCCCCCGCTCGCGCACCCGCCGCGGCCAGGACGCCATGATCCGGCTGGAGATCACCCTGGAGGAGGCCGCGTTCGGCACCACCAAGGAACTCCAGGTCGACACCGCCGTCACCTGCACCACCTGCAACGGCGAGGGCGCCGCGCCCGGCACCTCCGCGCAGACCTGCGACATGTGCCGCGGCAAGGGCGAGGTCTCCCAGGTCACCCGGTCCTTCCTGGGCCAGGTCATGACCTCCCGCCCCTGCCCGCAGTGCCAGGGCTTCGGCACCGTCGTCCCCACCCCGTGCCCCGAGTGCGCCGGCGACGGCCGGGTCCGCGCCCGCCGCACCCTCACGGTCAAGATCCCGGCCGGTGTCGACAACGGCACCCGGATCCAGCTGGCCGGCGAGGGCGAGGTCGGCCCCGGCGGCGGCCCCGCCGGCGACCTGTACGTGGAGATCGCCGAGACCAGCCACCCGACCTTCCAGCGGCGCGGCGACGACCTGCACTGCACCGTCACCATCCCGATGACCGCCGCGTCGCTCGGCACCCAGGTGCCGCTCCAGACCCTGGACGGCCTGGAGGAGGTCGACATCCGGCCCGGCACCCAGTCCGGCCAGTCGATCCCGCTGCACGGCCGGGGCATCACCCACCTGCGCGGCGGCGGCCGGGGCGACCTGATAGTGCACGTCGAGGTGCAGACGCCCACCAAGCTCGACCCGGAGCAGGAGGACCTGCTGCGGCGGCTCGCCCTGCTGCGCGGCGAGGAGCGTCCGTCCGGGCAGTTCGCGCCCGGCCAGCAGGGCCTGTTCTCCCGGTTGAAGGACGCCTTCAACGGCCGGTGAGACCCGCCCCTCCCGCGCCGGAGGGGCCTCCCGGGCCGGGAGCGGCGAGGTCGAGGACCTCGCCGCTCCCGGCCCGTTCCGCCGGACGACCCACTGCTGAGAGGGCTGCTGTACCGATGACCGCACCGGTGTTCGTCGTCGACGACCTGACCGGGGCCGCCCCCGGCGCCACCGTCCGGCTGGACGGCCCCGAGGGCCGGCACGCCGTCGCCGTCAAGCGCCTGGAGCCCGGCGAGGCGCTCACCCTCGCCGACGGGCGCGGCCGCGGCGCGGACGGCACCGTCGCCGCGCTGCACGGCAAGGACGCCCTCGACGTCCTGGTCACCGCCGTCCGCGACGAGCCCGCCCCCGCGCCCCGGATCACCGTCGTCCAGGCGCTGCCCAAGGGCGACCGCGGCGAGCTCGCCGTCGAGACCATGACCGAGGCCGGCGTCGACGCGGTCGTGCCCTGGGCCGCCGCCCGCTGCATCACCCAGTGGAAGGGCGAGCGCGGCGCCAAGGCGCTCGCCAAGTGGCGGGCCACCGCCCGCGAGGCCGGCAAGCAGTCGCGCCGGCTGCGCTTCCCGGAGGTCAGCGACCCGGTGACCACCCGGCAGCTGCTGCCGCTGCTCGCCGCCGCGGACTTCGCGGCCGTCCTGCACGAGGAGGGCGCGCTGCCGCTCGCCACCGCGCAGCTCCCGGCCGGGGGCGAGATCGTCCTGGTGGTCGGGCCCGAGGGGGGCGTCTCCCCGGACGAGCTCGCCGCCTTCGCCGAGGCCGGCGCCGCGCCGTACCGGCTGGGTCCCTCCGTGCTGCGCACCTCCACGGCGGGCGTCGCCGCCGGCTCCCTGCTGCTCGGCCGCACCGGCCGCTGGGGGTAGGCCCGCTCCTCCGGACCCGGCGCCGGGAGCCGGGACGCGCCGCCCCGGCCGCGGGTCGCGGGCTCCCGCAACCTCTGACGATCCGTGAGCCGCGCCGCCTAGGGTGGCAGGATGACGGAATCGACGCGCGGCTATCTGCGCCACCCCCACCTGCACGGCGACGCCGTGGCTTTCGTCGCCGAGGACGACGTCTGGCTGGCGCCCGTCGACGGCGGGCGGGCCTGGCGGTTGACGGCGGACCAGGCGCCCTCGGGGGCGGTGCGGTTCGCCCCGGACGGGCGGTCACTGGCCTGGACCTCGACCCGGGACGGTGCGCCGGAGGTGCACGTGGCACCGGTGGAGGGCGGCGCGGCCCGGCGGTTGACGTACTGGGGGAGCCCGTCCACCGCGCTGGTGGGGTGGAGCGCGGACGGGCGGCCGATCGCGATCACCACCGCGGGGCAGGAGACCGTCCGGCGGACCTGGGCGTTCGCGGTGCCGCTGGACGGCGGGGAGCCGACCCGGCTGCCGTACGGGCCGATCGGCTCGCTGGCGTTCGAACCGGTGCCGGAGGGCGCCGCCGGCGGACGGGTGCTGCTGGGCACGCACAACCGGGAGGCCGCGCACTGGAAGCGCTACCGGGGCGGCCGGGCCGGGAAGCTGTGGATCGGCGGCGCGCGGTTCGAGCGCCTGCACGCCGGGCTGGACGGGCAGCTGGAGTGCCCGATGTGGGTCGGCGACCGGGTCGCGTTCCTCTCCGACCACGAGGGCGTCGGACGGCTGTACTCCAGCCTCCCGGACGGCTCCGACCTGCGGGCGCACGGCCCGGCGGACCACGGGTTCTACGCCCGGCAGGCGTCCACCGACGGCACCCGGGTGATCTGGCAGAGCGCCGGCGAGCTGTGGCTGCTGGACGACCTGGAGGGCGCCGGGGCGCGCCGGCTGGACGTCCGGACGGCCGGGCCGCGCACCCGGCGGCAGCCGCACCCGACGCCTGCCGCCGGGCAGGTGGAGAGCGCCGCCCCGGACCGCACCGGCCGGGCCGCGGCCGTGGTGGTGCGCGGCACCGTGCACTGGGTGACCCACCGGGAGGGCCCGGCCCGGGTGCTGGACGAGACGCCGGGGGCGCGGGCCCGGCTGGCCCGGGCCGTCCCCGGCGAGGACGGCGCGCAGGGCGCGGTGTGGGTCACCGACGCGGAGGGCGAGGACGCGCTGGAGTACGCCCCGGCGGTGCTGGGCGCGGAGCGCCGGCGGCTGGCGGCCGGGCGGCTCGGCCGGGTCCGCGGCCTGGCGGTCTCGCCGGACGGCCGGCAGCTCGCGGTGGCCTCGCACGACGGCCGGGTGCTGCTGGTGGCGCTCAGCGACGGCGCGGTCAACGAGCTGGCGCGCAGCGGCGACGGCGAGGTCTCCGGGCTGGTGTTCAGCCCCGACTCGGGGTGGCTGGCCTGGTCGCAGCCGGTGCTCGGCCCGTGGTCGCTGCGGCAGGTCATGCTCGCCGACCTGACCTCGCGCACCGTCAGCGAGGCCACCCCGCAGCGCTTCCACGACTACTCGCCGGCCTTCACCGCGGACGGCAAGCACCTGGCGTTCCTCTCGGTGCGCGCCTTCGACCCGGTGTACGACCAGCACGCCTTCGACCTGTCCTTCCCCGGCGGCACCCGCCCGTACCTGCTGACGCTGGCCGCCGACACCCCGTCGCCGTTCGGCCCGCGGCGCGGCGGGCGGCCGGCCGGCGGCGAGGAGGAGGACGCCAAGGACGGGGAGAAGGAGGCCGCGCCGAGCACCCGGGTCGACCTGGAGGGCCTGGCCGACCGGATCGTGCCGTTCCCGGTGGAGGCGGGCCGGTTCGGGGTGCTGCGCGCCGCGAAGGACGCGGTGCTCTGGACCAGGTACCCGTTCAGCGGCGAACTCGGCGACAGCGCCGCCTCCCTGGACGAGGAGCCGGCCCGGACCGCGCTGGAGCGGTTCGACCTGCGCAGGCGCCGGGCGGAGGAACTGCTCAGCGGCGTCGACACCTTCGGCGTCAGCGGCGACGGCACCCGGCTGGCCGTGCTGGAGGACGGCGCGCTGCGGATCGTGCCCGCCGACCAGAAGGCCGCGGAGGACGAGGAGACCGAGGTCGACCTCGACCGGGTCCGGGTCACCGTCGACCCGGCCGCCGAGTGGCGGCAGATGTTCGACGAGAACGGCCGCCTGATGCGCGACAACTTCTGGCGCGCCGACCTCTCCGGCGTCGACTGGGCGGGCGTCCTGGACCGCTACCGGCCGCTGGTCGAACGGGTCGGCAGCCGCTCCGACCTGGTCGACCTGCTGTGGGAGACGGTCGGCGAGCTCGGCACCTCGCACGCGTACGTGCTGCCGCCCGGCCGCGGCGCCGAACCGGCCCGGCAGCAGGGCCGGCTCGGCGCGGACCTGGTGCGCGACGGCGAGGTGTGGCGGGTGGCGCGGGTGCTGCCCGGCGAGTCCTCCGACCCGCGGGCCCGCTCCCCGCTGGCCGCCCCCGGCGCGGCGGTCCGCCCCGGCGACGCGATCCTGGCCGTCAACGGCCGCCCGGTCGACCCGGTCACCGGCCCCGCCCCGCTGCTGGCCGGCACCGCCGACCACCCCGTCGAGCTCACCGTCAGCGGCCGGGACGGCGGCGAGCGGCACCCCGTCGTGGTGCCGCTCGACGACGAGGAGGCGCTGCGCTACCACGACTGGGTGGCCGGGCGGCGGGCCGCCGTCCGCGAACTGTCCGGCGGCCGGCTCGGCTACCTGCACGTCCCCGACATGCAGAGCGCGGGCTGGGCGCAGCTCCACCGCGACCTGCGCTTCGAGATGTCCCTGGACGGCGTGGTGCTGGACCTGCGGGAGAACCGCGGCGGTCACACCTCCCAGCTGATCGTGGAGAAGCTGGCCCGCCGGATCGTCGGCTGGAACCACGGCCGCGACCTGGCCCGCCCCGACCCCTACCCCGGCGACGCCCCGCGCGGCCCGGTGGTGGCGCTGGCCGACGAGTTCTCCGGCTCCGACGGCGACATCGTCAACGCGGCGATCCAGGCGCTCGGCATCGGCCCGGTGGTCGGCACCCGCACCTGGGGCGGCGTGATCGGCATCGACAGCCGGTACACGCTGGTCGACGGGACGCTGGTCACCCAGCCCAAGTACGCCTTCTGGCTGGAGGGTTACGGCTGGCAGCTGGAGAACCGCGGGGTCACCCCCGACGTCGAGGTGCCGATCGCCCCGCACGACTGGGCGGCCGGCCGCGACCCCCAGCTGGAGACCGCCGTCCGGCTCGCCCTGGAGTCGCTGGCCCGCACCCCCGCCAAGACCGCGCCCGGCCTGGACTGACCGGCGCGGACCGACCGGCCCGGGAGACGTTCCGCCAGCCGGGCTCCGGGCCGCCGCCGAACCGCCGGAGCCGCCGGCCCGGCCGACGGCGCCCCGGCGGCCGACCGGCTGGCGGCGGTGGCCGCGCTCCTCGAACTGCGCCGCGTGAGCCGCCGCGCGTGCGGACGCCGGGGATGAGGGCGCCGCGCCTGCGGACCCCCCGCCCGATCCGGGCGGAGGGCCGCGGCGGCACCGAGCTGACGGTCGACAACTGCCGGAGCTCCTGCGGGGACTTCGACGAGGACCACCGGGAACACCGGACCTACCGGATCGTGGTGCGCCGACCGCTGTAAGGTCGTGGCACCAGTGACGGATCCAGGTGAGGAGCGCGGGAGATGGCCGGCGAGCCGCAGGCGGACTGTGTGTTCTGCAAGATCGCGTCGGGGGACGTCCCGGCGACCGTGGTGCGCAGGACCGAACGGACGCTGACGTTCCGGGACATCAACCCGCAGGCGCCCGCGCACCTGCTGGTGATCCCGCGGGTGCACCACTCGAACGCGGCCGAACTGGCCGCCGCCGAGCCGCTGATCGCGGCCGAGCTGCTCACCGAGGCGGGCGAGGCGGCGCGCGGCGAGGGCCTGGAGTCGTACCGGCTGATCTTCAACACCGGTGCGGAGGCCGGGCAGACGGTCTTCCACGCACACGTGCACGTGCTGGGCGGGAAGCCGCTCACCGAGGGACTGGTCTGAGCGTTGTCGCAGCGTGAGCTCGTCGTCCTGGGCACCGCCAGCCAGGTGCCGACCCGGCACCGCAACCACAACGGGTACCTGCTGCGGTGGGACGGCGAAGGGCTGCTGTTCGACCCGGGGGAGGGCACCCAGCGGCAGATGCTGCTGGCCGGGGTGAGCGCCACCGGGATCACCCGGATCGCGGTCTCGCACTTCCACGGCGACCACTGCCTGGGCCTGCCCGGGGTGGTGCAGCGGATCAACCTGGACCGGGTGCCGCACCCGGTGGACGCGTACTACCCGGCGTCCGGGCAGGTGTTCTTCGAGCGGCTGCGGCACGCCAGCGCCTACCACCCGACGGCCGAGATCCGCGAGCACCCGATCGCCGGCTCCGGCCCGCTCCCCGCGCCGGGCGCGCCGTTCGCGCTGGAGGCGGTGCGGCTCTCGCACCCCGTGGAGTCGTTCGGCTACCGGCTGACCGAGCCGGACGGCTTCCGGCTGCGGCCCGAGCGGCTGCGCGAACTCGGCCTGCGGGGCCCCGCGGTGGGCGTGCTCCAGCGCGAGGGCCGGGTCGAGGTGGACGGGCGGACGGTGACCGCGGAGCAGGTCGGCGAGGTCCGGCCCGGGCAGCGGTTCGCGTTCGTGATGGACACCCGGCTCTGCGACGGCGTGGCCGAACTCGCCGAGGGCGCCGACCTGTTGGTGATCGAGTCGACCTTCCTCGACCAGGACGCCGCGCTCGCCGAGGAGCACGGCCACCTGACCGCCGCCCAGGCCGCCCGGGTGGCCGCCGCGGCCGGGGTGCGGCGACTGGTGCTCACCCACTTCTCGCAGCGCTACCCCGACCTGGCCGGGCACCTGGCCGAGGCCGCCCGGCACTTCGACGGCGAGATCGTGGTCGCCGAGGACCTGGCCCGGGTCCCCGTCCCGCCGCGCCGTTGACCACCGCGCCGTCGACCGCCGCCCGGCCCCGGCCGGCCGCCACCGGCGGCCCCGGCCCCCGAGGTGCGGAAAACCGTTCGCACATCGGGGCGAAAGACCCCACCATCGAAGCCGCCGCGCCGCTCCGGCGAACACCCGCGCGGCGTACCCTGGTGACCCGGAGAGCCCGAGCCACACGACACGACGGATTGGGATGAGGCAGGCCGCAGCGCCGACCCATGACTGACACACCGCAGACCCGAACCGACGGACAGCGGCGCCCCGACGAGGCGTCCACCAGCACCCGGATCGTCATTCCGGAGAAGCACCCGATGGTCACCCTGCTGGGTGCCGCCGACTCGCTCCTGCGGGTGATCGAGCAGGGCTTCCCGGGTGCCGACATCCACGTCCGCGGAAACGAGGTGACGGCCACCGGCTCGCCCGCCGAGGTCGCGCTCGTCAAGCAGCTCTTCACCGAGATGATGCTGGTGCTGCGCACCGGCCAACCCCTGACGGAGGACGCCGTGGAGCGCTCCATCACCATGCTCAGGAGTGCCGCCGAGGACCCGGCCAGCCCGGCCCCGTCCGAGGTGTTCACGGCGAACATCCTGTCCAACCGGGGCCGCACCATCCGCCCCAAGACGGTCAACCAGCAGCGCTACGTCGAGGCGATCGACAAGCACACCATCGTCTTCGGCCTCGGCCCGGCCGGCACCGGCAAGACCTACCTGGCGATGGCCAAGGCCGTCCAGGCGCTGCAAGCCAAGGAGGTCAACCGGATCATCCTGACCCGGCCGGCCGTCGAGGCGGGGGAGCGGCTGGGCTTCCTGCCCGGCACCCTCTACGAGAAGATCGACCCGTACCTGCGCCCGCTGTACGACGCGCTGCACGACATGATGGACCCGGACTCGATCCCCCGGCTGATGGCGGCCGGAACCATCGAGGTGGCCCCGCTGGCGTACATGCGCGGACGCACCCTGAACGACGCCTTCATCATCCTCGACGAGGCGCAGAACACCTCGCCCGAGCAGATGAAGATGTTCCTGACCCGCCTGGGCTTCAACTCCCGGGTGGTCGTGACCGGCGACACCAGCCAGATCGACCTGCCGGGCGGCACCCGCTCCGGCCTCAAGGTCGTCCAGGAGATCCTCGCCGACGTGCCCGACATCCACTTCTCGGTGCTGACCAGCACCGACGTGGTGCGGCACAAGCTGGTCGGCCGCATCGTGGATGCGTACGAACGCTGGGACGCCCGGCAGGAGGCCGAGGAGTCCGGCGACCGCAAACCCGCCCAACGACGGGGCGCCCGGGCGCCCCGCCAGTCCCATCGCACCGAAAGCTGAGTACTGAGCCCTCCATGTCGATCGACATCGCCAACGAGTCCGGGTGGGACGTCGACGAGGAGTCCATCCTCGACGTCGCCCGCTACGCCCTCGACCAGATGCGGATCCATCCGCAGTCCGAGCTCTCCGTGATCCTCTACGACAGCGAGTCGATGGCGGAGCTGCACGTCCAGTGGATGGACCTGCCAGGACCGACCGACGTGATGTCCTTCCCGATGGACGAGCTGCGTCCGGGCAAGGAGGGCGAGGACCTGCCGGAGGGCCTGCTCGGCGACATCGTGCTCTGCCCCGAGGTGGCGAAGGAGCAGGGACTGGCCGCCCCCACCAAGCACTCGATGGACGAGGAGCTGCAGCTGCTCACCGTCCACGGGGTGCTGCACGTGCTCGGCTACGACCACGAGGAGCCCGACGAGGAGCGCGAGATGTTCGCGCTGCAGAAGCGGATCCTGGACGACTGGCGGGCCGGCCGCGGCCTGTCCGGCCTGTCGCCCGCGCCGACCGTCCACTGAGGGCCGGCCCGCTGTGAGTGGTGAGAGTACGAGCTTCCTGATCGGGGCCCTGCTGCTGGTGGTGCTCGGCTGGCTGGCCGCGTGCGCCGAGGCGGGGATCTCCCGGATCTCCCGGTTCCGCGCCGAGGAGGCGGTCCGCTCCGGGCGGCGCGGCTCCGGCCGGCTGCTGACCCTGGCCTCGGACAGCATCCGCTACCTGAACCTGGCGACGCTGATCCGGGTGGCCTGCGAGATGGCCGCCGCGGTGCTGGTCACCGTGGTCTGCGTGCGCGGCTTCCAGCAGACCTGGCAGGCCGTGCTGGTGGCGTTCGGCGTGATGGTGCTGGTGTCCTTCGTGGCGGTCGGGGTCTCCCCGCGCACGATCGGCCGCCAGCACCCGCTGAGCACCGTCACCGCGGCCTCCTGGGTGCTGCTGCCGCTGGCCCGGATCCTCGGGCCGATCCCGCGGCTGCTGATCCTGCTGGGCAACGCGCTGACGCCCGGCAAGGGCTACAAGGAGGGCCCGTTCGCCTCCGAGGCCGAGCTGCGGGCCCTGGTCGATCTGGCCGAGAAGGACGACCTGATCGAGGACGAGGAGCGCCGGATGGTGCACTCGGTCTTCGAGCTGGGCGACACCATCGTGCGCGAGGTGATGGTGCCGCGCACCGACCTGGTGATGATCGAGCGGCACAAGACGGTCCGGCAGACCCTGACCCTGGCGCTGCGCTCCGGCTTCTCGCGGATCCCGGTGGTCGGCGACAACGAGGACGACGTGGTCGGCATCGTCTACCTCAAGGACCTGGTGCGCCGCACCCACATCAACCGGGACGCCGAGTCCGAGCAGGTCGACTCGGTGATGCGCCCGGCGGTCTTCGTCCCCGACTCCAAGCCGGCCGCCGACCTGCTGCGCGAGATGCAGCAGATGCGCTCGCACGTGGCGATCGTGATCGACGAGTACGGCGGCACCGCCGGGCTGGTCACCATCGAGGACATCCTGGAGGAGATCGTCGGCGAGATCACCGACGAGTACGACCGGGAGATCGCCCCGGTCGAGGACCTCGGCGACGGCTCGTACCGGATCACCGCCCGGCTCACCGTGGAGGACCTCGGCGAGCTGTTCGGCATCGAGCTGGACGACGAGGACGTGGAGACCGTCGGCGGGCTGCTGGCCAAGTGCCTGGGCCGGGTGCCGATCCCGGGCTCCTCGTGCGAGGTGCCGGTGCCGGAGGGCAGCGGGCTGGCCGCGATCGGCCTGACCGCGGAGAGCTCGGCCGGGCGCCGCAACCGGATCGGCACCGTGGTGGCCACCCCGGTGCGGGTCGCCGAGGAGAGCCGGGAGCAGGCCGAGGAGGCCGCCTCCTAGGCTCCCGGACGCCCGTCGTCGTACGGGCACCCCGCGTGACGGCGGGCGCTCGGCCGAGTTCCCCGGCCAGGCCCCCGCCCAGGTTCCCGGACGGGCCCTTGGACGGACCGTCCCCATCGGTGCGACCGGTTGGGACGGTTCGTCCCGGGGCCCGTTTGCGGTGTCGCCCGGGGTACGCGCACCGTGGAAGGCATGGCACATCTACTGCGCGCGGAGTACGGCCCGAGCGGGCCGGCCGGCGGGGTGGCCAGGTGGCACGTGGTCCGTGCCGCCGACCCCTCGCACGGCATGTGCGGCGCCGAGATCGCCTCGGACGCCGAGAGCAGGCCGGAGGAGGCCTGGGGCACCGGGCTGCACTGCTGCCAGCAGTGCGGGTCGCTCTACCTCCACGAGGTGCCGTTCCTCCGCTCCGACCACTCCGACCACGCGGGGAGGACCCGATGAGACTGCACGACGAACTCCCGGTCGACCACCGGCTCGGCAGGGTCTACCGCTACGGCGCGGGCCTCTGCGGACTGTTCCTGATCGTGTTCGGCATCCTCGGACTGACCGGGACCCACCCGGGCTTCCTGGACACCTCGGGCAAGGAGGTGATCGGCCTGTCCAGCAACGGGGCGCTGAGCGTGCTGTCGCTGGTGGCCGGCGGCATCCTGATCCTGGGCGCGGTGATCGGCGGCAACACCGCCTCGAACATCAACATGATCGTGGGCGTGCTGTTCGTGCTGGCCGGCTTCGTCGGCCTGACGGTGCTGGACTCCAGCGCCAACCGGCTCGCCTTCCACATCTCCAACGTCATCTTCAGCTTCGTGTTCGGCTTCGTGGTCCTGACCTTCGGCATGTACGGCCGGGTCGGCAGCCACCTGCCGCAGGACAACCCGTACTGGAAGGAGCGCCACTCCGACGACGACGCCCTCCCGGACGGCCCGCCCGCGCTGGTGAAGGTGCTCCGCCCGGGCCCGCCGAAACCGACCGGGCACTGACCGCCCCGTCGTAGAGTGGGACCGCCAAGGCCCGACGGACCGTCAGGTCCGTCGGGCCGCAGTCCGTCCGGAGGGGGAACCGCGATGACGGAACGCACACTGGGAGCGCTGGCCGGCCCGCCGATCGGGTTCGGGGCGATGGTGCTCTCGCCCGGCGTGTACGGCGAGACCGACGAGCGGCGCGGGCAGGACGCGCTGCGGGCCGCGATCGACGCCGGGGCCCGGCTGATCGACACCGCGGACGGCTACGGCGCCGACGGGCACAACGAACAGCTGGTCGGCCGGGCCGTCCGGGGCCGCCGGGACGAGGTGCTGCTGGCCACCAAGTTCGGCTTCCGGGTGCCGGCGGGCGCCGAGCCGCACCGCTTCCCGGTGCACTTCGCGTTCGGCGAGCTGGCGGTCAACTGCGAGCCCGCGCACGTGCGCGGCTACGCGGAGCAGTCGCTGCGCAACCTCGGCACCGAGGTGATCGACCTGTACTACCCGCACTTCCCGGACCCGCAGGTGCCGTTCGAGGACACCGTCGGCGCGGTCGCCGAACTGATCGCCGACGGGCTGGTGCGGCACCTGGGCGTCTCCAACGTGACGGCCGCGCAGCTGCGGGCCGCGCACGCGGTGCACCCCGTCGCGGCGGTGCAGACCCAGTGGTCGATGTGGCAGCCGATCGACCCGGAACTGCTGGCCGCCGCCCGCGAGCTGGGCGTCGGCGTGGTGGCCTGGAGCCCGCTCGGCGGCGGCTTCCTGACCGGCACCGTGCGGCAGGTCGCCGAGGACGACTTCCGGCGCAACCACGCCAGGTTCTCCGCCGAGAACCTGGCCGCGAACAACGACCGGTACGCTCCGCTGCGCGCGATCGCCGCGGAACTCGGCGTCACCCCCGGCCAGCTGGCGCTGGCCTGGCTGTTGCACCAGGACGACCACGTGGTGCCGATCCCGGGCAGCCGCACCCCCGCGCACATCCGGGAGAACCAGGCCGCGGCGGAGCTGGCCCTGGACGCCGCGGTGCTGGGTCGGATCGACGCGGCGCTCGCGGCGTTCGCACCGGCGGGGGAGGGGGCGCTGCTCAAGGGCTGAGCGGCGCCGGTCGGCCGGTCCGGCACGGCCTATGCTCGGGCCATGACCGAGATTTCCGAGCTGGACCCCGAGGACAAGAAGATCATCACGCTGGCCCGTTCGGCCCGCGCCCGCAACGGCGTGGCCGAGGGGGCGGCGGTCCGGGACGAGACCGGGCGGACGTACGTGGCCGGCACAGTGGCGCTGGAGTCGCTGAGGCTGAGCGCGCTGCAGACCGCGGTGGCGATGGCGGTGGCCAGCGGGGCGAAGGGTCTGGAGGCGGCCGCGGTGGTGTCCGAGGCGGACGCGCCGGCCGCGGGCGACCTGGCCGCGGTGCGGGACCTGGGCGGGGCCGGGACGCCGGTGCTGCTGGCCGGGCCGGACGGGGCGCTGAAGGTGGCCGCGGCGGCCGAGTGAGCCTACGGGCGGGAGTGCCCCGGGCGGGGTGTCCGGGGCTCTGTCGGCCCTCCCTGCGCCTCCTGCTGGGTGCGATAATCGCACCGGCTGAGATCTCGTCCCGGCGAGGGAGGGAACGGGACATGGGCGTCGCGGCGTTCTTCTGCGGACTGCTGCTCTGCGTCATGGGTTTCGGACGCTGGCACGAGACCGGGTCCCCGTGGTGGCTGGCCGGCACCCTGACCCTGCTGGCCTCCGTCCTGGTCGGCGCGATCACCGGCGGCGGCAAGAAGGCCGACTGAACGCCCGATGACCGGGTCGGCTCCGGGGATCGGCGACAATGGGTGTCATGAATGCCCCTTCCTCCCCGTACCGCTCCGGGTTCGCGTGTTTCGTCGGCCGTCCCAACGCGGGCAAGTCGACCCTGACCAACGCCCTGGTCGGGACGAAGGTCGCGATCACCTCCGACCGTCCGCAGACCACCCGGCACACCGTGCGCGGCATCGTGCACCGCCCCGACTCCCAGCTCGTCCTGGTGGACACGCCCGGGCTGCACAAGCCCCGCACCCTGCTCGGCGAGCGACTCAACGACCTGGTCCGCACCACCTGGGCGGAGGTCGACGTGATCGGCTTCTGCGTGCCCGCCGACCAGAAGCTCGGCCCCGGCGACAAGTTCATCGCCAAGGAGCTCGCCGAGATCCGCAAGACGCCGAAGGTCGCGATCGTCACCAAGACCGACCTGGTCGACTCCAAGCGGCTCGCCGAACAGCTGATCGCCGTCCACCAGCTGGGCGCCGAGCTCGGCATCGAGTGGGCCGAGATCATCCCGGTCTCCGCCGTCGGCGACCAGCAGGTCGAGCTGGTGGGCGAGCTGCTGACCAAGCTGCTGCCCGAGGGCGTGCCGCTGTACCCGGACGGCGACCTCACCGACGAGCCCGAGCAGACCATGGTCGCCGAGCTGATCCGGGAGGCCGCGCTGGAGGGCGTCCGCGACGAGCTGCCGCACTCGCTGGCCGTGGTGGTCGAGGAGATGATCCCGCGCGAGGGCCGGCCCGCCGACCGCCCGCTGCTGGACATCCACGCCAACGTGTACATCGAGCGGCAGAGCCAGAAGGCCATCGTGATCGGCGCCAAGGGCTCCCGGCTCAAGCACGTCGGCACCACCGCCCGCAAGCAGATCGAGGCGCTCCTGGGCACCCCGGTCTACCTGGACCTGCACGTCAAGGTGGCCAAGGACTGGCAGCGCGACCCCAAGCAGCTGCGTAAGCTCGGCTTCTGACGGAGCGTCGCAAGGGGAGGGGCCGGTCGGGATGGAACTGCACACCCACGAGTGGGGCGGGGGAGAGCGCACCGCCCTGCTGATCCACGGCATCCAGGCCGACCACCGGACCTGGCGGCTGATCGGCCCCGAACTCGCCGCGCGCGGCTACCGGGTGATCGCCGTCGACCTGCGCGGCCACGGCGTCTCCCCGCGCGGCACCGGGGAGAGTCCGCGCGAGCGGTACGGGCCCGAGCAGTTCGCCGAGGACCTGGTCGACACCCTGCCCGCCGGGGCGGACGTGGCGATCGGCCACTCGATGGGCGCGCTGGCGCTCTGGCGGGCCGTCGAGCGGCTGAAGCCCGCCCGGGCGGTCTACAGCGACCCCGCGTTCGTCTACGACCGCCCCGGGCTCGGGCCGGAGCCGTTCGTCGGCTTCAAGCGCTTCGGGACCAGGCAGTTCATCACCAGCATGCACCCCGGCTGGCCGGTCGAGGACGTGGACGCCGAGCTGGCCGCCCTCGCGCTCTGGGACACCGACACCGCGCTCGGCCTGTGGGCGCACCCCGAGCTGTCCGCGCTGCCGGACGCCCCGGCCGTCCCCTCGCTCGTCCAGCTCGCCGACCCCAGCGGGCTGGTGTCGGACGAGGAGGCCGCCGAGCTGCGCCGCCGGGGCTTCGAGGTGCGCACCGTGCCGGGCGCCGGGCACAGCATCCACCGCGACGACCCGGCGGGCTTCCTCGCCTCGTTGGACGGGTGGATCTGAACTCCCCGTCCCCGGGTGCTGGTTGACGGTCCGTCAGGCTCCTTCGCGGAGCACCAGGCTCACCAGTTCGCGCTGGGAGTCGGTGAGCTTCGGGTCGGCGCAGTGGACGGTGCGGCCGTCGACGGTGATCTCGTAGTGGAAGCCGTCGGGCACGCCGTACGCGGGTGCGCGCAGCCCGCCGGCCACCGCCTCGCGGGCCAGGGCGTGCACGTGCGGGGCGTCCGGGCGCTCCGTGGTGTCCATCTCGGCATACCGGAGCAGACCGGCGAACCCGCCGGTGCGGGTGACCTGGATACGCATGGTTGTCAGTGTGCTACGCACCGGAGGAATTTGCCGAGGCTTTTCACCAACTCCTCGCGGGTCCTTCCCGGCTCTCCGCAGGTCTGCGCGGCCGGGCTCCGGGCCGGGCCCCGGCCCGGCCGCCAGGGGGGTGGCGGGTGCCGCCGGGGCCGCCGGGAGGCCCTCCGGGCCCGTCTCAGTGGGTGGGATCGTGGCGGGGCTCACTGCGTCGGCCCGTCCGCTCTTGTTACAGTGGCGGCATCATGCGCATCCGGCTGCTTCTTCTTAGCTGCCGCGGCGAGGGCCTGTAGTCCAGTGAAGGCCGGCCCCCTCGCCGCGGGGAGTCGTGTTGCGTCCAGCGTGATCTTCGCGGCGCATTCAGTCGGCCGAGTCGGGTGTTCCTGCCCCCGACCGCAGACCGCCTTCGACAAGGGAAGCCGAGAGCCTCACCCATGACCGAACAGTCCTCCGTCGCCCGCGCGTTCGTCGACCGTCCGACCCCGATCACCGCCGCCACCGTGCAGCAGAAGCCCTCGGGCATGCCCTTCCAGCGGTACGTACCCTTCGGCACCGTCGACCTGCCGGACCGCACCTGGCCGTCCAAGGTCATCACCCGGGCCCCGCGCTGGCTCTCCACCGACCTGCGGGACGGCAACCAGGCGCTGATCGACCCGATGTCGCCGGTCCGCAAGCGCAAGATGTTCGACCTGCTGGTGAAGATGGGCTACAAGGAGATCGAGGTCGGCTTCCCGTCGTCCGGCGCCACCGACTTCAACTTCGTCCGCTCGCTGATCGACGAGGGCGCGATCCCGGAGGACGTCACCATCTCGGTGCTGACCCAGGCCCGCGAGGACCTGATCGAGCGCACCGTCGAGTCGCTGAAGGGCGCCCCGCGGGCCACCGTCCACCTGTACAACGCGACCTCGCCGCTGTTCCGCCGGGTGGTGTTCCGGGCCGGCAAGGAAGAGATCAAGGCCATCGCGGTGGACGGCACCCGCCTGGTGATGGAGTACGCCGAGAAGGTCCTGGGCGACGAGACCGTCTTCGGCTACGAGTACTCGCCGGAGATCTTCATCGACACCGAGCTGGACTACGCGCTGGAGGTCTGCGAGGCGGTGATGGACGTCTGGCAGCCCGGCGAGGGCCGCGAGATCATCCTGAACCTGCCGACCACCGTCGAGCGCTCCACCCCGAACGTCTACGCCGACAAGATCGAGTGGATGTCGCGGAACCTGAGCCGCCGCGAGTTCGTCTGCCTGTCCACCCACCCGCACAACGACCGCGGCACCGGCGTGGCCTCCGCCGAGCTGGCCGTGATGGCCGGCGCCGACCGCGTCGAGGGCTGCCTGTTCGGGCAGGGCGAGCGCACCGGCAACCTGGACCTGGTCAACGTCGGGATGAACCTGTTCTCCCAGGGCGTCGACCCGATGATCGACTTCTCCGACATCGACGAGATCCGCCGCACCGCCGAGTACTGCAACCAGATGCCGGTGGCCGAGCGCCACCCCTACGCGGGCGACCTGGTCTTCACCTCCTTCTCCGGCTCGCACCAGGACGCGATCAAGAAGGGCTTCGACGCCCTGGAGGCCGACGCGGCCGCCGCCGGCGTCCCGGTCTCCGAGCACACCTGGGGCGTGCCCTACCTGCCGATCGACCCGAAGGACGTCGGCCGCAGCTACGAGGCGGTCATCCGGGTCAACTCTCAGTCCGGCAAGGGCGGCATCGCCTACGTGCTGAAGAACGACCACAAGCTGGACCTGCCGCGCCGGATGCAGATCGAGTTCTCGAAGATCATCCAGACCAAGACCGACGCCGAGGGCGGCGAGGTCACCCCCGCCGACATCTGGGCGGTCTTCCAGGACGAGTACCTGCCGACCCCGGCCAACCCGTGGGGCCGGATCTCGCTGAGCGGCTCCCGCAGCCTGACCACCGAGGACGGCCGCGACGCGCTGAGCACCGAGGCCGTCGTCGACGGCACCCCGGTCACCCTGACCGGCAGCGGCAACGGCCCGGTCTCCGCGTTCGTCAACGCGCTGGCCTCGATCGGCGTGGACGTCCGGGTCCTGGACTACGCCGAGCACGCGCTGAGCGAGGGCGGCGACGCCCAGGCCGCCGCGTACGTCGAGTGCGCCGTCGGCGACAAGGTGCTGTGGGGCGTGGGCATCGACTCCAACACCGTGCTGGCCTCGCTGAAGGCCCTGATCAGCGCCGTCAACCGGTCGGCCCAGCGCGACTGACGCCGTCCGGGCGCCCGCCGCTCCGGCGCCCGCGCCCGCCCCGAGGGGCCCGCCACCGGCGGGCCCCTCGGGGGTTTCCGGCCCGCCCGTCCTCCTCCTGCGGCCCATCCGGCCTGTCCCCCCCGGTAGTTGACCAATCGTCGGGACGTGCCAGGCCCGCCCCGCGGCCGCTCGGACCGTGTCGTCGATCACATGTGTCCCCGGTCACAAATTTTCCCCTCGGCACCCGTTCAGGGTGCTGACACGAGCCGGTAACCGTGGCAACATCGTCGGACCGGAACCGGGGTCGGTGGGACGACTCCGGCGTCCGGTCGCGTGACCTGCCCACTGATGTGCAGGCCGCCTGCCATGTCTGGGGAGTGGCGCCGTGACAGGGTTGTGGGGTGTTCGCCCTCGGTGGCGGACGGATGTCCTCGGTGAATTCTTCTGCCCGGGCTGCGGCGGAGACCGCAACTACCGCCGGCAACACGGCCGACGGTGGCTGCGGTTGCTCGGGACGCCGGTGCTGCCGCTCGGCGGCGTGGCCCGCAGCGTCCAGTGCACCTCCTGCCGCGGCCGCTACGGGGTCGACGCCCTGGAGCAGTTGACCTCGGTCCGGCTCGGCGCGATGCTCCGCGACGCCCAGTACACCGTCGCGCTGGCCGCGCTCGCCGCCGGCGGCACCGCCGGGCGCGGTGGGCGGGAGGCCGCCTGCGCGGTGATCAAGGAAGCCGGGTTCGACGACTGCGGCGAGGCCCAGGTGCTGGCCGCGCTCGCCGCGCTCTCCGGGCACGGCGGCGGCGACCCGCTGGACGTGGACGTCGAGGGCGGCGGACTCGCCGTCGAACTGCACGCCGCGCTCGAACCGCTCGCCCCGCACCTGGCCCTCCAGGGCCGCGAGCGCCTGCTCACCCTCGGCGCCGTGATCGCCCTCGCCGACGGCCGCTACCTCCCGCAGGAGCGGGCCGCGCTCGCCGTGGTCGGCCGCTGCCTGCGCCTCACCGCCCCGCAGGTGGACCGGCTGCTGGAGGCGGCCACCCGCGCCCCGCACTGACCCCCCTCCACCGCTCCGCGTCCCCTCTCTCCCGCCCCATCCATGAGCCGGGCCCGTACACCCCCCTCCCGGGCCCGCCGTGTCCCGCACCGCACGGGCGAAAGCCCCACAACCCCGGTGCGGGTTCACGGCTGCGCCGCCGTCGGGCCCGTCCCCGGCGGGCCGTCCCCGTCGGGCCGTCGGGGCCCGGGCTGTCGGCGGGGTGCGGGACAATGGGTTCCACCATGAGTCTCTTCCGCGACGACGGCATCGTGCTGCGCACCCAGAAGCTCGGCGAGGCCGACCGGATCATCACCTTCCTGACCCGCCAGCACGGCCAGGTCCGGGCGGTGGCCCGGGGAGTGCGCCGGACCAAGTCGAAGTTCGGCGCCCGCCTCGAACCGTTCTCGCACGTCGACATCCAGTTCTTCAGCCGCGGCAGCGAACTGGTCGGCCGCACCCTGCCGTTGTGCACCCAGGTGGAGACCATCGCCCCCTACGGCGCCCGGATCGTCGACGACTACGCCCGCTACACCGCCGGCACCGCGATGCTGGAGACCGCCGAGCGCTTCGCCGAGAACGAGGGCCAGCCCGCCGTCCAGCAGTACCTGCTGCTGGTCGGCGCCCTCCGCACGCTGGCGGCCGGCACCCACCAGTCGCACCTGGTGCTGGACGCCTTCCTGCTGCGCTCGCTCGCCGTCAACGGCTACGGGGCGAGTTTCACCGACTGCGCCCGCTGCGGGCTGCCCGGACCCAACCGCTTCTTCTCCCTCCAGGCCGGTGGCGTGCTGTGCGGCGACTGCCGGGTGCCCGGAAGTGCCGTACCCTCCCCTGAGACACTGGTACTGCTCGGCGCGCTGCTCTCCGGAGACTGGCAGACCGCCGACGGCTGCGAGCCGCGGTACTGGCGCGAGGGCAGCGGGCTGGTGGCCGCCTACCTGCAGTGGCACCTGGAGCGGGGCATCCGCTCGATGAGATACGTGGAGAAGTGAGCATGGTCGCGCGACGGCTGTTCGGCAGCAAGCGGACGTACGAGACTCCGGCCCCGCACCCGAGCGGCGCCAGGCCGCCGAAGATCCCCGGCGAGCTGGTTCCCGAACACGTCGCGGTGGTCATGGACGGCAACGGCCGCTGGGCCAAGGAGCGCGGCCTGCCCCGGACCGAGGGACACCGGGTCGGTGAGGGCGTCGTCCTCGACGTGCTGCGCGGCTGCCTGGAGATCGGCGTCAAGAACCTCTCGCTGTACGCGTTCTCCACCGAGAACTGGAAGCGCTCCCCGGAGGAGGTGAAGTTCCTGATGAACTTCAACCGGGACGTGATCCGCCGCCGCCGCGACGAGATGGACGCCATGGGCATCCGGATCCGCTGGGTCGGCCGGATGCCGAAGATGTGGAAGAGCGTGGTCCAGGAGCTCCAGGTCGCCCAGGAGCAGACCAAGAACAACGACGCCATGACGCTGTACTTCTGCGTCAACTACGGCGGCCGGGCCGAGATCGCCGACGCCGCGCTGGCCATCGCCCGCGACGTCGCCGCCGGGAAGCTCAACCCGGAGAAGGTCAACGAGAAGCTGTTCGCCAAGTACCTCTACTACCCGGACATGCCGGACGTCGACCTGTTCCTGCGCCCCAGCGGCGAGCAGCGCACCTCCAACTTCCTCGCCTGGCAGTCCGCCTACGCGGAGCTGGTCTTCCAGGACGTGCTCTGGCCGGACTTCGACCGCCGCGACCTGTGGCGCGCCTGCGAGCAGTACGCCCGCCGCGACCGCCGCTTCGGCGGCGCCCTCCCCAACGAGGTCGGCGCCGAGGTCCCGCCGCAGCGCTGACCGGCTGCGGGAGACGGACGGGGGGACCGCAGCAGGCGCGGGAAACGCGAGTGCGGGGAGTACGGGTGAGGGCCCGGATCGGACTGTTCCGATCCGGGCCCTCACCCGTTGCCCGGGCCGGGCGGCGTCCGCTGCCGGGCCGCGGTGGTGCCTACTCCTCCTGCTGCTGCTTGGCGGCGCAGTCGCCGCAGGTGCCGAAGATCTCCAGGGTGTGCGCGATGTCGCTGAACCCGTGTTCGGCGGCGACCGCGTTGGCCCACCGTTCGACCGCGGGGCCCTCGACCTCGACGGTCGCCCCGCAGTGCCGGCACACCAGGTGGTGGTGGTGCCCGCTGCTGCACCGCCGGTAGACCGCTTCGCCCTCGGCGGTGCGCAGCACGTCCACCTCACCGGCTTCGGCCAGCGACTGCAGCGTGCGGTAGACGGTGGTCAGACCCACCGAGTCGCCCCGGTGCTTGAGCATGTCGTGCAGTTCCTGCGCGCTGCGGAAGTCCTCAATCTCGTCCAGGACCGCCGAGACGGCGGTGCGCTGCCGAGTCGATCGCGCGCGCGGCGACGGGCCTGCGGTGGTCACCGTGGGTCCTCCTGCTGATCGGGTGGTTTCGCACATCATTGTGCCAGCCCCCGACTTGACAGCGACTCCCCCGACGGCGGTGCATCGACCGTCGCTCCTGCCGGTGCCCGGACCGGCTCCGTTCCCTCCAGGACTGCGCCCCCGCCCTCCGCGGTTCCCGGACCGGCGGCGGAACCCCCCGCCGCGGTGCCTCCCACGGCGGAACCCTCGGTAGCGGGGCCGGGCAGGGCCACGTCGCACACCGCCGGGCCGTGTTCGGCGGACGCCCGGTGCCGTCGCCTGGCCAGCGGCGCGGCGACCGCGCTGAACAGGGCGAAGGCGAGGATGGCCAGGAACACGATGGTCGGGCCGGACGGCAGGTCGGCCTGGTAGGAGGTGCCGACGCCGAACAGGGCGGTCAGCACGCCCACGCCGATCGCGGCGGCCTGGGTGGCCGCGAAGGAGCGGGTCAGCTGCTGGGCGGCCGCCACCGGGACCACCATCAGCGCACTGACCAGCAGCAGGCCGACCACCCGCATGGCGACGGTCACGGTGACCGCGGCCATCACCGCGAGCAGCAGGTTCAGCACCCGCACCGGGAGGCCGGTGACCCGGGCGAACTCCTCGTCCTGGCAGACCGCGAACAGCTGGCGGCGCAGGCCCACGGTGACCGCGACGACCACCGCCGCGAGCACGGCGATCACCACCAGGTCGCCGGGGGAGACGAACAGGATGGAGCCCCACAGGTAGCTCTCCAGGCTGCCCGCGCCGGACTGGCTGCTCATCGAGACCAGCAGCTTGCCGCCGGCCATGCCGCCGTAGAAGAGCATCGCCAGCGCGATGTCGCCGCGCTGGTTGCCGCGGGCCCGGACCAGCTCCATCACGACGGCGCCGAGCACGCAGACCAGCACCGCCGTCCACATCGGGTTGGCCTGGAACAGGAAGCCCAGGCCGACGCCGGTGAGCGCGACGTGCCCGATGCCGTCGCCCATCAGCGCCTGCCGGCGCTGCACCAGGTAGATGCCGATCGAGGGTGCGGTGATGCCGACCAGCACGGCGGCGAGGAACGCCCGCTGCATGAAGTCGGGTTGGAACATCTCGATCATGCCAGTAGCCCCTGGGTGGTGCGGTGGTGGTCGTCGGCGTGCGGGTGGACGTGGTCGTGGCCGGGCAGCGCGTGCTGGCCGACGCCCCGGGGCGGCGGTCCGTCGTGCGCCACGCAGCCGTCGCGGAGCACCACGGCGCGGTCGATCAGCGGCTCCAGCGGCCCGAGCTCGTGCAGCACCAGCAGGACCGCGCAGCCGCGCTCCACCTCGCTGCGGAGGATGTCGGCGAGCACCTGCTGGCTGTCCACGTCGACCCCGGCCATCGGCTCGTCCATGATCAGCAGGTCGGGCCGGCCGACCAGGGCGCGGGCGATCAGCACCCGCTGGTGCTGGCCGCCGGACAGGTGGGCCACCCCGTCGGCGGCACGGCCCAGCATGCCGACGGCGGTCAGCGCCCGGTCCACTGCGGCCCGGTCCTTGCGCCGGAACGGCAGCAGCCCGTGCTGCGGCAGCCGCCCGGTGGAGACCACCTCGCGGACCGTGGCCGGCACCCCGCCGGCCGCGGTGGTGCGCTGCGGGACGTACCCGATCCGGTGCCAGTCCCGGAACCTGCGGTACGGCCGGCCGAACAGCTCCAGGCTGCCCCGGTCCAGCGGCACCGAGCCGATCACGCTCTTCACGGTGGTGGACTTGCCGGACCCGTTGGCACCCAGCAGGGCGACCACCTCGCCCGGCCGGACGGTGAGGTCGACGCCGCGCAGCACCGGCCGCCCCCCGACGGTGGCGACCGCTCCCCGCAGCCCGACGACCACCGGCCCGGCCTCGCCGCCGGCCTCCTCGCGGACCTCCCCGGCGGTGCGCCCGCTGATGCCCCGGTGGTCGGTGCTGCGGTCGGTGTCGTGGCCGGTGCTGCGGTCGGTGTCGTGGTCGGAGTCCGTCGTGGGGGTGACAGCGCTCATGGTGGTTCCTCGCTCTGCTCTCGCCGCTCGCCCAGGTCCGCTCAGCTGGCGCCGAGCGCGGCCCGCAGGTTGGTCAGGTTCTGCCGCATGACGGAGAAGTAGTCGTTCCGGTCCGGCTCCTTGATCCCCTCCAGGGGGTCGAGCACGGCGGTCTTGAGCCCCAGGTCGGAGGCCACGGTCTCGGCCAGCTTGGGGCTGACCAGGGCCTCGAAGAAGACGGTGGTCGCGCCGTTCTCCTTGGCGGCGCGCTGGATCGCGGCCATCCGGGACGGGGTGGGTTCGGCCTCCGGGTCGACCCCGTTGATGGCGACCTGCTCCAGCCCGTAGTGGTCGGCGAGGTAGCCGAACGCGGCGTGGCTGGTGATGAAGGTCCGGGTGGTGGCGTTCGCCAGGCCGTCCTTGAACTCCTGGTCCAGGGAGGTCAGCCGGGCCACCAGGTCGTCGGTGTTGTGCCGGTAGTCGTCGGCGTTGGCGGGGTCGATCTCCGCGAGTTCGGCGCCCACACTGCGGGCCACCGTCGCGTACCGGGCCGGATCCAGCCAGATGTGCGGGTCGCCGGCCGTGCCGCTGTGCTCGTGCCCGCTCTCGCCGTCGTGCGCCTCGGCCTCGTCCTCGCCGCCCTCGTCGAGGTGGTGGTCCACCAGCGGGGAGGCGGCGGTCGCGTCCACCACGTGCTTGAGGTGGCCCTGCTCGACGGCCTTGTCCACGGTCGGCTGCAGGCCCTTCAGGTAGACCACCGCGTCGGCCCGCTGGACGGCCGCGACCTGCTTGGCCGTCAGCTCCAGGTCGTGCGGCTCCACGCCCGGGGCCGTCAGATCGGTGATCCTGACGTGCTCCCCGCCGATCTGCCGGGCCAGGAACTCCATCGGGTAGAAGGAGGCCACCACGTCCAGCTTCCCGCCGTCCTTCCCCGCCGCGCTGCTGACGCCGCCGCAGCCGGAGAGCAGCAGGGATCCGGCGAGGGCGGTGGCGGCCAGGGCTATCGAGGTAGAGGGACGGCGAATCTTCATGACAACCATTCTCATCTTATCTGGAAATGATTGTCAACTTGCGGTAGGGAGACCCTCCCGCACCGCGTGCCGCGGCCCCTCGTTGCGCCGTCCGTGTCGGCCGGGCACCGCGCCTTCACCCCGCGACCTCCAACACGCCGGAGAACGCACGGCTGTTCACTCCCGGTACAGCCACCCGGCGGGCCGCCCGTGCCACTATCGAGTTGAACCCCGCCCCCGCATCCCCGGTACCCTGAGTTATTCGGGCGCGCGCAACCAGCCGCGCCCTGACCGTGCCGTCGTACTGAAGAGAGCACTGTGGCCGCCGACAAGATCGACACGATCGTCAGCCTGAGCAAGCGCCGTGGCTTCGTCTACCCTTGCAGCGAGATCTACGGCGGTACGCGTGCCGCCTGGGACTACGGTCCGCTGGGAGTCGAGCTCAAGGAGAACATCAAGCGCCAGTGGTGGCGCGCGATGGTCACCGCTCGGGAGGACGTCGTCGGTATCGACTCCTCGGTGATCCTGGCCCGCGAGGTCTGGGAGGCGTCCGGCCACGTCGCGACCTTCAACGACCCGCTGACCGAGTGCCTCTCCTGTCACAAGCGCTTCCGCGCCGACCATCTGGAAGAGGCCTACGAGGCCAAGCACGGCAAGCTCCCGGCCAACGGCCTGGCCGACATCAACTGCCCGAACTGCGGCAACAAGGGCGCCTTCACGGAGCCCAAGGAGTTCTCGGGCATGCTGAAGACGCACCTCGGCGTCACCGAGGACGCCGCTGGCCTGGCCTACCTGCGCCCCGAGACCGCGCAGGGCATCTTCACCAACTTCCGCGCCGTCCAGACCACCACGCGCAAGAAGCCGCCGTTCGGCATCGCCCAGGTCGGCAAGAGCTTCCGCAACGAGATCACCCCCGGCAACTTCATCTTCCGCACCCGCGAGTTCGAGCAGATGGAGATGGAGTTCTTCGTCAAGCCGGGCGAGGACGAGACCTGGCACGAGTACTGGCTCGAGCAGCGCTGGAACTGGTACGTCGACCTCGGCCTGCGGACCGAGAACATGCGCTTCTTCGAGCACCCCAAGGAGAAGCTGTCCCACTACGCCAAGCGCACGGTGGACATCGAGTACCGCTTCAACTTCGGTGGCAGCGAGTTCTCCGAGCTGGAGGGCGTGGCCAACCGCACCGACTACGACCTGACGGTGCACAGCGAGCACTCCGGCCAGGACCTCAAGTACTTCGACCAGGACGCGAACGAGCGGTACTTCCCGTACGTCATCGAGCCCGCGGCCGGCCTCAACCGCGCCATGCTGGCCTTCCTGCTCGACGCCTACTTCGAGGACGAGGCGCCGAACGCCAAGGGCGTCATGGAGAAGCGCGTCGGCATGCGGCTCGACCCGCGGCTGGCCCCGGTCAAGGTCGCGGTGCTCCCGCTGTCCCGCAACGCCGACCTCTCGCCGAAGGCCCGCGGCCTCGCCGCCGACCTGCGCTCGGCCTGGAACGTCGAGTTCGACGACGCCGGGGCGATCGGCAAGCGCTACCGCCGCCAGGACGAGATCGGCACCCCGTTCTGCGTCACCGTCGACTTCGACACCCTCGAGGACAACGCGGTGACCGTCCGCGATCGCGACACCATGGCGCAGGAGCGCGTGTCGCTCGACCAGGTGAAGTCCTACCTGGCTACCCGCCTGATCGGCTGCTGACACCGAGCGCCGCGGCGGACCGCGGTCCGCAGCCCTTCGTCCGGCCGGTGGGCCGTCCCCTTCCCGGGGGCGACCCGCCGGCCGTTCGGCGTTCGGCGTTCGGATGCCGGTGCGGGCGACTTCCGTACGGGGTGAGCCGGTCCGCGGGGCGTGAGGCGGGGTGGAGCTATTGCGGTGACGGACCCCTCGCGGAGCCCCGCTCAGCGGCGCTGGCGGGACTTAGGCCGCGAGCGGGGAGCCGGTTCGGTCGGCAGCCCCGCGGTGCGCAGCGCCGCGAACACGCTGCGGGCCCGGCTCTCCTCCAAGCCGTCGGCGGCGAACAGCAGCGTGTCGTACAGCTCCACCGAGCCCTGGATCGCGGCCGCGAAGTGCCCGACGTCGCTCGCCGACCGCAGTCGCACCAACTCGCCGATCAGCTCGACCGCGGATTCCTCGTCCAGTGCCGCAGCGATCGTCGCGACCTCCTTGATCGGCCGGCCCGCGGCCTGGCGCAGCAGGTGGCGAATGTCCTCGGAGCGCCCCGCGACGCGCAACTCCTGCGACAGTTCGGCGAGTTCATCGGCCGGGGCGGAGGCCCGCTCCCACAGCAGGGTCTGTCCGTCGGCCGACTGGCCCGACCGCTCCAGGGCGGCGAGCAGTGCCGGGAGGGTCTGCGTGCTTACCGACCACAGGGCGTGGAACAGGTCGGCCGCCTCGTCCACCAGCCCGCCCTGACGCAGTTCCGCCAGGGTGGCCGCCGCGTGCGCCGGGGATCCGAGGGCCACCGATCGGGCCAGGTAGGTGGAGGAGCCGGCTGGTCCCTCGGCCCGCAGCAGCGCGGCCAGCCCGACCAGATCGCTCGGCGTGGTCATCAGGGCCGCCTGGCCCACGAGGCCTGCGGATTCGTGCACCGCGCCCTGCCGGTGCAGGTCGGTGATCCGCTGGGTGAGGGCGACCAGTTCGGCACCCGTCCGGGCCCGCATGCCGCCCTCCGGCGCGGCGGCCTCCGTCCGGTTCCTGGGGCCCGCGAGTCCGGTGCTGTTACTGGGGGTGCCGTTGCTGCGGGGGGCGGTGCCCGGCCTGGTGGGTCCGGTGCCGTTGCGCTCCGTGCCCGGGCGGGCGGTGCTGTCGGCCCGGTGGGAGTCGGTTCCGTTGTCGTGGGTGCCTGTTCCGGCCCAGGAGGTGCCGGTGGGCCCTTCCGGCCGGGCATCCGTTCCGCCGCTCCGGGAAACCGCGTCGGCCGCGTCGATGATGGGCCGGGATGCGGCGGTGGTGGTGCGGTCGTCGTTCTTCCGGCCGGCGCGGCGAGGGCGGCTGGCCCCGAAGCGGGCGCCGCGCAGGGGCGGCCCTCCGGCGGGCAGGGCCGCGGCCGGGTCGGCGCTGCCGGTCAGGTCCGCCGGTCTGTCGGACGTGGCGGCCGGTTCGTGGGCGGGGCCCGATCTGCGGTCTCCGCCGAAGCGGGCTCCGGTCGGGAACGAGCGCGGCGGGGGCATCGGAGGAGCGGCCGGTTCGTCCGGTCGGTGCGCCCAGGAGCCCTGGGCGGGGGTGCCCGGGTCGATGCCGGGTACGGGTGCGGGACGGTCGGCCAACCGCCCCGCCAACTGTCGGTCCTCGGCTGCCAGGAGGCGGTCGCTCAGTTCGAGACAGCGGGCGCCGAGTCCTTCGCGGAGGTTCTGTACCTGGGCGAGCTGTCGCACCAGTTCGGGATCGGGCTGCCGGGGCGGGCGGCCGTAGGCGGGCGAGTGATCGGGTTCGTAGCCGGCCCGGACGGCCTCGGCGAGCCTGCGCTCGCGCTGTGCGGCGAACTGCCGCGCCCTCAGGAGTTCGTCCAACTCCGCCCTGAGCGTCTGGACATCGGCCGAATCCGGCCCCGAATTGCGTACGGTCATCGCGCCCCGCCCCGACCTCTCCAGGAGACCGCCCGACCGGCCTCCGAACACAACAATCTGGTGGCCATCCTGGCGCTGCCATGCGGCGGCCACGTTACGGGAGCAAGTCTTAACCTTTTCGGGACGACGATACGAGTGGCCGGTGCGACACGGGAGGACGGCGGCGTTCACGGGTCGCGACCGACTTCCGCCCGAATCAACCCACTTGTGCGAGATGCTGGACAACTGCCGCCCTTAATCGGCTAGTTGGTCGGGTTCAGCCCGCGAGTCGTGCTCGTGCCTCCATCAGGGCGAAGCCGAGCAGGTTCAGCCCTCGCCACTGGGCGGGGGTCGCAGCCCGCTCGTCGTCGGCGGCGAGCCCGATCCCCCAGATCCGGTCGAGCGGGCTGGCCTCCACCAGAACGCGCTCGCCGGTGCGGAGCAGGTACGTACGGAGCTGCTCGTCCTGTCCGAACTTCTCGGTGCTGCCGTTCACCACCAGTTCGAAACGCTGCGCGACCCAGCGCTCGTCGTCGAATCCCCGGACCTGGCGCCCCAACTTCTTCGCCTCCGCGGGCGTCCGCGCCCGGAGGATCCTCGGGACGATCTCCTCGTCCCCGAACAGCCGGGCCTTCCCGGCCATCATCCAGTGCTCGGCGGTGCGGTACTCGACCCCGTCGACGGTGAACGGGGAGGGCCACCACTGGCTGAGCGCGCCGGGCCCGATCCGCCCGTCCCGCTGCGGCTGGTGGCCCCAGAAATGCAGGTACTTCGGGCGCGCCCCGGACGCGACCGCGGCCGTCAGCTGCTCGCGGGTGCGCACCTCGCTGGGGGAGGGGGTCGGGTTCGTCGTCATGGCGCCATCCTCGCACCGGCCCCGCCTGCCGGGCCCTCCATTTTCCTGCGGTCACCTGCGCCGATACCCGCCCCTGGGCGAGGGCACGGCCGCCGATCCGGCCCTCGCCGTCCGCCCGTACGGTGGCCCCGTCCTCGTCCGCCCGCCCGCGGCAGGGCCTGCCGACCACACCCCGCACCGGCCGGCGCGACACCCGGGGCGGGGGTCGACGGCCGGCGCGTGGTCGGTGGGCGGCAGGACGTATCGCACTATGCAGTGGTCAAGGAACGGAAGACGCCGGTGCGGAGGAACGCGTTCAGGTCGGCGACAGCGCGGGCTGCCAGGTCGTAGGCGGGGTCAGGCGGCTCCTTTCAGCTCCGGACCGGGCGGCCGTTCGAACATGCCCGGTACGGGGAGGGCGGTCAGCTCCTTCCAGCGCGGGGCTGCTCGGGCGGGTGGTCAACCTCCCGTGGGGGAGGGGCGGCGCGGGCCGGCCGTGCCCTGACGGAGCTTGCGGGAACGCAGCTCCCGGAAGCAGGTCGGCCGCTCCACGGCGGGCCGCCGCAGCACGGGCCTGCGCCGCGACGAGGGGGCTGCCGCTCTCGCCGCGGCGGACGCCGCGCGGGGCGTTCGGCCCGGGCCGGGGCGGGACGCCCGGGGCTCGGCCCGGGCGTGGGCCCCGGCGGTCGGTGCCCGGCCGGTCGAGCCCGCCGGACGGTGGCCCCGGTGCACCTCCGAGACCGCCGGGCCCCCGGGAGCGGCGGAACGCCCCGTCGCGGCGGCCGCTGGGCGGCCCCGCACGCCCGCGGCCGCGGTGACCCGCAGCCGGCTCGACATCACGGCGTACAACCGGCTCGCCGGAGACCCGGACACGATCCCCGCAGTGGATCGCGCCGTCAGCTCGATGATCTGCACTGACACTCCTTTCGTGAGGAACCCGGTGGGCGGGCCGCCCACCGGAACCGGGGCCACGGCACGACCCCGGAACACCCCGGGCACCTGGAACATCCAGAGCCGTGGCCACCGCCCGGCCGCCGGAGCCGGACCGCCGCCCGCGCGGACGGTCCCCTTGCGGAACGCCACCGACCAGCACACGGCGGCCAGTGGCAACTCCACGCACGCCGCCATCGGCAAGGCGACCAGCAGCCCGGGCCCGACGGCGGCCGTCGCGAGGTCGCACCCGGCGTCCGTGACCAGCAGGACACCAGCCAGCCCGGCCGGCCAGAACGGGCTCCGGCCCCGCCGCAGGCACGCGGCGGCAACCGACAGGGCCGCCGACTCGGCCAGATCGAGCACCACCCAGGGGCGGCCACCGGGCAGCACGGCCAGCAGCGCCGACCAGGGCAGCAGGACCAGCCCGCACCCTGGGAACAGCACCTCCGGCCGCAACCACCCGACCGGTCGGAGCGCACCCGTCGACCGCCCCACCGGGACGACGCCGCCGACTCTGGAAAGCCTGGGAGTCAACGTGCTCATGCCACCCTCCCCGGCTCCGCGTGCTCGGCGCAGCAGGACGCCGCCGACGCCTGCACCCAGCGGAACCTCCCGGCCGCGGAGGCGAACCAGAACCGGCCCGCCGTCCGTACGGCCACGGCGTCCGCCGCCCGCCGCCGCAACCCGCCGGTGAGGAAGCACACCGGCGGGGGAACCCCGCAGGGTGGCAGTCGGCCCCAGGCGCACACGACCGCCCCCGACCCCGGTCTTCCGGCCGGTCCGCGCCGCGCCCCGCGCAATCCGGTCGCACCGAGCGAGGACTCGACCACGACATCGAGCAGTTCGCCGTACTCGTACACCTCCATGGCCGGTCGGCGGCCCGCCCGCAGGCGCACCGACCACGGGCCGATCGCGGCGAACGCGCCCAACTCATCGACTGAACAGGTGAGTTCGCTGCCGGGATCGGCGAACTCCGGGGCCGCCGCCCGAGCAGGGGAGAGCGGACCACGGTCACAACGCATCAGGTTCGTATTCGTCATGCCGTCAAGAATCCTTCGGCGCAAGGACCTTGTCGGTAGTGTGCGGTTCCGTCTTTGGGGTGTAGCCAGCTTCACCCCAAAGACGGAAGCCTGCGCCATGGAAGCCGAGATCAGGCGGCCCCTACGCTGATCCGCATGTTCCAGTCGAAGATCGACGCGCCTCCGCGCCGGGCGGCCCCGGCTGCCGCAGCCCACGCGATCACGGCTCATGCCGTCACGGCTCGGGCCACCGCGGTCCGTGCCGCCGTGGCCGCGCGCACGCCGTGGTCCGCGGGCACTCGACGGGACTCGCTCTTCCTGGCCGCCGGTCTCCCGTTCGGCCTGCCCTGCCTGATCCTCCTCGTCCTCCCGAGCGGAGCCCTGCTGCCCGGGCTGGCCCTGCTCGTGGTCCTCTTCGACCTGCTGACCGTCGCCCAGCGCAGCCGGGTCCGCGCCCTGCGCGGGCTGGAGGTCCCGGGCCGGGTCCCACCGGGCGCGGCCTGGCTGGTCCGGCTCCGCGCGGGGCTGACGTGGCGACAGGCCGCGCACCACCTGCTGGCTGCTCCGGTGCAGGCCCTGTGCGCCGCCTCGGTGCTCGGCCTCTGGGGCGCGTCGATCGTCCTGCTCGGCTTCTTCGGCTGGGTGTGGCTGCTGCCGCCCGACAACCCCCTGAGGGCGGCGCAGGGCTGGACGACCGAGGGCGCCGCCGCGACCGTCGGCGGCCTGCTCCTGCTCGCCGTCACGCCCTGGCTGGTCGCCCTGCTCGCCGCCGTCGACCTGTGGACGGTCCGGGCCCTGCTCGGCCCGAACCGGGCGGAGCTGCTGGAGCGCCGCGTCGAGCACCTGGCCCGCAGCCGGGTGGACGTGGTGGACGCCGCCGATGCCGAACGGCGCCGCATCGAGCGGGACTTGCACGACGGCGCCCAGCAGCGCCTGGTCTCGCTGGCGATGAACCTGGGCCTCGCCCGGCGCACCCTCAAGCACCTCCCGCCCGAAGCCCTGGAGGTCATCGCCGCCGCGCACGAGGAGGCCCAGGCCGCCATCAAGGAGCTGCACGACCTGGTGCGCGGCCTCCACCCGGCGGTGCTGGAGGACCGCGGGCTCGACGCGGCGCTCTCCGGCATCGCCGCCCGCAGCCCCGTCCCCGTGCACCTCACGGTCGACCTGCCGGGCCGGATAGCGCCCACCGTGGAGGCGGTCGCCTACTTCACGGTCTCCGAAGCGCTGGCCAACGCGGCCAAGCACTCCCGGGCCTCCCGGGTCGACCTCGCCCTGCACCGGGCGGCCGACCGGCTGCGCATCACCATCACCGACGACGGCATCGGCGGGGCGGACGCCGACCGCGGCACCGGCCTCACCGGCCTGCGCAAACGCGCCGCCTCGGTCGACGGGTCCTTCACCATCACCAGCCCCCGCGGGGGCCCGACCACCATCACCATGGAGCTGCCGTGCGAGCTGTGATCGCCGAGGACTCGGTCCTCCTGAGGATCGGCATCGTCAAGGTGCTGGAGAGCGAGGGCTACGAGGTCGCCGCCGCCGTGGGGGACGCCGAGACGCTGCTCGCCGCCGTCGAGGAGCACCGCCCGCAGATCGTCGTGGCGGACGTCCGGATGCCCCCGGGCTTCGCCGACGAGGGCGTCCGGGCCGCGCTGATGATCCGCCGGCAGTGGCCCGACACTGCGGTCCTGCTGCTCTCCCAGTACGTCGAGGAGCGCTACGCGGCGGACTTGCTGGCCAAGAACACCAGCGGCGTCGGCTACCTGCTCAAGCAGCGGGTGGCGAACGTCGACGAGTTCGTGGAGGCGCTGCAGCGGGTGGCCGCGGGCGGCACCGCGCTCGACCCCGAAGTCGTCGCCCAGCTGCTGCTGCGCCGCGACCGCGACCCGCTGCACCGGCTGACGCCCCGCGAGCGGGACGTGCTGGCGCTGATGGCCGAGGGCCGTTCGAACACCGCGATCGCCGAATCCCTGGTGGTCAGCGACAGCGCCGTCGCCAAGCACATCAACTCGATCCTCACCAAGCTCGACCTGCCACCCGCCGAGGACACCCACCGCCGGGTGCTCGCGGTGCTGCGCTTCCTGGAGGTCAGCCAATGACCCGGACCGCCCCGCCGCAGCCGCAGCCACGGCTCGCCCCCGCGCCGGGCCGGCTCGCCCGCTGGCTGCCGGCCTCGGGGCCGACGGGCCCGCCCGCCGTGCCGGGCCCCGGCGAGCGCCGGGCCTGGCGGATCGTCGGCGTGCTGGCGCTCGCCTGCGCGCTCCTGACAGGCGCCGCCGTCACGGGAGCGGCCCTCGTCCAGCGGGAGACCACCCGGGAGCGGACGTACTTCGAGGCGATCGGGCAGCTCGACATCGCCTCCGGCCCGGCCCAGGTCACCGTCCGGTCCGGTGGCACCGACCGGGTGGTGGTGGCCGAACAGCTGGGCTGGGCGCTGCGCAGGCCGACGGTCGCCACGCGGATCGACGCGGGCCGGATGACGGTCTCCGTCGACTGCCCGGAGGCCCGGCTCCTGCGCGGCTGCCCGGTCGCCCTGGACATACAGGTGCCGCCGTCGACCGAGGTCCACGCCCGCAACGGCTCCGGACGCACGGAGATCGTGGACGTGACGGGCGCCGTCTCGGCTGAGACCGGCAGCGGCCAGGTCCAGCTGACCAGGGTCAGCGGCCCGATCTGGGCCAAGAGCGGCTCCGGTCAGATCATCGGGACGGGGCTGGGCGCGTCCAGGACCCAGCTGTCCGCTTCCTCCGGGCGGGTCACCCTCCAGTACGACCGCCCGCCGGAATCGGTCACCACCCGCCTCGCCTCGGGAAACCTGGTCCTGGACCTGCCCGACGACCGCAGCCGGTACCGGATCGACCTCAGCAGCGACGGCGGCGGCCAGACGGTCGACCCGTCCCTCCAGGACGCCGACTCCTCGCGGCTGCTCGACATCACCTCCGCCTCCGGCACCGTCACCATCGGCCGCACCGGGAAGCCCTGACCGCACCCGGGGCCGCCACCGCCCAGCGCCCCACCGCCGCCCACCGCCTCGCCGCAGTCCACCGACCGCAGCCCACCCACCGCAGTCCACCCACCGCACGCACCGGCCGTCGCCCACCCGCCGCAGCCCCCGGCGGAGCCCGCGCCCGGCCCCGGCCCGGGCGGTCCGGCGGGTGGGAGAGAATGGAGAGTCCGGAAGCCCGACATTGGGGCCCTACCCGTATGAGGATCCGCCGCGCATGACCACCACGCCCGACACCGTCCAGGCCACCCCGGCAGCATCCGGCGCGCCGGAGTTCGCCCCGTTGAACATCGGGCCGATGCAGGTCTGGCCGCCGGTGGTGCTGGCACCGATGGCCGGCATCACCAACGCGCCCTTCCGCACCCTGTGCCGGGAGCAGAGCGGCGGCCGGGGCCTGTACGTCTCCGAGATGATCACCACCCGCGCCCTGGTCGAGCGCAACGCCAAGACCATGCAGCTGATCAAGTTCGACCCGAGCGAGAAGCCGCGCTCGATCCAGCTGTACGGGGTGGACCCGGAGACGGTCGGCAAGGCGGCCCGGATGATCTCCACGGAGGGGCTCGCCGACCACATCGACCTCAACTTCGGCTGCCCCGTTCCCAAGGTGACCCGCAAGGGCGGCGGCTCCGCCCTGCCGTACAAGCGCAACCTGCTGCGCGACATCCTGCGCCAGGCGGTCGCCAACGCGGGCGACCTGCCCGTCACCATGAAGATGCGCAAGGGCATCGACGACGACCACCTCACCTACCTCGACGCCGGGCGGATCGGCGCGGAGGAGGGCGTCTCCGCGATCGCCCTGCACGGCCGCACCGCGGCCCAGCACTACGGCGGCACCGCGGACTGGTCGGCCATCGCCCGCCTGCGCGAGTCCGTCCCGGCCGGCATCCCGGTGCTCGGCAACGGGGACATCTGGTCCGCCGACGACGCGGTGCGGATGATGCGCGAGACCGGCTGCGACGGCGTGGTCGTCGGCCGCGGCTGCCTGGGACGGCCCTGGCTGTTCAAGGACCTGGTGTCGATCTTCGAGGGCGACGCCGACTACGCCCGCCCCACCTTCGGTTGCGTGGCCCGCGCCATGGTGCGGCACGCCCAGCTGCTGGGGGAGTGGCTCGGCGACGAGGCCCGCGGCGTCATCGACTTCCGCAAGCACGTCGCCTGGTACACCAAGGGCTTCTCGGTCGGCTCCGAGCTGCGGGTGAAGCTCGCCGGTTCCAGCTCGCTGGCCGAGCTGACGGAGACGCTCGCCCTGATCGACCAGGAGCAGAGCTGGCCGATCGGTGCCGACGGCCCGCGCGGCCGGACCAGCGGCAACAACCGGGTGGTCCTGCCCGAGGGCTGGTTGGACGATCCGTACGAGTGCGCTCGACTGGCCGAAGACGCCGAATCGGACACCTCTGGCGGATGATCTGTACTCCACGGCAGGTTCGGCTCGGTTCCGGGCCTGGCCGTGGCGTCCCGGCCGGACTGTCCATGGTGGACAACAGGGCTCCTTGAAGGCGAATTCGAGCAACGCAGAGCGACGGATACATCAACGGAAAGCGACGTCCGGCGTAGGAGTCGTCAGCCTGACAGCTGAGATGCGCTCGTGATGCTGGCCACATATCGTGGCGAGTGACGGTCAGTCAGTGGACTTCGCCAAGGTGTACAAGTCCGGATCGCTTCCCGAACGGGCCCTCCGGCGGATCGCCGCAGCTGGCTGCAGGAAATCAAGCCGGGGAAACGTGGCGGAGCGAATGCCGTCACCGTGTGTCCGGTTCGAGTGAGCCCGATGTATCGGTGCGTTCAATTCTTGAACAAGGGCTAGCGTCACCCGGACGATTTCAGCAACGCAGGCAAACGCCTGTCCGGGCATTAGATCCGCTGGCCAACCTCCGCCTTCGTGGCTCGTACGAGCTATCCACGCCCCTAGACCGCCTTCGAAATGGGTATGTTCTCCGGCGTCAGGGCAACCGTGTGCGAGGAGAGCGACCCGTGACGGCGCAGCAGAAGTTTGTTTACTCCTTCACCGAAGGAAACAAGGACCTCAAGGATCTTCTCGGCGGCAAGGGTGCGAACCTCGCCGAGATGACCAACCTGGGTCTCCCCGTCCCTCCGGGGTTCACCATCACCACCGACGCCTGCAAGGTCTTCCTGGAGACCGGCACCGAACCGGGCTCGCTGAACGAGGAGATCACCGGCCACCTGGCCGCCCTCGAACAGCGGATGGGCAAGCAACTCGGCCAGGCCGACAACCCGCTGCTGGTCTCGGTGCGCTCCGGCGCGAAGTTCTCGATGCCCGGAATGATGGACACCGTCCTGAACATCGGCCTCTCCGACGCCTCGGTGGCCGGGCTCGCCGATCAGTCCGGCAACGAGCGCTTCGCCTGGGACTCGTACCGCCGCCTGGTGCAGATGTTCGGCAAGACCGTGCTGGGCGTCGACGGCGAGCTCTTCGAGGAGGCGCTGGAGGAGGCCAAGCACGCCAAGGGCACCGCCAACGACCTCGACCTCACCGCCGAGGACCTGCGGACGCTGGTCGCCACCTTCAAGGCGATCGTGCTCCGGGAGACCGGCCGGGAGTTCCCGCAGGACCCGCGCGAGCAACTGGACTTGGCGATCCACGCGGTCTTCCACTCCTGGAACGGCGACCGGGCCCGCCTGTACCGCCGGCAGGAGCGGATCCCGAACGACCTGGGCACCGCCGTCAACGTCTGCACCATGGTCTTCGGCAACCTCGGCGAGGACTCGGGCACCGGTGTCGCCTTCACCCGCGACCCCTCCACCGGCACCCAGGGCGTCTACGGCGACTACCTGCAGAACGCCCAGGGCGAGGACGTGGTGGCGGGCATCCGCAACACCCTCCAGCTGGCCGACCTGGAGCAGCTCGACAAGAAGTCGTACGACGAGCTGATGTCCATCATGCACACCCTGGAGAACCACTACCGGGACCTGTGCGACATCGAGTTCACCATCGAGCGCGGCAAGCTCTGGATGCTGCAGACCCGGGTCGGCAAGCGCACCGCCGCCGCCGCGTTCCGGATCGCCGTCCAGCTGGTCGACCAGGGCCTGATCGACCTGGACGAGGCGCTGCACCGGGTCACCGGCGGCCAGCTCGCCCAGCTGATGTTCCCGCGCTTCGCGCCCACCTCCGAGACCAGGCCGGTCGCGTACGGCATCGCGGCCTCGCCCGGCGCGGCGGTCGGCAAGGTGGTCTTCGACTCGTACACCGCGGTGAAGTGGTCGCGCTCCGGCGAGCAGGTCATCCTGGTCCGCCGCGAGACCAACCCGGACGACCTGGAAGGCATGATCGCCGCCGAGGGCATCCTCACCTCGCGCGGCGGCAAGACCTCGCACGCGGCCGTGGTCGCCCGCGGCATGGGCAAGACCTGTGTCTGCGGCGCCGAGGAGCTGGAGGTCGACACCAAGAACCGCAAGTTCACCACCGCCGACGGCCAGGTCGTCCACGAGGGCGACGTGGTCTCCATCGACGGCGCCAACGGCAAGGTGTACCTGGGCGAGGTCCCGGTGCTGCCGTCCCCGGTGGTCGAGTACTTCGAGGGCACCCTGCACGCCGGCGCCGACGTCCAGGGCGGGCTGGTCCAGGCCGTGCACCGGCTGATGTCGCACGCCGACGGCCGCCGCCGCCTCGCGGTGCGCGCCAACGCCGACAACGCCGAGGACGCGAACCGCGCCCGCCGGTACGGCGCCCAAGGCATCGGCCTGTGCCGCACCGAGCACATGTTCCTCGGCGAGGAGCGCCGCAAGGAGGTCGAGCACCTGATCCTGGCGGACAACGACAAGGACCGCGAGACCGCACTGTCCAGCCTGCTGCCGCTGCAGAAGGGCGACTTCCTGGAGCTGTTCCAGTCGATGGACGGCCTCCCGGTGACGGTCCGGCTGCTCGACCCGCCGCTGCACGAGTTCCTGCCCGACATCACCGAGCTGTCGGTGCGCGTCGCCCTCGCCGAGGCCCGCAAGGACCCGAACGAGAACGACCTGCGCCTGCTCCAGGCCGTGCACCGGCTGCACGAGGCCAACCCGATGCTCGGCCTGCGCGGCGTCCGGCTCGGCCTGGTCATCCCCGGCCTGTTCGGCATGCAGGTCCGGGCGATCGCCGAGGCCGCGGCCGAGCGCAAGCTGGCCGGCGGCGACCCGCGCCCCGAGGTGATGATCCCGCTGGTCGGCACCGTCCAGGAGCTGGAGCTGGTCCGCGACGAGTGCGAGCGGGTGCTCGCCGAGGTCGCCGCCTCCACCGGCGTCACCCTGGACATCAAGCTCGGCACCATGATCGAACTGCCGCGCGCCGCCGTGACCGCCGGTCAGATCGCCGAGGCCGCCGACTTCTTCTCCTTCGGCACCAACGACCTGACCCAGACCGTGTGGGGCTTCTCCCGCGACGACGTCGAGGCCTCCTTCTTCACCGCGTACCTGGAGAAGGGCATCTTCGGGGTCAGCCCGTTCGAGACCATCGACCGCGACGGCGTCGGCGCCCTGGTCAGGAACGCCGCCCAGGCCGGCCGGGCCACCCGTCCCGACCTCAAGCTCGGCGTCTGCGGCGAGCACGGCGGCGACCCCGATTCGGTGCACTTCTTCCACGAGGTGGGGCTGGACTACGTATCATGCTCTCCCTTCCGGATTCCGGTGGCGCGCCTGGAGGCAGGCCGCGCCGCCATCGAGACGGCGGGCAGCGACTCGCGCTGACACGAAGCAGCGCGGTTCACTGACCGCACCCCTCCGAAGGGGAGGGGCGTACGGCGGAGCTCGGCGCAGGAGAGCCGCCGTACGGGAAGCAGCCGGGGCGGGGACGGACAACGGCGTCCGTCCCCGCCCCGGCGGCGTTTCCCGGGTCCGGATCCGGGCCTGGCTGGGTCGGGCCGGGCGCGTGCAGTGCGCCGTCCGGGTGAGCCGGTGCGGCAGGCTGGGGCCATGAACAGCCGAAACCGCCTGATCAGCCTCCTCGCCGTGGTCCTCCTCGGGATCGCGGCCGGAGTCGCCGCCCTGCTGAACGGCGGGCACGACTCGGACGGCGCGGGCAGCGCGAAGTCCCCGGCCACCGCGTCCGTCACCGCCGGCGTCAGCGCCGCCGCCACCGCCACCCGCAGCGGTGCCGCGAGCGCGCCCAAGCCCTCGGCCCCGGCCAAGTCGCCCACCGCCCAGGGCGGCTGGGTGCCCACCAGTTCGGCGCTGGCCGACGTCTGCCGCAGCAAGCTGCCCGCGCAGGCCCTCGACACCCTCGGCCTGATCGCCCGGGGCGGCCCCTACCCGTACCGCTCGGACGGTGTCGTCTTCGAGAACCGGGAGGGCCGGCTGCCCCGTCAGGGCAGCGGCTACTACCACGAGTTCACCGTGGTCACGCCCGGATCGGACGACCGCGGGACCAGGCGGGTCGTCACCGGTGGCGTGGGCGAGCAGTACTGGACCGCCGACCACTACGCCACCTTCCAAGAGATCGATCCGCGCTGCTGAGGAGCCTGTTGACGGTCCGTCGGAAAATTACTTTCCCCTCCGGAAAGCATGTGCCAGAGTGGTAGCACTTGATCCGGCAGCAGGCCGGATCCGACGGCATGTCCGCCCGGGGGATCCCATGGTTGACGACAAGCAGCACGCGCACGAGCAGTCCGAGAGGCTCACGCCCGCGGAGGCACTGGCGCTCGCCGAGCGCGCGCAGGCCGCCGCCCGGCGGCCCGCACCGATGCCCTGGTGGTACGGCCCCGGGGTGGGCGCCTCCCTCGCGGTCTACTGCGCGGCGATCGGACAGAGCTTCCAGCGGCAGGCGCACTGGTTGATACCGCTGTGCGCGGCCGGCCTGGCGGCGGTGCTGGCGGCGATAGTGCGGGTGGCCATGCGCTCCAGCGGCGTCGCCGCGCGGCTGGAGAAGGTGAAGATCCCGCCGAACGTCCTGTGGGCGCTCGGCCTGACGATCCTGGCCGCGGTGCTGGCCTGGCTCGGCACCTGGCTGGCCGCCGGCGACCAGGGGTGGGCCATGGCCGCCGCGGGCGTGGTCGGCGGCCTGGCCGTCTGGGGCGTCATCACGATGGCCAATCGAGAGGTCAAGGAGCAGAGCATGAGCAGCGAGCGGTGAACGGACTCGACCCGATACTCCACCAGCCCACCAGGCTCACCGTCCTGGCCTTCCTCAGCGGATGCCAGGAAGCCGAGTTCTCCGTCGTCCGGGACTACTGCCAGGTCTCGGACTCGGTGCTCAGCAAGACCGCGGCGAGCCTGGAGACGGTCGGCTACCTGCGGGCCCGCAAGGGCTACGTCGGCAAGCGGCCCCGCACCTGGCTCTCCGCGACCTCGCCGGGCCGCGCCGCGCTGGCGGCGCACCTCGCGGGGCTGCAGCGCATGGCCGCCGCCGCTGAGGCGGCCGGTTCCGCGGCCGAGCCGGGGCCCGAGCCCGGCTCCGGCCCGGACGGGGCCGAGGGCTGAGCCGGGGCGAAGTGCGGGACGGGCCGATGGAGTGCCAGCAGGAATCAGACCCCAGGAACGGAGGTGGGCCGAAGCCCGTGCTGTCCCCGCTCCTTGACAACTCGACAGAGTGCCGAGAAACCCCGCAGGGGAGACCCGGCGGCCGGGGCGGCCGGGTTGGCCGTGCGGCACCGCCGACACCGCACGTCCGCCCCGCCCCGGGTCTCCCGGCCCCGGATCTCTCCGCCCCGGATCGCTCCGGGGCCCGCCCGGTCGGCTCAGGCGGCCGGCATCAGGGAGCCGCCGTGTCTAAGGCACTCCTGGTTGAGCGGCGCCGGGTCCGGCGCGCTGGGCGAGGTCGCGGCGGCGATCCGCAGCTCGATGATGTCCCGGACGGCGGGCCACTCCTCGTCCAGGATCGAGTAGAAGGCAGTGGACCGGACCACCCCGTCCAGACCGCGCGAGTGCGCCCGGCGGACACCCTCGGAGGTCGCGCCCAGCCGCTCGATGGCGATCCGGGAACGGGCGTTGCGGGCATCGGCCCGCAGCGAGATCCGCTGCACCCGCCACACCTCGAAGGCGTGTCGCAGCATCAGCAGCTTCGCCTCCGTGTTGATGCCGGTGCCCTGAGCCCGCGGGGACAGCCAGGTGTTCCCGATCTCCGCGGCGTCCGGCACCGCCTCCAGCGGGTCGCCGTGCGGGACGCCCGGAGCGGGCGGCCAGACCAGCGGGCCCTGCCAGTAGTCGAGTTCCAGGAACCGGGTCGAGCCCACGACCCGGTTGTCCGCGGTGCTCACTGTGGCGAACGGCATCGACCGGCCCGCTGCCCGATCGGCGAGGGCGCGCGCGATGTACTCCCGGGCGGCTTCCAGGCCATGCGGGACGGGAGTGAAGGCGTAGGTCGTACGGTCCTCGGAGCCGGCCACGGCGAGGGCCGCGGCGTGGTGCTCGGCGAGGGGCTCCAGCCGCACGGTGCGGCCGTAGAGGGTGACGGGTACGGGCACGGATCCTTCGGTCCTTCGGCGGTCGTCGGGGCCCGCGTGCCGGGTTCGCGGCGCGAGGGCTGTGGTCGTATCGCCCCGGCCCCGGAGAACGGCCGCCCGGGGGCGCTACGCCAGAGGCTCGGGCGTGCGGCGGGACGGCAGCCCGGAGGCGGGCAGCGCGGTGCCGGTACGGACACGGGTCGACGGACCGATCCGGCGGGATGAGCGACGGGACAGTGTGCGTCCGCGAGATGGCCGAGAGAGAAACGAGATCACGAAGCGAAGCAGGCGGCCAGGTGAAGGCAAGGTGCGCATGGGAGGGCTGGCAGCGCAACGGACCGGGGCGTGGCCCACGACGTGACAGACGGCGTGGCGCGACGACGCGACGATGCGAGGCAGCGAGAGGACGATACCTGCCCGGAGGCGGTGCGTCACTTCGCGGCGCGCCAACAGGGGCGCACGGGTCCTCCCGGCACGCCGGGACGTCCCGCCGTCCCGCCTGGCGGACCGCGTGCCACGCCCGCGACCAGGTGCTTTGCCGGGAGGTGAGAGGATTCGAGAGACGGCGTGAAGACTCGTGCGGGGGCGGGAATGCCGACGGGCCGTCGCACGCTGGACAGGTCAGGTCCGAAAGCATTCCGAGACGACGAGACGGAACGGGGATGGATGCGCCGTGCGTGATCCCAAGGAGCTGTACGAGCTGGAGCCGCAGGGCGTGACGGCCCTGGCCGCGGCCCGCGCCGCCGCGGAGGCCGGCACCGGCCTGGTGCTGCTGTACCACTTCGAGGGCTTCATGGACGCCGGCGAGGCGGGCGGCCAGGTCGTGGCGCACCTGCTGGAGCAGGGATCCCCGCAGGTGGTGGCCAGGTTCGACCACGACCGGCTGGTCGACTACCGGGCCCGCCGCCCCGCGATGACCTTCGACCGCGAGAGCTGGACGGACTACGACCCGCCGGAGATCCTGCTCCAGCTGGCGCGGGACTCGGTGGGCGCGCCCTTCCTGGTGCTCTCCGGCCCCGAGCCGGACACCGAGTGGGAGCTGTTCGCGGCCGCCGTCGGCGACCTGGTGGAGCGGTTCGAGATCCGGCTCGCCCTCTCCTTCCACGGCATCCCGATGGGCGTCCCGCACACCCGCCCGGTCGGCCTCACCCCGCACGGCAACCGGGTCGACCTGGCGGCCGGCCACCCCAAGTGGTTCGACCAGGCCCAGGTGCCCGGCAGCGCCCAGGCGCTGGTCGAGTACCGGCTCACCCAGGCCGGGCACGACGTGCTGGGCCTCGCGGCCCACGTCCCGCACTACATCGCCCGCTCGACCTACCCGGCCGCCGCGGTGACGATCCTGGAGGCCGTCCAGTCCGCCACCGGCCTGGTCCTGCCCGGCAGCGAGCTGCGCGCCCGGGTCAACGAGGTCTACGCCGAGATCGAGGACCAGCTCTCCCAGGGCGACGGCGAACTGCGCTCGGCGATCCAGGGCATGGAGGGCCAGTACGACGCGGTCTCCGGTGCCGTCGGCCGGGAGAGCCTGCTCGCCGAGGCCAGCGACCTCCCCTCGGCGGACGAACTCGGCCGGAGGTTCGAGGAGTTCCTGGCCGAGCACGAGCGCGGCGCCGAGTAGGTGCGCCGCCGGAGGACGGCCGCCGCGGCGGCCCCGGTCCGTGCTGCCCTGATCGGTGCCGTCCTGCTCGGCGCGGCCGGGTGCGGTGCCGGGGCGGCCCTCCCGGCCCCCGGGCCCGACCGGGCCGCGCCGACCCCCGCGGCCCCGACCTCCTCGTCCCCCGCTCCCTCCGCTACCCCGGCCACTCCGGCCACCGGGCCGTACGCGGCCCTCGGGGACTCCTACACCTCCGGCCTGCGGATCCCGCCCCAGGGCGGATCCCCGCAGGGCTGCGGCCGCTCGGGCGCCAACTACCCGTCGCTGGTGGCCCGGCAGCTCGGCATCGCGGACTTCACCGACGTCAGCTGCAGCGGAGCCCGCACCGGAGACCTGACGGCCGCCCAGCGGACCGACGACGGCACCAACCCGCCGCAGCTGGACGCGCTCAGCACGGCCACCCGACTGGTCACGCTCGGGATCGGCGGCAACGACGCCGGCTTCCTCGACGTCCTGGGCCGCTGCGCGGTCGAGAACGTCCGGCACAGCCTGACCGGGCAGGGCGACGCCGCGCCGTGCCGGGCGTACTACACGACCGGCACCGGGCGGGGCGAGGTCCAGCGGAAGATGACCGCCACCGGCGAGCGGCTCACCGCGGCCCTCGGCGAGATCAGGCGGCGGGCCCCGCAGGCCGAGGTGCTGCTCGTCGGGTACCCGGCCCTGCTGCCGCAGGACCCGGCCCGCTGCGCCGAGACCCTGGGCAGCGGCATCGCGGGCGCCGACCTCGGTTTCGTCACCGAGCAGGAGCAGCAGCTGAACGGCATGCTCCGGCAGCGGGCCGAGGCCGCCGGGGTGGGCTTCGTCGACACCTACGCCTCCTCCGCGGGCCACGACATGTGCGAGGCCGCGGGCACCCGCTGGATCGAGCCCCTCGCCGCCGACCGGGGCCTGGCACCGATCCACCCGAACGCCCAGGGGCAGCAGGGCATGGCCGCCGCCGTCCTGGCGGCGCTCCGGCAGCAGCACTGACCCCGGCCCCCGTCGGCGGGACGACGGGGGCCGGGGCCGGTCGGGAGGGCCGGTCCGGTCCGGAAGAGGCCAGCCGGGCAGTGCGGTGGCGGCCGGGGCGGCCCGCCGGCCGGGTGCGCGCCGCCGGGTCAGGCGGAGCGGACGGCGTGGACGGTGATCCGGACACCCTCGTCGTCCAGGCACTCCCCGGTCAGCAGGTCGAAGCGCTGCTTGAGCAGCGGCGAGGCCACGTAGACCCGGCCGTCCGCGGTGGAGCCCAGCAGACCCCGGGAGAGGACGTACGCGCCGGTGAACGGGTCGCGGTTGTCGACGGCGTAGAGGCGGTCGCTGCCGTCGCGGAACACGGCGGCCTGGCGGCCGTCCGGCAGCAGGACGGCGACGCCGCGGCCGGGGACCAGCAGGTCCCGGTCGCAGACCGGCGACCAGCCCGCGGCGGAGCGCAGTTCGACCCGGGTGGCAGAGGCGGTGGCGGTCATCGGGCTTCCTCCAGGATGCGGGCGGACGGGAACGGGGCGCGGTCGCGGTCGAGGGCGGCGAGCAGCTGCTCCTCGGTGGCCAGCAGCGCCAGGTCGGGCTTGACCTGGTCGCGCTCGGGGACGAAGCGGATGCTCGGGTCGGGTACCCCGGGGGCGTTGACGAAGGAGACGAACCGGCGCATCCGGTCGGGGTCGGCCAGGGTCGCCGCCCACTCGTCCTGGTAGTCGCCGATGTGCCGGGCCATCAGCGCCTCCAACTCGTCGGCGATGCCCAGCGAGTCCTCGACCACCACCTCGCGGACGTGCTCCAGGCCGCCCTCGATCCGCTCCAGCCAGGTGGAGGTGCGCTCCAGCCGGTCGGCGGTGCGGATGTAGAACATCAGGAACCGGTCGATCAGGCGGACCAGCTGTTCGTCGTCCAGGTCCTGGGCGAGCAGGTCGGCGTGCCGGGGCGTGGCACCGCCGTTGCCGCCGACGTACAGGTTCCAGCCGTTGGTGGTGGCGATGACGCCGAAGTCCTTGCCGCGGGCCTCCGCGCACTCGCGGGCGCAGCCGGAGACCGCGGACTTGAGCTTGTGCGGCGAGCGCAGCCCCCGGTAGCGCAGCTCCAGCCGGATCGCCATGGCGACCGAGTCCTGCACGCCGTAGCGGCACCAGGTGGAGCCGACGCAGGACTTCACGGTGCGCAGCGACTTCCCGTACGCGTGGCCGGACTCGAAGCCCGCCGCGACCAGCCGGCTCCAGATCATCGGCAGCTGGTCCACGCTGGCGCCGAACAGGTCGATCCGCTGACCACCGGTGATCTTGGTGTAGAGGCCGAACTCCTTGGCCACCTCGCCGATCACGATCAGCCTGTCGGGGGTGATCTCGCCGCCGGGGATGCGCGGCACCACCGAGTAGGAGCCGTTCTTCTGCAGGTTCGCCAGGAAGTGGTCGTTGGTGTCCTGCAGAGCGCCCTGCTCGCCGTCCAGGATGTGCCCGGAGGCCTCCAGCTCCGGCGCCAGCGAGGCGATGATCGAGGCCACCGTCGGCTTGCAGACCTCGCAGCCCTCCGCGCCCTCCGGCACCCGGCCGTGCTCGGCGAGCAGCCGGCGGTGCGTGGCGATCCGCTTGACCCGGACGATCTCGTAGAGCTCGGCACGGGTGTGGGCGAAGCACGGGCACAGGCCCCGGTCGACCTCGACGCCGCTCGCCGCCAGCTCGTCCGCGACGATCGTGCCGAGCAGCTTCACGCAGGAGCCGCAGTTGGTGCCCGCCCGGGTGCACTTCTTCACCTCGGGGACGGTGGCGCACCGGTGGTCCGTGACGGCCGCCCGGATCGTGCCCTTGGTGACGTTGTTGCAGCTGCAGACCACCGCGTCGTCGGGCAGCGCGGAGCCGCCCAGCGAGACCGCGGTGTCCGCGCCGGCCGGCAGCACCAGCGACTCGGCGGGGACGGGCAGCGGCCGGCCGGTACCCGCCAGCGGGCGGAGCGTGGCGTAGGCCGAGGCGTCACCGACCAGGATGCCGCCGAGCAGTGCCCCCTCGCCGGTCACCACCAGCTTCTTGTAGACGCCGGAGCGGGAGTCGGAGTAGACCACGTCGAGCGAGCCGGGCGTGCGGCCGAAGGCGTCGCCGAAGCTGGCCACGTCGACGCCGAGCAGCTTGAGCTTGGTGGAGAGGTCCGCGCCGGTGAACGGCTGCGGGGCCTGCCCGGCGAGCTGCCGGGCCACCGCGACGGCCATCTCGTAGCCGGGGGCGACCAGGCCGTACACCCGGCCGTCCACCGCGAGGGCGCACTCGCCGATCGCGAAGACGTGCGGGTCGGAGGTGCGGCAGTGCTCGTCGATCGCGATGCCCCCGCGCTCACCGACCGTCAGCCCGGCCTCGCGGGCCAGCTGGTCGCGGGGGCGGACACCGGCGGAGAACACCACCAGGTCGGTCGCCAGCTCGGAGTCGTCGGTGAAGGACATGCCGACCGCGCGCCCCCCGGCGACGGTGATCGCCTTGGTGCCGATGCCGGTGTGCACCACCACGCCCATCGACTCGATGGTCCGGCGCAGCGCCGCGCCGCCCGCCTCGTCGACCTGGACGGGCATCAGGCGCGGCGCGAACTCCACCACGTGGGTCTCCAGGCCGAGGCCCCGCAGCGCCCCGGCGGCCTCCAGCCCGAGCAGGCCGCCGCCGACCACCGCGCCGACCCTGGCCCCGGCCGCGTAGGACTCGATCGCCTGCAGGTCCTCGATGGTGCGGTAGACGAAGCACCCCTCGGCGTCCCGGCCGTCCACCGGGGGGACGAAGGGGTAGGAGCCGGTGGCCAGCACCAGGGTGTCGTACGGGAGGGTGCGCCCGGCGGCCGTGGTGACGGTCCGGGCCGCCGGGTCGAGTGAGACGGCGGGGGAGGAGAGGTGCACCTCGAACCCGTGCCGATCGGTGAAGCCTTCCTCGGCGAGCAGCAGGTCGTCCGCGCTCCGGCCGGAGAAGTACGAGGTCAGGCCGACCCGGTCGTAGGCGGGCCGGGGCTCCTCGGCGAGGACGACGACCCGGTAGCGGGCGGCCGCCCCGGTGTCGGCCAGGGCTTCCAGGAAGCGGTGGCCGACCATGCCGTAGCCGACCAGGAGCAGTGTGGGCTTGGTGGTGGTCATCGGGAAGTCCCTCCGAGGTCGCGCTCCGGACGGTGGGAGCCGGAGCTGGCGGGCCGACCGGGCGCCGACCGGACCGCCGTCGGTCCGGGGCGCGGCACGCCTCCGGTCCCGCCGGAGGCCCCGACCGGGCGGGCCGCCGGTGGCCCGGAGCCCGGTCGCTGTCGTGCCACCGAGCATGTGCGGAGGGTGTTTCCCGACCGGGGCCGCGCTGTTTCACCGCCGGAACTTCGCCCTCAGCGGCACCGGGCGCCGACTGTGAGAGCGCCCGGTCCCGGTCCGGCCCGGCACCAGGCCCGGCCGGGCGCCCTTTACCAGGCGGCGGGCCCGCGCGGGGCGGGACCGCCGATCCGGAACGTGATTCGAGGAGAAGCCGGTACGAGGGGGTGGGGGAGTGCGTACCCTGCACGCAGGGGAACGGATTCGAAGATCCGGTCCGAGTCCGGCCGGGAGCTGGCATGACAACAGACGTGCAGGTGAGGGGCCGGGCGACCCGCTCCGCGGTGCTGCGCGAACTCCTGCCGCTCTGGGACGAGGCCCGCCGGACCGGCGGCCGGACGATCACCCAGGAACGGCTCGCCCGCACCGGCGGGATCAGCCCCTCCACCCTGCGCGGCTGGCTGTCCGGACGCTCGGTGCCCCGCGAGGCGGACCGACTCGCCGCGGTGGCCGGGGAGTTGGCCCGCGCCGCGGGTCGGCCGGTGCGGTCGGTCCACCACTGGTCCGCCCTGCTGGAGGCCGACCGCCTCCACGCCCGGCTCCCCCGGCAGCGGAACGACCGCCAGCCGCCCGAGCCGGCCGTCGGCGCGCCGTGCCCGGCCGTCCGGCGGTCGGTGACCGTCCGGGGCACCGAGGGCGCGGGCCGCCGCGTCCGGTCCACGGCGGCCGTCACAGTCGGCAGCGGCGCCCGCCGGGCCGTGAACAGCGGCCCCGTACCGGCCGGGGCGCGGCTGGTGAACCGCTACCGCTCGGCCCCGCCCGCCGCCCGGGCCGTCGTCGATGCGGCGCTGGACGCGGTGCGCCTCGGCCACCGCCCGGTCCTCCCGGCGGCGCTGCTGGCCGCGTCCGCCCCGCACTACCTGACGCCCCGCGAGCTCAGCGCCCTGCGCCCCGGCTGGGTGGCCGACGGGCTGGCCTACCTGCGCAAGGCGGTCCCCGGGACGGGCGCGCTGCTGACCGCCGGCCGGGCCGCGGGCAACCGCACCGCGGGCAGCCGCACCGGGGACGGTCGACCCGCCGCCGGTCGGGCACCGTACGGCGCCGCGGCGGCCCGCGCGGCGGAGGCGCTCCGGACGGCGGGCGGCCACGAGGTGCGGATCGCCGAGGCACTGGTGCGGCAGCTGCGGCCCGAACGGGAGGGGCGCACCGTCCCGGCCGGGCTGTGGGAGGGCCTGGCCAGGTACGCCCACCCCGCCGACCGGTCCGCCCTCGCGCGCTCGGCGGCGACCCGGGGCCTCACCCGGATCGCGGTCGGCCTCTGCGCCTCGGCCGCCGAATCGGGGGACCCGACCGCGCTCTCGATCGGCGCCGCCCTGCTCGCCGAGGCGGGCCGCACCGCCGAAGCGGCCGACTGGTACGGCGCCGCCGCCGACCGGGGAGTGCCGGAAGCCGCCGTCCGGGCGGCGGAACTGCTGGAGCGGGACGGCCGGTTCGCCCAGGCCGTCGACTGGTACGACCGGGCCGCCCAGCACGGGGACGTCGACGCCCACTGCCGCGGCGCCGAACTGCTCGGCCGGCACGGCGAGATCGCACCGGCGCTGCACCGCTTCGAGGCGGCCGCCCGGGCCGGTCACCCCACCGCCCGTCACCGGGCCGGCCGCCTGCTCGCCGAACTCGGCCGCACCGACGAGGCGTTGGAGTGGTTCGAACGGGCGGCGGCCGACGGGCACCCCGAGGCGGCCGCCGACGGCGCCAGGCTCTGCGCCGCCGCCGACCGGATCGACCAGGCGGTCGCCTGGTGGGAACGTGCCTGGGCCCTGGGAACGGCCGCCGGCGCGCACGAGGCGGCCCGCACGCTGGAGGCCGCCGGCCGGATCGACGAAGCCGCCGCCTGGTACGAGCGCGCGGCGGCGTCCGGCGACGAGACCGCCTGGCACGAGGCCGCGGCCCTGCTCGCCCGGCACGGTCAGTACGGCAACCTCCCCTGGTACGCGCACATCGGCGACCCGCAGGCGCTGCGCGAACGCGCCGAGCGGTGCGAACGGGCCGGAGACCCGGGCGGCGCGCTCGACTGGTACCGGAAGGCGGCCGAAGCGGGCAGCGAGACCGCCCTCTTCCAGGGCGCCGACCTGCTGGAGCGGCACGGCGACCGCACCCGCGCCGTCCGCTGGTACGAACGCGCCGCCGCCCGCGGTGACGTCTACGCGATGCGCGAACTCGCCCGTCTGCTGGGCGAACTGGGCCGTCTCCGGGAGTCCGCCGACTGGTACCGGTCCGCGCTCGCGGCGGGCGGCCGCCCCGTCCTGCCCGCCCCCACCGCCGCGGCCCCGCTCGCGCCCGGCCTCGGACGGTTCGAGCCGCCGCAGCCGCAGGCACCCGCCGACCCGGCCCCGCCCCGGGTCCCGGCCGCCCGCGGCGCGAGCCCGTCCGGACCGGGCACTCCCGGAGACGTCCCGGTGGACGTCCCCGCCGTCCGGCCCGGCCCGGCAACGCTGGACGAGGCGGTGGAACTGCTCAAGGAGGCTGGCCGGTTCTTCGAGGCGAGCCTGCTGCTGCGCTCCACCGACCGCCCGGAGCCGGAGCGGCTGCGCGAGGCGGCCCGGATGCTGTCCGGCGCTACCTGCGGCGACCGGGCCGTCGCCTGGGTGCAGCGGCTCGCCGACGGCGGCGACCGCCCGGCCGTCCGGGAGGCCGCCGAGATGCTGGAGAGCCGGGGCCGGGTCGACGACGCGCTCGCCTGGTACGGGCGGGCGGCGGACGAGGGCGACCGGGACGCCCTGCTCGCGGCGGCCCGGATGCTCGCCGAGCGCCGCCGGCCGCAGCACGCCGCGGAGTGGTACCGCCGGGCCGCCGAGGCGGGCGACCCGCTGGCCCACCGGGAGGCGCTGATGCTCCTCCAGGAGTACGGCGAAGCGGCCCGCCTCTCCGTCGGGACCAGCGCACCTGCCACGGCGGGTGAACCGGGCGCCGACGGCCGGTGACCGGACGCGGCCCCTGCCGCACCGTCGCCGACCGCCGGTTGCCCTCCCCGCCTGACCCGCAGCGTCCGGGGCCCGCAGCGTCCGGGGCCCGGGCCGTCGAGTCCCGGTCGGGCGGCGCTGATCCGTGCGGGCCCACGGCCACCGGCGGACGGCGGTCGGGCCGCTCTCACCCGCGCGGACCGGCCGGGTGAGAGCGGGGGAAAGCACCCGTGACAGGTGGGCAACCGGATCGAAACAGGCGTCCGGCAAGGTGGTGGTATGACCACCACTCCACTCTCCGGCCGCACCGCCCCGCTGCGGGTGCTGCACGCGGCCCGCCGCCCGGCCCTGGTGCTGGTGGCGCACGGCTCGCACGACCCGGCCGCGTCCGCCGAACTCGGCCGGCTGCACGCCCGGCTGCGACGGGCCCGCCCGGAGCTGGACATCCGGCTCGGCCACCTCGGCCTGAACGACCCGCTGCTGCCCGAGGTGCTGGACGAGCTGAGCGGCCGGGTGGTTCTGGTGCCGCTGCTGCTCAGCCGCGGCTACCACAGCAAGGCGGACATCCCCCGGGTGCTGTCCGCCGCACCGCACCTGGCGGGGGAGTGCGCCCCGCCGCTCGGACCGGACCCGCTGCTCACCGCGGCCCTGGCCGACCGCCTGGCGTCGGCCGGGTGGCGCGGGGAGCCCGTGGTCCTCGCCGCCTCCGGCTCCCGCGACCAGGACGCCGCCCGGGACACCGAGACCCAGGCCGGGCTGCTCTCGGACCACCTGGGCGTCACCGTCCGGTCCGGGTACGTGGCGGCGGGCGGCCCCAGCGTGGCCGCCCGCGTCGCCGAACTCACCGCCGAGGGCCACCCGCGGGTCGCCGTCGCCTCCTACTTCACCGCACCGGGAGACTTCGCCCGCCTGGCCGCCGCGGCCGGCGGCGCCCTGACCTCCGCTCCGCTCGGCGACCACCCGGCCCTGGCCCGGTTGGTCCTGGAGCGCTACCAGTCCTGCGTCAGCCGTCCCCTCCGCCTGGTCGGCTGAGCCCCGCCGCCACCGGCCCGCCACCACCGCCCCACCGCCACCGGCCCACCGCCCGGGCCAGTCGCCCCCGGCCGGTCACCTGCGGCCCGTCACCCTCAGCCCGCGTCGAGCGCGCACGCCGCGTCGCCCGCAGCGCCACCCGGCGCAGGAACCTCCGCTGCGCCTGCGGCCCTCCGACCCTTCCGCACCCGCCCGGCCCGCGTCGCCACCGGAGGCACCGGCGTCATCCCGCTCCCGCTCCCGCCCCCGCCGACCGGCGCGCGGCGCTCGGTGGGCAGGTCGCGGACGCGGCGCATCGGCGAGCACCAGAGGATCAGCGCGGCCAGCGGCACGCCGACGGTCATCAGCCACATCGCGGGCCGCACGCCGAGCTGGGTGCCCAGGACGCCGGCCAGCAGCGCGCCGAGCGGGATGGAGCCGAAGTTGAGCACCGCGCTGCTGGCGGAGAGCCGGCCGAGCAGCTCCGGCGGGCAGTAGCGCTGCTGGAAGGTGGCCTTGATGACGTTCCCGGCGACGACCCCGCAGGAGGCGCCGAACCCGCCGACCAGGTACCAGGCCAGCCCGGTGCCGCGGCCGGTCAGCGGGATCAGGACGGTCAGCGCGGGCAGGGCGAGCTCCAGCACCAGCATGGCCCGCGAGGTGCCGATCCGGGCCGCGATCCGGCGGGCGACGGCCGCGCCGACGATGCCGCCGGTGGAGGCCACCGCGACCAGCAGGCCGACGGTGCCCTCGCTGACGCCGACCTCGCGGATCAGGAAGACCACCAGCAGCGACTGGTAGCCCGTCAGCACCAGGTTGGAGGCGGCGCCGAACAACGCGAAGGTGCGGAACCAGACGTCGGAGGCGAGCAGCCGCAGCCCCTCGCCGATCTCCCGGCGCAGCGCCCGGCGGGGCCGTTCGGCGCGGCGGGGCTCGCGGTGGCCGATCCGCAGGGTGCACCAGAGCGAGAGCAGGAACGTCGCGGTGTTGGCCAGCAGCCCGTTGACCGGCCCGGCCAGCTGGGCGATCAGGCCGCCGCTGCCCAGTCCGGCGATGCCCGCGGCCGAGGCGCTGCCGTGCAGCTTGGCGTTGCCCTCGGACTGGTCGGCGGGTTCGAGCAGTTGCGGCAGGTACGCGGTGTACGCGGTCTGGAAGAACACCCCGGCGGCCCCGGCGAGCAGCGCGACGGCCAGCAGGTGCCACAGCGTCAGTGCCCCGGCGAGCGCGGCCAGCGGGACGGTGGCGTACAGCAGCAGCGAGGCCGCGGTCGAGACGAGCATGATCGGGCGGCAGCGCAGCCGGTCCACCCACACCCCGGCGGGCAGGCCGATCAGCAGCCAGGGCAGCCAGCCGGCGGCGCCGAGCAGGCTGACCTCGAGGGTGCTCGCGTGCAGGGTGCTGACGGCGATCAGCGGCAGGGCCAGCCCGGTGACCGCGGAGCCGTACTTGTTGGCGGTCTCGCCGATCCACAGCATCCGGAAGTCGCGGTGCCGCCGCAGCAGCCCGGCGGGCGCGGTGCCTGGGCCGTCGCCGACACCGGGGTCGAGCACGGACAGGTCGGTGGGCAGGTCGGCGGAGCGGCCGGTGGGGCGGTCGTCCGGGGCGGGTGCGCTCATGACCGGTCGGATTCCTTTCGGGGCAGTGCCTGGATCTGGACGATCACCGGTCGCGCCGCCGGGTCGGGGGCGGCGTCCGGGTCGGGGGTGTGGCGGGTGACCACGGCGGCCAGGTCATCGATGAGGGCCTGGAGCTGGGCGGGCGTCAGGCGGAGGTTGCTCCAGTCGGAGACGCTGCCGGTGCCCCGCCATTCGCCCTCCCACTCGGCGGCCATCGAGTCGGCGGCCCGCTGGTACTGACGGCGCAGGTTCTCGGCCTGGTACACCGAGAGCGCGGCCCGCGAACCCGGGTCCTGGTCGAAGTCGGTGGCGGCCAGCACGATGGCGCCGCGCACGGCGCGCCACCAGCGCTCCCGCTTGGTGCCGCGGCCGGACTCCTCCTCGATGAAGCCGTGCTCGGCGAGGTGCCGCAGGTGCCAGCTGATGGTGCCGGTGGACTCGCCGGTGCGCTCGGACAGCCGGGCGGAGGTGGCGGGCCCGTTCATCCGCAGCTCGTCCAGCAGCCGCATCCGCAGCGGGTGGGCGAGCCCGCGCAGCGAACCCGCGTCCAGCTTCCGGCGCGGTGCGTCGGCGGGGCTGGGGGCGCGGTCGGCGGACGGGTCTTCGGGGCGGTGCTCGGTCATGGGTCCAGAGTAGGTTGCAGAGAAGTCTCTGCATAGACCTCTCTGCAGAGAATTCTCTGCAATCTTCGATCGACCCGCCCGCACCGCCACCCGCACCGCCGCCCACCCGCCACTTCCCGTTCGCGCTCCCGTTCGCGCGGCGCAGGACCGAATGTCCGTCATTCGGCGTACGGTGACTGGTATATGAAGAACACCGCTCCGTACGATCCGCAGTCCGAGGCGCGCTGGGTGCCCGAGCCCGACAAGCGGCCCGGCCGCACCGCCTTCCAACGGGACCGCGCCCGGGTGCTGCACTCCGCCGCGCTGCGCCGGCTGGCCGGGACGACCCAGGTGGTGGCGCCGATGCGCAGCGACTTCCCGCGCACCCGGCTGACGCACTCGCTGGAGTGCGCGCAGGTCGGCCGCGAGCTGGGCGCCGCGCTCGGCTGCGACCCGGACTTGGTGGAGACCGCCTGCCTGGCCCACGACATCGGCCACCCGCCGTTCGGCCACACCGGCGAGGAGGCGCTCGACCAGGCCGCCCGGGCCTGCGGCGGCTTCGAGGGCAACGCGCAGTCGCTGCGCATCCTGACCAGGCTGGAGCCCAAGCGCTTCGCCCCGCTGGACGAGCCCGAGGTCCGGCTCTCCCCGTGGCCCGGCCGCAGCGTCGGCCTGAACCTGACCCGCGCCGCGCTGGACGCCGCGACCAAGTACCCGTGGCCGCGCGGGCAGCACCCGGCCGACCCCGGGTCCACCAAGTACGGCGTGTACGGGGACGACCTGCCGGTGTTCCGCTGGCTGCACGCTGGCGCGCCCGACGGCCGCAAGTGCTTCGAGGCCACCGTGATGGACTGGTCCGACGACGTCGCGTACTCCACCCACGACGTGGAGGACGGCCTGCAGGCCGGCCACATCGACCCGGCCGCGCTGCGCTCCCCGGAGGAGCGCGCCGAGCTGTTCGAGACCGCCGAGCGGTTCGTCCCCGGAGCCGGCCCGGAGGAGTTCGGCGAGGCGCTCGACCGCCTGCAGGCCGAGGACTGGTGGCCGGCCGACTACGACGGCACCGCCCGCGCCCGGGCCGGCCTGAAGGACCTCACCAGCCAGCTGATCGGTCGCTTCTGCCTGGCCGCCGAGCAGGCCACCCGGGCCCGCTACGGCCCCGGCCCGCTCACCCGGTACGCCGCCGAGCTGGTCGTCCCGTACGGCGTCCGGTTGGAGTGCGCGGTGCTCAAGGCGGTCGCCGTCCGGTACGTGATGCAGCGCGCCGAGCAGGCCCAACTCCGCTCCCGCCAGCGGGTGGTGATCGCCGAGCTGGCCGACGCCCTGATGGTCGACGCCCCGCACCGGCTGGACCCGGTGTTCGCCGCCCAGTACGCGGAGGCCGAGGACGACCGGGCCGCGCTGCGCAGCGTGATCGACCAGATCGCCACCCTCACCGACGCCTCCGCGCTCGCCCTGCACGCGAAGCTGGTGGCCCGGCAGTCCTGAGCCGCCCGCAAGCCCTCAGCCGCCCGCAAGCCCCGCGCCGCCCGGCGGCCCCGCCAGATCCCAACCCCGCCGGGTCCCGGCCCCGGCCGGCGGTCCCGCGCCGACCGGCGGCCCCGGGACGGGAGCCCCGGAGTGTCAGCCCCGCTCCCGTAGACTTCCCGGGTGGCCGGTCGGATCAGGGACGAGGATGTGCAGGCGGTGCGTGCCGCCCTGCCGATCGACGCCGTGGTCGGCGACTACGTGCAGCTGGCGGCGGGTGGCGGCGCGCAGCTGAAGGGCGTCTGCCCGTTCCACGACGAGAAGTCGGCGTCCTTCTACGTGCACCCGGGCAAGGGCGTCTTCCACTGCTTCGGCTGCGGCGAGTCCGGCGACACGATCACCTTCCTGATGAAGATCGAGCACTGCTCGTTCGCGGAGGCGGTCGAGCGGATGGCCGCCCAGGCGGGCATCACCCTGCGCTACGAGGAGGGCGGCTACAGCCCGCGCCACCAGCAGGGCGAGCGGACCAGGCTGGTCGAGGCGCACAAGGTGGCCGCCGCCTGGTTCCAGGAGCAACTGGCCACGCCCGAGGCTGAGATCGGCCGTCGCTTCCTGGCCGAGCGGGGCTTCGACGAGGCCGCCGCCAAGCATTTCGGGGTGGGCTACGCCCCGGCCGGCTGGGAGCACCTGGTGCGCTTCCTGCGCGGTCGCGGCTTCACCGACAAGGAGATCTCGGTCGGCGGCCTGGCCTCGCAGGGCCAGCGCGGCGGCCTGATCGACCGCTTCCGGGGCCGCCTGGTCTGGCCGATCCGGGACAGCTCGGGCGACGTGGTCGGCTTCGGCGCGCGCCGGCTGCGCGAGGACGACAACGGCCCGAAGTACCTGAACACCCCCGAGACGCCGCTCTACAAGAAGTCGAACGTCCTGTACGGCATCGACCTGGCCCGCAAGGAGATCGCCAAGTCCGGCCGGGCGGTGGTGGTCGAGGGCTACACCGACGTGATGGCCTGCCACCTGGCGGGCGTCACCACGGCGGTGGCCACCTGCGGCACCGCCTTCGGCGAGGACCACATCAAGATCATCCGCCGACTGCTGATGGACACCACCTCCACCGCGGGGTACCGCGGCGAGACGGTCTTCACCTTCGACGGCGACGCGGCCGGTCAGAAGGCCGCCCTGCGCGCCTTCGAGGACGACCAGAAGTTCGCCGCCCGCACCTCCATCGCCATCACCCCGGGCGGCATGGACCCGTGCGAACTGCGCCTGGCCCAGGGCGACGAGGCGGTCCGCGCCCTGGTGGACAACCCCGTCCCGCTGTTCGAGTTCGCGCTCCGCTCCGCCGTCGCCCGGCACCGGGTGGACACCGCGGAGGGCCGGGCCGCCGCCCTGGAGGAGGCCGCCGGGATCATCGTCAAGATCAAGGACCGCTCGATCCAGCACGAGTACGCCGTCCAACTGGCCGGCATGGTCGGCATCCTGGACGAGCGCTTCGTGGTCAACCGGATCGCCCAGCTGGCCCGCTGGCAGCGCGAGAACCAGCAGAGCGGCCCGCAGCGCACGCTGCGCCGCCCCGACGCCGCCCCGCAGCCGGTCCGCCCGGAGCGGCCGGTCTTCCGGCTCAACCCGCGCGACCCGGCCCAGTTCGTCGAACGCGAACTGCTCAAGCTCGCCCTCCAGCACCCCGACCTGGTCAGCCCGGCCTTCGACCAGTACGGCGAGGACGAGTTCCCCACCCCGCCCTACCGGGCCGTCCGCCGCGCGATCGGCCAGGTCGGCGGCACCGCGTACGGCGCGAGCCTGCCCGACTTCACCGCCGCCGTCCGCGAGGCCAGCCCGGACGACCAGGTGCGCGGCCTGGTCACCGAACTGACCGTCGAGCCGATCCGCTCCCGCCGCAAGGCCGACCAGCTGTACGCGGGGGAGTTCCTGGTCAAGCTGCGGCTGCAGGCCGTGGACCGCCGGATCGACGAGGTCCGCGCCCACCTGCGCCGGCTCGGCGACCGGGCCACCGCCGAGGAGCAGCACCCGGTGCAGAGCGAGCTGTGGGCCCTCCAGCAGTACGGCCAGCAGCTCCGGTCCCGCGGCGCCGCCGCGCTCTGACCCGGCGTCGACTCGCGGCACCCGCAGGTCCGCCGGGTGCCGTTCGCCCACCTCGCGACCGCTCGCAGGTGCCCGGGCCCGCCGCGCTGGGTATCCCCTCGGGTGTGGCGCGGCAACCCCCATGCCGCGCGCGGCCCCTGGAGGGATGCCCGTGGAGCTTTCCGTTGCCCGCCCGGCCCAGACCGCCCCAGCCCGGGACGCCGCGATCCCGCCCCAGCCCGGCCCGCCCGGCCCCGAGCTCACCGTCGTGCCCGCCCCCGGCCCGGACACCGGCCGCACCGGCTCCGTTGCCGAGGAGGCCACCCCGACCGCCGACGGCCTCCTCCCCGAGGACCCCGCCGCCGGTGAGCCCGCGATCGAGGAGCCCGCGATCGAGGAGCCCGCGATCGAGGAGCTCGCCGACGAGCCGCCGGAACCCGCGCTGGACGAGGGCATCGGCCCGGCCGCCGACCTGCTGCGCCAGTACCTGCGCGAGATCGGCCGGATCCGGCTGCTCACCGCCGTCGAGGAGGTGGAGCTGGCCCGCGCCATCGAGGCCGGCCTGTTCGCGGAGGAGGCGCTGAACCGCGTCCCGGACGCCGACGAGCGCCTGCTCGGCGACCTGGACCGGCTGGTGGTGCTGGGCCGGATCGCCAAGCGCCGCCTGATCGAGGCCAACCTGCGGCTGGTCGTCTCGGTCGCCAAGCGCCACGTCGGACGCGGCCTGACCCTGCTCGACCTGGTCCAGGAGGGGAACCTGGGCCTGATCCGGGCGGTGGAGAAGTTCGACTACGCGCGCGGCTACAAGTTCTCCACCTACGCCACCTGGTGGATCCGCCAGGCGATGAGCCGCGCCCTCGCCGACCAGGCCCGCACCATCCGGGTGCCGGTGCACGTCGTGGAGCTGATCAACCGGGTGCTGCGGGTGCAGCGCTCGATGCTGCAGGAGCACGGCGTGGAGCCGACCGCCGCCGAGGTCGGGGCGGCGCTGCAACTGTCGCCGGAGCGGGTCCGGGAGATCCGCCGGCTGGCCCAGGAACCGGTCTCCCTGCACACCCCGGTCGGGGCGGAGGACGACATCGCCCTCGGCGACCTGATCGAGGACGCCGACGCCGCCTCCCCGGCGGAGAGCGCCGCCTTCCTGCTGCTCCGCGAGCACCTGGAGGCGGTGCTGGCCACCCTCGGCGAGCGCGAGCGGCAGGTGGTCCAGCTCCGCTACGGCCTCGACGACGGCCGCCCCCGCACCCTGGAGGAGATCGGCCACCTGTTCGGGGTGACCCGGGAGCGGATCCGCCAGATCGAGGCGAAGACGCTCGGCAAGCTCCGCGACCACGCCTTCGCCGACCAGCTCCGCGGCTACCTCGACTGACGCCCGACGGCCCGGCCGCGCCACAGCGCCGGCGCGCCGTCGAACGGACGCGCACCCGGGCCGGGCCGGGCCGCGGGCCTCAGTGGTGGAACCCGCTGCGCGGCGGCATCCCCAGCGCGCTGAGCGGCGCGGGCTGGCGCTCCAGCTCGGGCAGCAGCCGCCGCAGGTCGGCCAGCAGCAGGTCCGCCAGGTCCCGGGTGAACCCGTTGCGGCACACCACCCGCAGCACCGCCAGGTCGGTCCGCCCCTCCGGGAAGGTGTACGCGGGCACCTGCCAGCCGCGTTCGCGCAGCCGCCGCGAGACGTCGAACACGTCGAACGGGCAGTCGTCGACGGTGGTGAACGCGAACACCGGCAACTGGTCGCCCCTGGTGATCATCCGGAACGGCCCGAGCCCGGCGATCTCCTCGGCCAGGTACCCGGCGACGTCCCGGCAGGCCTGCTGGATCGCGTGGTACCCGCCGAACCCGAGCCGCAGGAACGCGTAGTACTGGGCGACCACCTCGGCGCCCGGCCGGGAGAAGTTCAGCGCGAAGGTCGGCATCTCGCCGCCCAGGTAGTTGACCTTGAACACCAGCTCCTGGGGCAGCGCCGCCCCGTCCCGCCACAGCGCCCAGCCGACCCCCGGGTACACCAACCCGTACTTGTGCCCGCTGGTGTTGATCGAGGCCACCCGGGGCAGCCGGAAGTCCCAGACCAGCTCCGGGTCCAGGAACGGCGCCACCATGCCGCCCGACGCCCCGTCCACGTGCACCGGCACGTCCAGCCCGGTGCGCTGCTGGAAGGCGTCCAGGGCGGCGCAGATCTCGGCGATCGGCTCGTACGAGCCGTCGAAGGTGGAGCCGAGGATGCCGACCACGCCGATGGTGTTCTCGTCGCAGTGCGCCACCGCCTCCTCGGCGCTCAGGTGGAAGCGGTCGCCCGCCATCGGGACGAGCCGCGCCTCGACCTCCCAGAAGTTGCAGAACTTCTCCCAGCAGACCTGCACGTTGACGCCCATCACCAGGTTCGGCCGGGCCCCGGCGGCGTACCGGTCGGCGTTGCGGGTCGTCCAGCGCCGCTTGAGCGCCATCCCGGCCAGCATGCACGCCTCGCTGGAGCCGGTGGTCGAGCAGCCCACCGCGGCCGACGGGTCGGGCGCGTGCCACAGGTCGGCGAGGATCGCCACGCAGCGCCGCTCCAGTTCGGCGGTCTGCGGGTACTCGTCCTTGTCGATCATGTTCTTGTCGGAGCACTCGGCCATCAGCCGGTCCGCGTGCTCGTCCATCTGGGTGGTGACGAAGGTCGCCAGGTTGAGCTTGGCGTTGCCGTCCAGCATCAGCTCGTCGTGGATCAACTGGTAGGCGACGTCCGGCGGGATCGGCACCCGGGGCAGTTGGTGCAGCGCCGGTGCCAGCTGCATCGCGCCCAGCGGATCGGTCAGCGCGTGCAGCGGGCTGACCGGCAGTTTGCGGTCGTCCTCGCCCTGTCCCTTGTGCAGCGCCATGGCGAACCGTCCCTCCACTCGTGGAACCTCCACGGTGGCACCGGCCCGCCGCCCGCGCACGTCCGCCCGCGCACGTCCGCCCGCGGCGGGGTCGAAGCGCGGCCGGGGCGGGTCAGGAGGCGGCGGCGGTCTCCGGGTGGTACTGCTCGCGCACCGCCGCGAACTGCTGGCGCACCGCGCCGCCGACCGCCAGGTCGTGCTCCTGGTCGGGGGCGAGCACGGTGAGGTCGGGCAGCTCCCAGTGCGGGGGCTCGGGCGTCCCGGCGAGCGCCCAGGCGGCCTGCCGGGCCGCGCCGCGCGCCGCGTGGTCGCCGCCCGGCGGGGGGACCACCACGGGCAGGCCGAACAGCTGCGGCGCGATCTGCTGCACGGCGGGCAGCCGCCCGGCCGTCCCCAGCAGGAACACCCGGTTCACCGCCACCCCGTGCCCGCGCAGCACGTCCAGCGCCTCCGCCAGGTTGCACAGCATGCCCTCGACGGCGGCCCGCGCCACGTGCTGCGGCGCCATCGACTCGGCCCGCAGCCCGGTCAGGGTGCCCGCCGCGTGCGGCAGCTTCGGGGTCCGCTCGCCGTCCAGGTAGGGCAGGAAGACCATCCCGTACGCGCCGGGCGAGGACTGCAGGGCCAGTTCGGACAGGCCCGCCAGGTCGGTGCCGAGCATCGCGGCGGTGGAGCGCAGCACCTGCGCGGCGTTCAGGGTGGCCACCATCGGCAGGTGCCGGCCGGTGGCGTCCGCGAACGAGGAGACCAGGCCGGACGGGTCGACCACCGCCCGGTCGTGCACCGCGAAGATCGTGCCGTTGCCGCCCAGCGACACCACCGCGTCGCCCGGGCCCAGCCCGAGGCCCAGCGAGGCCGCCATGTTCTCCCCGGTGCCGGCCGAGATCAGCAGCCCCTCGGGGGTGTGCCCGGCGGGCTCGGCCGGGCCGAGCACGTCCGGGAGGTTCAGCTCGTGGCCGAGCGCCAGCTTGACCAGGTCCTGCCGGTACTCGCCGGTGATCGGCGACCAGTAGCCGGTGCCGGAGGCGTCGCCGCGGTCCGTGGTGCGCCGCCGGGCCCCGCCCAGCAGCTGGGAGACCAGCCAGTCGTGCGGCAGCAGCACCTCGGCGATCCGCTGCGCCGACACCGGTTCGAACTCGGCCAGCCAGCGCAGCTTGGCGATGGTGTACGTGGGGCCCGGCACCGCGCCGATCGCCTCCACCCAGGGCTGCGGGCCGCCCAGCGCGTCCAGCAGCGCGGCCGCCGAACCCGCCGAGCGGGGGTCGTTCCACAGCAGCGCGGGGCGCACCAGCACGCCGCCCGCGTCCAGCCCGATCAGCCCGTGCTGCTGGGCGGAGACCCCGATCGCCCGGACCCCCTCCAGCAGGCCCCCGGCGGCGGCGTCGCCCAGCGAGTGCAGCCAGTTCTGCGGGTCGACCTCGGTGCTTCTGGCGTCCTCGCCCTCCGGCAGCGGGTGCGGAGCCCGGCCCTGCCGCAGCACGGCGCCGGTGTCGGCGTCGCACGCGACGATCCGGGTGCGAGTGGTGGAGCTGTCGATGCCCGCGACGATGGCCATGCCGAGATCATGCCGCAGTCGACGGCCGGGGCGGGACCGACTGCCGCAAGTGTTGCCCAGTCGGTACCGGAACCACCCCGTCCGGCGACCGTCCGCCCCAGCTCAGCGGGGCTCCACGGCTCAGGGGCGGACCGTGCCCCAGCCGTCGTCCTCGCCGTGCTGCTTGGCGAAGTACGGGACGCGCTCGGTCAGCGCGTTCGGCAGCTTCTCGCCGACCTTGTCGGCGACCGCCCCGGCGGCCTTCCCGGCCACCGCGCCGGCCTGCTGCTTGGCCTTCTCCGCCGCGTCCTGCACCCGCGGGTTGTCCCGCACGTGCCGGGCCGCGCCGGCCAACTGCTCGTAGCGCTCGCGCCCGGCCCGAGTGCCGAGCACGTACCCGATCCCGAGACCCACCAACAACGACACCTTCCACATGCCCTGGTTCCACCCTTCGTCGCCGCGCGATTGTGTGCCGCGTCTACCCGTCCGGCCGGGCCGTGAACCACCCTTCCGGTGGCGGGTCCGGGTCGGCCGGAGCCGCCGTGCACCAGCATCCCCGTCCGCACCGCGGGGCGCGCGCGGGGCGCGCCGGACCGGGCGGGGCGCGGGCGGCCCCGAGGTGGGGGAGCGGGTGGCCCCGGGGCGGGCGAGCGGGCCGGGCAAAGCGATTGGCGGAACACCCCCCTGAGTGCGCTAATGTATGTCCCGCAGCGAGCACCGTGGGCCCCGGAGCGATCCGGAGACCGGGGTGGGCGAGGCGGAAGCACGATCCTCCATAGCTCAATTGGCAGAGCAGCCGACTGTTAATCGGCAGGTTATTGGTTCGAGTCCAATTGGAGGAGCGCGGTCCCCCATAGCTCAATTGGCAGAGCAGCCGACTGTTAATCGGCAGGTTATTGGTTCGAGTCCAATTGGGGGAGCTTCACCGGAAGTCGCGGTGATCGGTACAGAGCGAGGGCCCTTCGGCGATGCCGGGGGGCCCTCGTGTTTCCCGGGCAGGCGTCACCGGTCCAGGCATCACCGGGCCAGGTATCACCGGAGCGGGCTCCCGGAACCGGCCCCGACTCAGCCGGAGGCCCGTCGGTACAGGTCGGTGACGTGCGCGTCGAAGGCCACGCTGTACGAGGTGTCCGGGCTGATTCCGCCCTCCTGGTGGCCCCCTATCACCCCGACCACCTGGCCCGCGTCGGTGACCCACGGGCTGCCGCTGGTGCCGTTGGTGAACCCGGCGCAGTCGAAGCGCTGCTGGGTGGCGCTGTACGAGGAGGTGCGGGCCCGGCAGGTGATCGGGGCGTCGTCCTCGTTGGGGTAGCCGGTGACGGTGACGTCCAGCCCGGAGCCGAGGCCGGCGGCGAGCGCGTCGGCGCCCACCGCGTCCTCGACCTGCTCGCCGTCGAGCGCCCCGACGGTCAGGAAGGCGACGTCGTGGTCCTCGTCCTGCCCGGCCTCCCAGTCCGGGTCGAGGGTCACCTCGGTGACCGGCCACGTCCCGTGCGGGGCCCGGCCGTCCCGGTAGCCGGGGACGAACACCAGGTCGTCGGTCCGGACGCCGCCGGGGGCCGCGCAGTGGGCGGCGGTGACCAGCAGGTTCCGGCCGGGGCTGTGCACCACCCCGGCGGTGCAGGCGCGGGCGCCGTCGGGGCCGCCGACGAACAGCGCGCCGACCCGGTCGGCGGCCGGACCTGCGGCGGCGGGACGGGCGACGGCCTGCCCCTGCTGCCCGTCGCCGGCCTGCTCGGCGGAGCCGCAACCGGCCGCGGTCGCGGCCAGCAGCAGCGCCAGCGCGCCGACGGCCGCGGCCGGGAACGCGCCGGGTCCGGGGGAGGTGCGCGACACCGTCGCTCCCTTCCGCTCGGCGGCCCGCCCGGGATGCCGGACGGGTGGTCCCAGCAAGATCTACCAGGGCCCGCACGGGCCGGGCAACCGAGGTCCGGCGGCCGCCCTCCCGGCATCCGGGCGGGGCCCGACGTGGCGTCACGAGCCGTCGGACGCCTGTTGGTGAAGCGTTGGGACCCGGCCGCCGCAGCAGTTTCGGTAGGAGGTGGCGGCGGTGCCGCCGCCCTCCCGATAGCCGCTGATCGCGCTGGTCGCGCCGACCACGGTACCGGCGTGGGGCTTCGGGGCGATCCGCAGTTGGTCGGAGCTCTGTTCGGGTGCCCGGTGGCCTTCACCGCCGAGGTGCAGCCCCGGTCGGTGCCGAGCCGGTCGCCGCCCGGCGCTTCCCTCACTCCCGCGCCTGCCGTCCGTCCTGCGGCCGTGCGGTGGCGAGGGCCGCGTCCAGGTGCTGGCCGCCGCCGCGTCGCCAGGACGAGGGAGGGCGCGGCAGTCGGGCGATCGGATAGGCCGGACCCGGGGGCGACCGGGCCGGGGTCGTCGCTCGCGCCGCTCCCGCTCCTGCTCGTGCTCGTGCCGATCCGACGGTCGAGCATCACCCGCCGCCGGACGGTCCGTCATCGCCGTTCCGCCGGCACCGTCCGCAGCCCCGGGCGGCTCCGCTGCGCCGGGTGTCGACGGGGTGTCGACGGGGTGTCGACGGGGCGTCCCGGGGCACCGGGCCGGGCGGGCGTGGCCCGCTGCCGGGGCAGGTCCGGCGGCGTGGAGGGGCGGCGGACCTGCCCTACTCGGATGCGCCCCCGGCGCGCACCACGGGTGATCGACCGGCTATGCTGCCGGGGGCGGCCCTGAGGGGCCGTCTGCTGCTGCCAGGACCGCATCGTCGGCCCCGGCGGGTCGAGTCGGGGGGCGGTAGCTCAGCCGGTTAGAGCAGGGGACTCATAATCCCTTGGTCGTGGGTTCGAGTCCCACCCGCCCTACCTCGGCCGCTGACGGACAGTCAGCCGGTGGGGCCCCCTGACCAGGTGAAACGCCTGACGTGCCACGCAAACTTTAGAGCATCGACCCGCTGCGCGGCCTCTTCCGCGCCGAAGTTCACCCGCTAGTGAGACAACCGGCGAAACGCTGACGAAGCCCGCGGACCCCCGGGACCCGCGGGCCTCGCCGTTTCCGGCCCCCGCCGACCGGCGCCCGGAGCCATGGGCCGGTCTCCGCGCGGAAGGGACTCGTCATCCCCTGGGTATCCCGTGGGCCCGGGTTCGGCAGCCGTTCGGGCCGCGCGGGGAGACTCCCTGACCGGGTGTCGGGTGGCACGCCCGGCCACGGGCTCCTCCGGCGGGCTCCAGGGCGCTGAGCTGCGGTGATGTGGGCGGGCGCGGCTGTGCATCGACCGATCGGATGATGCGGGGGTCCACCGGAACGCTCGCCGGGTCGAGCCGGTTCGCCGACGAAGTGGGGCCGGGGGCGGGGCAAATATGGAGTCAGGACGTCGACTGACCCGCCCCACCCGTCGCCCCGCATCTGTTGAGGCATTCCGTGCCGTACCTGCCGCTCCTCAGGAGGAGGACCGTGATCACCGCCCACGACCAACGCCTGCTCACCGCCGCGCACACCGGCGACCTCGACGCCGCCCGGACCGCCCTGGCGGCGGGCGCCGACCCGGAGGCCCGCGATCCGCACGGGCGGACGCCGCTGCTGCTGGCGGCGCTCGCCGACCGGGTGCCCGTCGCCGAACTGCTGGTCGCCGCCGGGGCGGACCCGGACGCGCAGGACGAGCGGGAGGACAGCCCCTGGCTGGTCACCGGCGTCACCGGCAGCGTGCCGATGATGCGCGCCCTGCTGCCCGCCGGGCCGGACTTCGGGCTGACCAACCGGTTCGGCGGGGTGAGCCTGATACCCGCCGCCGAGCGCGGCCACGTCGCCTACGTGCGGGCCGTGCTGGCGGAGACCGACATCGACGTCGACCACGTCAACCGACTGGGCTGGACGGCCCTGCTGGAGGCCGTGATCCTCGGTGACGGCGGCAGCGCGCACGCCGAGGTCGTCCGGCTGCTGCTCGCCGCGGGCGCGGACCCGGGGCTCGCCGACACCGACGGCGTGACACCGCTGTGGCACGCCGAACGGCGCGGCTTCGGCACCCTCGCCGAACTGCTCCGGAAGGCCGAGGCCAAGGCCGGGACCAGAGCCGAAACCCGGGCCGAGACCCGGGCCGGAGCCCGGAACGAACGGGAGAACGGAGGAACCGGATGATGACCACCCGCCGCAGGCGCACCGGCCGCACCGGCACGGCCGCCAGCAGCAGCCGCACCGGCCCGCTGCTGCGGCTGCTGCTGGCGGCCGTGCCGGTGCTGGCCCTCCTGCTGGCCGGCTGCGCCGACCCGGACGGCGACGGTGCGGCCGGAGCCCGCGCCGTACCCGCCCCCGCCGCCGCGCGATCGGCCGACGCGGCGCCGACCCCGGCCGGGACGCTGCTGGTGGCCGACTTCGGGTCCGACACCGCGACCTTCGTCGACCCGGCGCGCGGAGCGGTCGGCTCGGTGCGGGTCGGCACGGCGCCGTACGCGGTGGCGGTCGGGCCGGACGGGCGGGCCTGGGTGAGCACCGCGGAGGGCGTCGCCGAGATCGACACCCGGGCGCGCACGCTGCTCCGGAGCATCCCGTACCGCAGCTGGGCCGGGCCCGCGGGCACGGGCGAGTACCGGGGCGGCGGCATGGGGCTGGCCCTGTCGCCCGACGGCACCCGGCTGTACGCCGGCGTGAACATACCGGGAGGCGACGGCGTGCTGGAGGTCATCGACACCGCGAAGGGCGAGGTCACCGGCGCGGCCCCGATCGGTCGGCGCCCCTTCGACGTCGACGTCTCGCCGGACGGGCGGGAGGTCTACGCGACCGGCCACGACTCCTTCGACGTGACGGTGGTCGCGGCGGACGGCCTGGCCACCCGCCGGATCCAGGTCGCGCCCTACGGCACCGAGGGCGGGCTCGGCTCCTGGCTGAAACCGCACTACACGGCGGTCCGACCGGGCGACGGCAGACTGCTGCTCCCCTTCGAGGGCGAGCGCCTCGCGGTGGTCGACCCGGCCACCGGCCGGGTCGCCATCGAGCCGATGACCGCCGACACCCATCAGCACGGCGTCACCATCGCCCCGGACGGACGCCTGCTGGTGGTCGGCTCCGGCCCGATCACCAAGGACGACCGGGGCCCCAGCCTGACGGTCCGCAACCCCGACGGCAGCGAACGGATCTACCCACTCGGCATCCCGCACGAGAACGTGGCGCTCTCGGCGGACGGACACACGGCCTACGTCACCGGCGGCTTCACCAGGGACGGCTCCTGGGACGGAGTCACCCTGGTCGACCTCGACAGCGGCGCCACCCACCGGGTGGAGGCCGGCCACCGGCCACTGGGGGTGGCGGTGCTCTGACGGCCCGGCAGTCGGCGAGGGGGGAGCAGCGGAGGGAGAGCGGTACAGGATCGAGCGGTCGAGCGATGCCCGGCGGGAGAGAGAGGTGGAGTGGTGGAGGGCGGATGAGGTCCGGCCGCCGGACGGCGAACGGTGCCGGGCGGTGCCGGGCGGCGCCGGACCGCCGGGCAGCGCTCCGGCGGGCTGCCGGGAGGCAGGCTCTAGGGTGGGCGGATGCTTCCCGCCGCTGTCCTGCCCACGCCGTTGATGCCGGTCGACGATCCGGAGTTCGCCGCCGCGGGCGCGGAGTTGTGGCTCAAGCGGGACGACCTGGCGCATCCGACGGTGCCCGGCAACAAGTGGCGCAAGCTCGCGCCGAACCTGGAGCGGGCGGTCGCGGAGGGGGCCCGGGGACTGCTCACCTACGGTGGGGCGTACTCCACGCACGTGCGGGCGGTGGCGGCGGCTGCGGGTGGGCTCGGGTTGGCCAGTGTCGGGGTGATCCGCGGGGCGGAACTCGCCGGGCAGCCGCGCAACTGGTCGCTGGCGCGGGCCGAACGGGACGGGATGGTACTGGAGTTCGTCGAGCGTTCCGCCTACCGGGCGGTGGCGGACGGCCGGGCGGAGCGGCGGGCGGGGTACTACGTGCTGCCCGAGGGCGGCTCCAACGGCCTGGCCGTACGTGGTGCCGCGGTGATCGCCGGTGAACTCGTCGGCCAGCTAACGGACTTCGGCTCGCGGGACGTGGTCTGCTGCGCGGTCGGCACCGGTGGCACGCTGGCCGGGATCGCGGCGGGGCTGCCGTCGGGGCCACGGGCGCTCGGCGTGGCGGTGCTGCGCGGGGAGGGCTACCTGGAGGACGAGGTGACGGCGCTCCACCGGGCCGGCTACGGGCGGGAGTTCGCCAACTGGCGGCTGGCCCACGGGTGGCACGGCGGCGGCTACGGGCGGGTGCCCCCGGAGCTGGAACGATTCGCCGGCTGGTTCGAGGCCGCGTACGGGGTGCCGGTGGAGCGCCGGTACGTGGCGAAGGCGCTGTGGGCGGTGTACGGGCTGCTGCGGGCGGGCGAGTTGCGGGAGCGCCGGGTGACGGTGGTGGTGACGGGGGTCCCCGACCCGGCGCCGTGAGGTCGTGCGGCGGGGTGGCGCGGTGGGGCGACCCGGTGGGGCCCGACCACCCGCCCGTTCCCGGGGCGGCCTCGGAAACGGACGGGCAGCGGACGAGCGAGCAGGCGGCCGGTCAGCCGAAGTTGAGGTCGCTGCAGAGGTCGGTGTCGGCGGGGCGGGTGTTGTCGGTGATGCCGGACGGGATGGCGGTGGGCAGGGCGCTGGGCGAGGCGCTGCTGCCGGTACTGCCGGTACTGCCGGTACCGGTGATGCCGCCGGTACCGGTGCTGCCGTCCGGGTCGGCGGCGTCGGGCCCGCCGAGGGTGTCGGCGCGGTCCTGGCCCAGGGTGAGGACGATGCCGTCGAGGGGGCTGCTGCGCAGTTCGGCGCCGGGGTAGAGCCGGGCGAGCTGTTCGGCGGCGGACCGCAGGGAGGGGGCGTACTCGATCAGGGTGGTGCGGCGGGTCGGGGTGTTGGCGCCGATGGTGATGTCGGTGTAGCCGCTGCCGCGCAGCGAGAGCGCGGTGCGGCCGGCCAGCCCGGCCGTCTTGGCGGCGTTGTGCACGGTGACGGGCACGTTCAGCGTCGCGCCATCGGTGGCGCCCGTGCCGCCCGCGCCCGCGCCGCCGCTCGCGGTGGCCGTCGCGGTGGCGGAGGGGGACGCGCCGGGGCTAGGCTCGCCGCTCGCGCCGGGGCTCGCGCTCACCCCCACCGCCACACCCGTCCCGGGGCTCGCGCTCGCGCCGGCCCCGCCGGTGGGGTGGCCGTCGAGGGTGCGGTCCTGGCGCAGCAGGCCCCACAGGATGCTCGCGTCGGGTTCGACCACGGCGACGCGGGCGCCCTGGAAGCGCCAGGGGAGGGTGACGAACTGGATGTCGGAGAGCTGGATGTCCTGGAGGGACTGGGCGAACTCGGCGAGCTTGTAGGGGGAGCCGAGCTCGGGATCGACGGTCAGCGACTTGGTGGCGGCGTCGGCCAAGGGCAGCAGGGTGGTCAGGTCGAAGCCCTCGCCCTGCACCTTCTTGATCAGCGAGGACATGAAGGCCTGTTGGCGGAGCATCCGGCCGATGTCGGAGCTGTCGCCGAGGCCGTGCCGGGCCCGGACGTAGTCCACGGCCTGCTGTCCGGAGACGGTCTGCCGGCCCTTGGTGAGGTGGATGCCGTACGAGTCCACGTCGTTGGGGACGCAGACGTCCACGCCGCCGACGGCGCTGGTGATGGCGGCGAAGCCCTTGAAGTCGACCACCAGGGTGTGGTCGACCCGCAGGCCGGTCAGCGCTTCGACGGTGTTCTGCGTGCAGGCCGGGTTGCCGGCCTTGAACTCGCCGACGGTGAAGGCCGAGTTGAACATCTGGTTGGTCCGCTGCGGGCTCCACTTGCCGTCCGGCAGCAGGCAGGGCGGGACGGTGACCAGGGTGTCGCGCGGTATCGACACACCGACGGCGTGCTTGTGATCGGCGTACACGTGCAGCAGGATCGCGGTGTCGGAGTGGCCCACGCCCTCGTCGCCGCCGCCCAGCGAGCTGTTGCCGTCGTCGCGGGTGTCGGAACCGAGCAGCAGGATGTTGACCGGGCGCCCGCCGGTGGGCGCGGGCGTGGCGACCGGAGGGCGGCTGGAGGCGATGCCCTCGGGCGCGAAGGTCGTGATGTTGCGGTCCAGCCGCTGGTAGTACCAGGCACCGGCGCCGGCCGCGGCGACGACGAGCGCGGCAGCGGTGGCGCCGAGCCCCCGGGCTATTCGGCGGCCACGGGAACGGGTCGGAGCGGCCTTCGGCGTGGCGTCGGTCATCGGTCGGCGGTCTCTCTGCGCGCAGCGGCAACTGGTACCCGAGGGAAGGCACTCGGCTGATCCGCCGCACTGCGGATCGGCACTCGTCACTACTTGGACGGTTCGGCGAACGGAATGGTTACACGCGAACCATCTTTTTCGAGAATTTCTTCGATCCGCCGGAACCGGCCAGGTCAGCGGTGTCGTCCGGGCGCGAGAGGGGGGCGGCAGCGGGAGGGCGCGGGCGGGCCCCAGTGGGCTCAGCCCGCCCGACCGCCGGGCGCGGAGGCCGGGCCGGGGGCGGTGCCGGACGTGGAGTCCAGCATCCGCCGCAGCAGGTCGCGCAGCCGGGCGCGCTCGTCGCCGTCGAGGGCGGCCAGCGGCTCGCGGGCGAAGTTCAGCGACTCGCGCAGTTCGGTGGAGGCGGAGCGGCCGGACTCGGTGGCGACCACCAGCTTGACCCGGCGGTCCTGCGGGTCGGACTCGCGGGTGACGAAGCCGCGGCCCTCCAGCCGGTCGACGATGCCGGTGATGTTGGACGGCTCGCAGGAGAGGGTCTGGGCGATGTGCCGCATCGGCATCGGCCCGCGCCGGAGCAGGGCCAGCACCTTGGCCTGGGCGCCGGTGAGCGAGCGGGCGGCCGCGGCCTCCTCGTACTCGCGGTGGAAGAGCCCGACCAGGCGCGCCATCAGGTCGACGACCTCCAGCGTGATCGGGTCGGCGGCCGGGGTCCGCTCCGCCGTCATGGCCTGCTCCTCCTGCTGCTCCATGCTTCCGAGTCTAGCTGAACATTTGACAACGTGAACCTTTCATCCTCACGATTGCTTTAGTCAGTGAATATTTCACCCTGAGGAGTAAGTGATGACGGAGCAGGACGCCCTCCCCGCCACCGGCCGCGAGTGGCACCTGGCCGCCCGCCCGCAGGGCTGGCCCGTGCCCGGGGACTTCGCCCTGGTCGAGGCCCCGGTCCGGCGGCCCGAACCCGGCCGGATCACGGTGCGCAACGCCTACCTCTCGGTCGACCCGTACATGCGCGGCCGGATGAACGACGTGAAGTCCTACGTCCCGCCGTACGCGCTCGGCGCGCCGATGGACGGCGGCGCGGTCGGGTACGTGGTCGCCTCGGAGGCCGAGGGCTTCGCGGTCGGCGACGCGGTGCTGCACGGGCTCGGCTGGCGCGAGTACGCGACGCTGGACGCCGCGCACGCCGTCAAGGTGGACCCGGAGCTCGCCCCGCTCTCCGCCTACCTGGGCGTCCTGGGCATGCCGGGCCTGACCGCCTACGCCGGGCTGCTGGAGGTCGCCTCGTTCAAGGAGGGCGACACCGTGTTCGTCTCCGGCGCGGCCGGTGCGGTCGGCTCGCTGGTCGGGCAGATCGCCCGGCTCAAGGGCGCCAAGCGGGTCGTCGGCTCGGCCGGCTCGCCCGCGAAGGTCGCCGCCCTGGTCGAGCACTACGGCTTCGACGCCGCCTTCGACTACAAGGCCGGCCCGGTCGCCGAGCAGCTGGCCGCGGCCGCCCCCGAGGGCATCGACGTGTACTTCGACAACGTCGGCGGCGAGCACCTGGAGGCCGCGATCGGCGCGCTCAACCTGCACGGCCGGGTCACCCTGTGCGGCGCCATCGCCCAGTACAACGACACCGCCGCCCCCGCCGGCCCGCGCAACCTGGCGCTCGCCATCGGCAAGCGGCTGCGCCTGCAGGGCATGATCGTCGGCGACCACGCCGCGCTGCGCGGGCAGTTCCTCGCCGAGGTCGGCGGCTGGCTGCGGGAGGGCGCGCTGCGCTCCGACGAGACCGTGGTCGAGGGCGTGGAGAACGCCGTCGACGCCTTCCTCGGCATGCTGCGCGGCGCCAACACCGGAAAGATGGTGGTCAAGGTCGGCGCCTGACGCCGCGTCGGCTGCCGCACCGTCAGCACGCCCCCGCCGGAGCGCGATCCCCGGCGGGGGCGTGCGCGTGCGGCCGTTCGGGGGAGCTGGGCGCTGCGGGGGTAGACCTCTCGGACGGACCGACTAGCATGGGGTGAAAGCTTGTCCGTTTTGCTCGATTTGATGACCTAATGTCGAATAAATTGAGCTCCCCGGGGTAGCCACTGATCAGGACCCGCCGGTGACGGAGCGAGGCAGCTGGGGAAGGCGACCCTCGTCCACAGCCAGGAGGTCCCGGTGACGACACGTGGTGTGCTCTACATCCACTCCGCGCCCCGCGCGCTGTGCCCGCACGTCGAGTGGGCGGTCGCGGGCGTGCTCGGCGTGCGGGTCAACCTCGACTGGATCAGGCAACCCGCCGCGGCCGGCCACTGGCGGTCCGAACTCTCCTGGCAGGGGGAGCCCGGCACCGCCTCCAAGCTCGCCTCCGCGCTGCGCGGCTGGCAGCTGATGCGCTACGAGGTGACCAGCGAGCCCTGCGCCACGGCGGAGGGCGAGCGGTACTCCTCCACGCCCGCGCTCGGCATCTTCCACGCCGTCACGGGCCTCCACGGCGACATCCTGATCCCCGAGGACCGGCTGCGCGCCGTGCTGCTGCGCGCCCGCAGCGAGGGCGGCGACCTGGAGGCGGAGATCGCCAAGCTGCTCGGCAAGCCCTGGGACGACGAACTGGAGCCGTTCCGGTACGCGGGCGAGGGCGCGCCCGTGCGCTGGCTGCACCAGGTGGTGTGACGCGCCGAGGGGGGTGGGGGGGTTAGAACCCCCCCACCCCCCTCGCGGGCAGTGCGACGTACCGTCGTCAGACGGTGCGGAAGGCCAGCACCACGTTGTGGCCGCCGAAGCCGAAGGAGTTGTTGAGGGCGGCGATCCGGCCCTCGACCGGCAGCTTGCGGGCCTCGTCGCGGACGATGTCGGCGTCGATGTCGTCGTCCAGGTCGACCACGTTGACGGTCGGCGGCGCGATCCGGTTGTACAGGGCCAGCACGGTGGCGACGGTCTCGATGCCGCCGGCGCCGCCCAGCAGGTGGCCGGTCATCGACTTGGTGGCGGAGACGGCCACGTGGTCGAGGTGCTCGCCCAGGGTGCGGCGCAGCGCCTTGATCTCGGCGGTGTCGCCCTGCGGGGTCGAGGTGGCGTGCGCGTTGACGTGCACCACCTCGGACTTGTCCAGCTCGTTGCGGGCGAACAGGTCGTCGATGGCGCGGGCCACGCCGGCGCCGGTCGGTTCGGGCTGGGCGATGTGGTGGGCGTCCGAGGACAGGCCCTGGCCGACGGCCTCGCAGTAGACCCGGGCGCCGCGGGCGGCGGCGTGCTCGGCGGACTCCAGCACGATCACGCCCGCGCCCTCGCCGAGCACGAAGCCGTCGCGGGCCTTGTCGTACGGGCGGGAGGCGTGCTGCGGGTCGTCGTTGTTCTTGGACATCGCCATCATGTTGGAGAAGGCGACGATCGGCAGCGGGTGCACCGCGGCCTCGGTGCCGCCGGCCACGACCACGTCGGCGCGGCCGGTGCGGATCATCTCGATCGCGTAGCCGATCGCCTCGGCGCCGGAGGCGCAGGCGGAGACGGGGGTGTGCACGCCAGCGCGGGCGCCGACCTCCAGGCCGACGTTGGCCGCCGGGGAGTTGGGCATCAGCATCGGGACGGTGTGCGGGGAGACCTTGCGGACGCCCTGCTCCTTGAGCACGTCGTACTGGTCGAGCAGGGTGGTGACGCCGCCGATGCCGGAGGCGATGACCGCGCCCAGGCGCTCGGGGGCCAGCGGGTTGGCGTCGTCGGTGGCCGGGGCCTGGTAGCCCGCGTCCTTCCACGCCTCGCGGGCGGCGATCAGCGCGAACTGGGCCGAGCGGTCCAGCTTGCGGGCCAGCGGACGGGGCAGGATCTCACCGGGTTCGACGGCCACCCGGGCGGCGATCCGCACCGGCAGCTCGGCCGCCCAGTCCTCGGTGAGGGCGCGGACCCCGGACTTGCCGGCCAGCAGCCCCTCCCAGAAAGTGGCGGCGTCGCCGCCCAGCGGCGTGAAGGCGCCGATACCCGTGACGACCACGGTGCGGTTTTCAGCAGTCACTGGTTTCTTCTTCTCTCACATCTGGGGGAGGCCCGGGAGGCCGGTGGGAGGGGGACCGGTCGGGGCGCGGCCGGCGCGCCCCGACCGGGAGCCTGACGGCAGGTCAGACGTTGGCGACGATGAAGTCCACCGCGTCGCCGACGGTCTTGAGGTTCTTGACCTCGTCGTCCGGGATCTTCGCGCCGAAGCGCTCCTCGGCGGCGACGACGACCTCGACCATGGACAGCGAGTCGACGTCCAGGTCGTCGGTGAAGGACTTGTCGAGCGCGACGTCCTCGACCGGGATGCCGGCGATCTCGTTCACGATCTCGGCGAGACCTTCGAGAACCTCTTCGCGGGTAGCCATATCGGCTGCTCCTTCTCGGTGTTGACAGCGTGCGGTCCGGCGGACCGACGCGGGTTTCCAGGGGGGCGGGGGAAGAACGCCTAGGGGAGCGTAACGACTGCGGCGGCGTAGACCAGACCGGCCCCGAAGCCGATGATCAGCGCCAGGTCGCCGCTCTTGGCCTCGCCGCGCTCCAGCATCCGCTCCATGGCGAGCGGAATGGAGGCGGCGGAGGTGTTGCCGGTCTCCGCGATGTCGCGGGCCACCGGGACGTTCGGGGGCAGGTCCAGCTTCTTGACCATGGCGTCGATGATCCGCATGTTGGCCTGGTGCGGGATGAACGCGCCGAGCTGGTCGGCGGTGATCCCGGCGGCCTCCAGGGCCTGCTCGGCGACCTTCGCCATGTCGTACACGGCCCAGCGGAAGACCGTCTGGCCCTCCATCCGCAGGGCCGGCCACTTCGCCTCCTCGCCGGGCCCGTTGACCGCGTCCGGCTTGGCGAACGCGGTGTCCCAGGCCTGGGTCTGCGAGATCACGTCGGCCTGCGAGCCGTCCGAGCCCCAGATCACCCGGCCGATGCCGGGGGTGTCGGAGGGGCCGACGATCGCGGCGCCCGCGCCGTCGCCGAAGATGAACGCGGTCGACCGGTCGGTGACGTCGGTCAGGTCGGACAGCCGCTCCACGCCGATCACCAGCACGTACTCGGCGCTGCCGCCGCGCACCATGCCGTCGGCCAGGCTCAGGCCGTAGCCGAAGCCCGCGCAGGCGGCCGAGATGTCGAACGCCGGGGCGGTGCCGCAGCCGAGCCGCTGGGCGATCTCGGTGGCGATCGCCGGGGTCTGCTTCAGGTGCGAGACGGTGGCGACGATCACGCCGCCGATCTGCTCCGGGCGGATGCCGGCCATCGCGACGGCCTTGCCGGCCGCCTGCACCGACATCTCGGCGACGCTCTCCTCCGGCCCGGCCCAGCGGCGCTCGGCGATGCCGGAGCGGGTGCGGATCCACTCGTCCGAGGAGTCGATCCAGTTCAGCACCTCGGAGTTGGGGATCACCCGGGTCGGCCGGTAGCCGCCCACGCCGTGGATGCGGGAGTACTGGGCGCCGGTGGCCGGCTTGATGGTCGCGCTCATGCGCTCTCCTCCTGGCCGCCGTGCTCGGCCACGAGGGCGCGGGCCTTGTCGAGATCGGCGGGGGTCTTCAGGGCCAGCGTGGCGACACCCTTGACGTTGCGCTTGACCAGGTTGGTGAGCGTCCCGGCGGGGGACAGCTCGATCACGGCGGTCGCGCCGAGCTGCTGCAGGGTCTCCATGCACAGGTCCCAGCGGACCGGGTGGGAGACCTGCGCGACCAGGCGGGCCAGCACCTCGGCGCCGGAGCCGACCACCTCGCCGTCCCGGTTCGAGACGTACGCGAGGGCCGGGTCCGCGGTGGTCAGGGTCGGCGCCAGCTTCTCCAGCCGCGCCACGCCCGGGGCCATGTGCGCGGTGTGGAACGCGCCCGCGACCTTCAGCGGGATCAGCCGCGCGCCGGCCGGCGGGTCCGCCTTCAGCGCGGCCAGCTGCTCCAGCGTGCCGGCCGCGACGATCTGGCCGCCGCCGTTGTTGTTCGCCGGGGTCACGCCGTGCTCGGCGAGCTTCGCGGCGACCTCCTCCGGGTCGCCGCCGAGCACCGCGGTCATGCCGGTCGCGGTCGCCGCGGCGGCCTCGGCCATGCCCAGGCTGCGCTCGCGGACGAAGCCCAGCGCGTCCTCCTCGGAGAGCACCCCGGCCAGCGCCGCGGCGGTGATCTCGCCGACGCTGTGGCCCGCCACCGCGCCGACCGTCCCGGCCACGCCCTCGGGGAACAGCGCCGCGGCGGTCACCAGTCCGGCGGCCACCAGCAGCGGCTGGGCGACGGCGGTGTCCTTGATCTCCTCCTCGGAGGCCGCGGTTCCGGCGTGCACCAGGTCGAGCCCGGCCGTCGCCGACCACCGGCGCAGCCGGTCGGCGGCGCCGTCCAGTTCGAGCCAGGGGTTGAGGAAGCCGGGAGTCTGGGCACCCTGTCCAGGGGCGACGATAACGAGCACGGTTCAACCCTCTCTCGCCGGACGCCCGGGGGCGGGTAGGCGACGATGACGAAGAAAAGCACGTCGGCTTGTGGGTTCCCTACAGTCCGTTCAGCCCTGGTCCGATCCGGAACCGAGACGCCCCAGAGCAAGGGCGATGCGCAGGGTGAACGCCGAACGTACGTCTGACGGAGCATAGCCGGTGACGTCTGTCACACGACGCAGCCGGTAGCGCACGGTGTTCGGGTGGACGAAGAGCATCCGGGCCGCGCCCTCCAGGGAGGACGCCTGCTCCAGGTAGACACTCAGCGTCTCCAGGAGTGCCGAACCGGCCTCCTCCAGGGGTGTGTAGATCTCCTCCACCAACTGACGGCGCGCCACTTCGTCGCCCGCCAGCGCCCGTTCCGGCAGCAGGTCGTCGGCCAGCACCGGGCGCGGCGCGTCCGGCCAGGCCGCGCACGCCTTCAGGCCCTGCGCGGCGGCGTGCGCCGAGCGGGTCGCCGAGAGCAGGTCGCCGACCGTCGGGCCGACCACCACCGGGCCGGGTGCGAACTGGCCGATCAGCGCCCGGGCCGCGTGCACCGGCTCCTTGTCGCCGCCGACCACCACCACCAGGCGGCGGCCCAGCACACCCGTCAGCACGTGCAGTTTGGCGTACCGGGCGGCCCGCCGGATCGCCTCCACCACCAGCTCGCTGTCCCCGTCCGGGGCGCTGCCCATCACCACCCGCACCTGGCTGGGCTGCCCCCAGCCGAGCGCCGCCGCCCGCGACAGCACGCCCTCGTCGGCGTCGCCGGACAGCAGCGAGTTCACCACCAGCGCCTCCAGCCGGGCGTCCCACGCGCCGCGCGCCTCGGCGGCCTGCGCGTACACCTGGGCGGTGGCGAACGCGATCTCCCGGGCGTAGACCAGCACCGACTCGCGCATCCCGGCCTCGTCGCCGGGCGCGGCCACCTCCTCGATGGCCTCCTCCATCACCTCGATGGTGGTGCGGATCAGCTCCACGGTCTGCCGCAGCGTGATCGCCCGGGTCAACTCCCGCGGCGCGGTGCCGAACACGTCCGTGGAGATCGCCTGCGGCGCCTCCGGGTGCCGGTACCACTCGGTGAACGCCGCGATGCCCGCCTGTGCGACCAGGCCGATCCACGAGCGGTGCTCCGGCGGCATCCGCCGGTACCAGGCCAGCTGGTCGTCCATCCGGGCGATCGCCGCGGACGCCAGCTTGCCCGCCGACTTCTCCAGCCGCTTCAGCGTCGCGGCCCGCAACTCCGCCCGCTCGGCGGCCAGCCGGCGCTCCTCGGCCGTCATCCGCCCCCGGCCCGGTACGGCGGCGGGGCGCCCGGGCGCGGCGGCGCGCTTGGCGGGCTTCTTCTCCGGGGCCCGTTCGGCGGACCGCTCCGGGGAGGAGCGTTCGCCGGACGACCGGTCGGAGGGCTTGTCGGGTTTCGCTGAAGCGGACGGCACGGCACTAGCCTGCCTCACCCTGACGGGTGCTCGTGCACGCCGGGCCCGATGTCGGCCGGTGGCACCCGTCACACCGGCTACCGTGGTGCCCGTGAGCGTGGATTCTTCGCCCCGGGGCGGGCAGGCATTCGAACCGGTCGAACCGGCGTCCGGGTCCGTCCGGAAGGAGCGCGGCCGGGCCGATCTGCGGCGCACCGCCGAGCGTTACCTGTCGGAACCCGCCGAAGGCGTCACCACCCGGCACGCCTTCTCCTTCGCCGGCCACTACGACCCGAGGAACACCTCCTTCGGCGCGCTGCTCGCCTGCAACGAGGAGACGCTCGCCCCCGGCGCCGGGTACGCGGCCCACCGGCACAGCGAGACCGAGATCGTCACCTGGGTGCTCTCCGGCGCCCTCGCCCACCGCGACGACGCGGGCCACGCCGGCGTGGTGCGGCCCGGCACCGTCCAGGTGCAGTCCACCGGGACGGGCATCAGCCACACCGAACGCAACCTCGGCGGGGCCGTCGAACCGGTCACCTTCGTCCAGATGTGGCTCCAGCCCGACGCGTACGGCGGCCCGCCCGGCTTCGGGCTCGCCACCGTCCCCGACGGGGACGGACTGACCCTGCTCGCCTCCGGGCGGGACGGCGACCGGGCGCTGCGGCTGCGGCGCAGCGACGCCGCGCTCTGGCTGGTCCGGGCCCCGGCCTGGATGCCGCTGCCCGAACTCCCCGCCGCGCCCTTCCGCTACGTCCACGTGGTCGCCGGCTCGGTCGGCTACCGCACCGTCCCGGGCCCGCAGGGCGGCGGCCGCTCGGCCGGGCCCGGCGACTCCGTCCGGATCACGGGCGACGCGTTCGCCGACCCGACGGCGGGCGAGGACGGCGTCGAACTGCTGCTCTGGGAGATGCACACGCCCGTGCGGTTCGGCTGAGGCCGTACCACCGGGGCGCGGGGAACTGCGCGCGGCGGGAGATGAACGCTGGCAAGGGCGCGAGGCGGTTGGTGAGTTGACGTCACCTCGCGATCTCGCCGGCGGTGCCTGGCCGGTCGCGCAGTTCCCCGCGCCCCCGTCGGTGCGCTCCTCGGCGGTGCGCTCCCTCGCGGTGCTGCGCCGCTCAGGCCTCGGTGAGGACCGCGTCGCTGAGCCGGGGCCAGACCTCCGCCGCCCAGGGGCCGAAGTCGCGGTCGGTGAGGGCGAGGCAGGCGAGGCCGGCGTCGGGGTCGACCCAGAGGAAGGTGCCGGACTGGCCGAAGTGGCCGAAGGTCGCGGGGGAGTTGGCGGTGCCCGTCCAGTGCGGGGCCTTGTGGTCGCGGATCTCGAAGCCGAGGCCCCAGTCGTTGGGGCGGCGGTGGCCGAAGCCGGGCAGGACGCCGCTGGTGCCGGGGAAGGCGACCTCGCGGGTGGCCGCGCGCACGGTGGCCGGGTCGAGCAGCTCGGGGGACTGCAGCTCGGCGGCGAAGCGGACCAGGTCCGCGGCGGTGGACAGGCCGCCCGCGCCGGCCGGGGCGCGGTGGGCGGTGTTGATCAGGGTGGCGTGCATGCCGAGCGGCTGGAAGACCGCCTCGGCCGCGTACTGGGCGAACGGGATGCCGGAGGCGCCCTCCAGGGTGGCGGCCAGCACGTCGAACCCGGCGTTGGAGTAGAGGCGGCGGTTGCCGGGCTCGGCCATCACCCGGTGCTCGTCGAAGGCCAGGCCGGAGGTGTGCGCCAGCAGGTGGCGGACGGTGGAGCCGTCCGGCCCGGCCGGGTCGTCGAGTTCGAAGACGCCCTCCTCGACGGCGACCAGCACGGCGTACGCGCTGAGCAGCTTGGTCACCGAGGCGAGCGGGAACAGGTGCTCCTGCGGGCCGTGCGCGCCCAGCAGCGCGCCGTCGCTCCCGCGGACCACCGCCGCCGCGGCGTGGGGTACCGGCCAGTCCTCGATCATCCGCAAGCTCTGCATGGGCGGAACTCTAAACGACCGGTGGCGGGCCGCGGGCCGGTGTGTGTCAGGCTTGCTTGGAGTGCGCTCCAACTCAGTAGCGTCGGTGTCGTCGCCGAGGACGGGGGTCGTAGCAATGGCAGGGTCCGAGCAGTGGCCGGTGAGGGAGCCGGCGTGCGAGGAGGCGTTCCGCAGCCCCCGCTCCGCACCGGACCGGACACCGCGCCACGCGATCAGCGAGGTGGCCGCGATCAGCGGCCTGACCGCGCACACGCTGCGCTGGTACGAGCGGATCGGCCTGCTGGAACCGGTGGACCGCTCGTACGCCGGGCAGCGCCGGTACACCGACGCGGACCTGGCCCGGCTGGCGTTCCTGACCAAGCTGCGGCTGACCGGCATGCCGGTGGCCGACATGGTGCGGTACGTCGAGCTGACCCGGGCCGGGGACGGCACCCGGGACGAGCGCCGGGAGCTGCTGGTCGCGCACCGCGCGGAGGTGCGCCGGCGGCTGGCCGACCTGCACGCCACGCTCGCCGTGATCGACCGGAAGATCGACCACTACGGCGGTCCCGGCGTCCCGGTCGGCGGCGACGAGGAGACAGCGGACCACTCAGGACAGGACAGGAAGAGCGCATGAGCGGCATCGACACCACCCGCCTCGGCACCGGCGGCCCGATCGTGGGCGTGCAGGGACTGGGCTGCATGGGCATGAGCGAGTTCTACGGCCCGACCGACACCGACGAGGCGCTGGCCACCCTGGAGCGGGCGCTGGAACTGGGCGTGACCCTGTTCGACACCGCCGACGTCTACGGCTCGGGCGCCAACGAGGAGCTGATCGGCCCGTTCGTCCGGGCGCACCGCGAACAGGTCGTGCTGGCCACCAAGTTCGCCATCGAGCGGCGCGCCGACGACGCCAAGTTCCGCGGCGTCAACAACGACCCGGCGTACATCCGCCGGGCGGTGGACGGCTCGCTGCGCCGCCTCGGCGTGGACGTGATCGACCTCTACTACATGCACCGCCGCGACCCGCAGGTGCCGCTGGCCGAGTCGGTGGGCGCGATGGCCGAGCTGGTCGCGGCCGGCAAGGTCCGCCACCTGGGCCTGTCCGAGGTGACCGGCCCGGAGCTGCGGGAGGCGCACGCGGTGCACCCGATCGCGGCGCTGCAGTCCGAGTGGTCGATCTTCGCCCGGGGCGTGGAGCGCAGCGCCGTCCCGGCGGCGGCCGAGCTGGGCGTGGCGCTGGTGCCGTACTCGCCGCTCGGCCGGGGCTTCCTGACCGGGGCGCTCCCCGACGCCGGGCAGTTGGCCGCCGACGACTTCCGCCGCCACCTGCCGCAGTTCACCGGCGAGAACGCGGCCGGTAACGCCGAACTGATCGCCCCGATCCGGCGGATCGCCGAGCAGCGCGGAGCGACGGCCGCGCAGGTCGCGCTGGCCTGGGTGCAGCAGCGGGCCGAGGTGCACGGCCTGACCGCGGTGGTGCCGATCCCGGGCACCCGCAAGCGCACCCGGCTGGAGGAGAACCTGGGCGCCACCCGGCTGGTGCTCAGCAAGGAGGAGCTGGCCGAGCTGGAGCCGATCGCCGGGCAGGTGGCCGGCGGCCGGTACGCCGACATGAGCGCCACGGCGGACGCCCGCGAGGTGTGACGGCGGTCCGGGCGGCGGACCGCCGGCGGTTCCGGTGGCGGTCCGTCAGCCCTGGGTCTCGGACGGGCCGCTGACGTCCCCGTAGTGGCCGAGCGCGATGGCGGCGAAGTTGTGCCGGCTCGCGGTGCCCTCGGCCAGGTAGCCGGTGTGGCCGGTGGCGCCCAGCGAGGAGACCGACACCGCGCCGAAGGCGTGGGTGGTCGGGTCGGCGCCGTGGCCCAGGCCGCCGACCTCCAGGTAGGGGACGTTGCCGATCCAGTCGCCGGGGTTGCGGGCCGCCCACACCTGGACGCCGGTGCCCAGCTCGGCCGCCGAGTCGACGCCCATCCCGGGGCTGCCGAACGCCACCACGTCGGTGGGCTGCGCGGCGTGCAGGGTCGGCGCGGTGGTGCCGCACACCACCGAGCCGTACGAGTGGCACAGCAGCGCGGGCGGCGCCTCCGGGTGGGTGGTCTGCTCCAGGCCGCCGAGCAGCCGGTGCAGCCGGGGCGCGGCGGCCTCCGCCAGCCGGGAGGTGACCGCGTCCGGGCCCAGGCCCTGCGGGGTGACGTAGCCGGTCCAGGCGATCACCGCGGTGCGGGTGCCGGGCGACTGGGCGTGCTCCTCGGCGTACAGCGCGCGGGCCATCCCGGCGGGGGAGCGCAGCGGGTCGGTGCTCTGGTCGAAGTGGCCGAGGTCGGCGTCCGAGCCGGGCACCAGGACGGCGATCCGCTGGGCGGTGGCGAGGTCGCCCCAGACCTCGGTGACCAGGCCGCGGCCGCGCGGGTCGAAGGCGAGGACCTGCCGGTCCGCGCCGAGCAGCCGCTCCGAGTCGTTGGCGCGGGAGAGGGCCAGCGCGCGGGTGGTGGGGTCCAGGCCGGTGTCCGCGGCGCGCTGCCGGGAGCGGTCCCGTTCGGCGGTGATCGCCACCCGGTTGGCGCGGTAGCGGACGGCCGGCGGGGCGCCGTCCAGGTTGCCGACCACCAGCGGGTACTCGGCGACCAGCCGGTCCAGCTCGGCGGGCTCCAGCGAGGCGAAGAACGCGGCGACGGCGGCCGGGGCGGCGGTGGCCGGGTCCGGCAGCTCGCGGCCGAGGGAGCGGTCGGCGACCCAGGCGGAGCTGCCCGCGGGCGGGGTGGTGATGGCCAGCTGCTCGTTGGAGGCGGCGGCCTGCGCGGCCGCCGCGCCGGCGTCCACCAGGGCGGCACAGCCCGCGAACACGCCGATCAGGATCCGCTTCACCCGCCTGCGGTGCATGGCGTCCACTCCCTCGGGCCGTACATCGCGGCGGGACGGGCCCGACGGTGCTGTGACTTCCGACTACTAGTCAGCCAGCGTAGAGGGCGACCGACCCGGGGGGCAGGGAGTAAACAGTGTTCCCCGTCACATTCGCCCGTACGCTACTCCCCGTGCTCCCCGAGCTCGGCCACCACCCGTTTCGGTGCGACCGACCGCCAGGCGTCGGTGAGCAGTTCGCGCAGCTCCTCGGGGCCGATCCCGGCCAGCCGGACCCGCACCCAGCCGAACCGGCCGGTGTACGGCGCCACGGAGTACACCCCGGGCGCGGCGGCGATCAGCTCGGCCTGCTCCGCCGGGGTGGCCTTCACCGTCACCTCCCCGGACTCCGGGTGGCCCATCGCGAAGATCTTCCGCCCCACCCGCAGCGTCACCTGCTCCCAGGTCTCCTCCTGGTGGGCCCGCGGCAGGGACAGGGCCAGCTCGGTCAGCTCGTCGAAGGTCGCCATGGCCGCCAGCGTACGGGCCGTCGCCGACAGCTGACGCCCGCTCAGAGCGCGCCCAGCGCGTACGCCGCGCCCGCGCCCGCGCCCGCGCCCGCCCGCCACCGCCCGCCAGGCCCGGGACGGCTACGGGGGCTACTGCGCGCCGGGCCGGACCAGGCCGCTCTCGTAGGCGAGCACGACGGCCTGGGCGCGGTCGCGCAGGTCGAGCTTGGCGAGGATCCGGCCGATGTGGGTCTTGACGGTCTGCTCGGCGAGGACGAGGTGGGCGGCGATCTCCTGGTTGGACAGGCCGCGGGCGATGAGCTCCAGGACCTCGGTCTCGCGCGGGGTGAGGCCGTTCAGCCGCAGCCGGGGGTCGCGGCGCGGCGCGGGCCGGTTCCGGGCGAAGTCGGCGATCAGGCGGCGGGTGACGGAGGGCGCGAGCAGCGCGTCGCCGGCCGCGACGACCCGGACGGCGGAGATCAGGTCGGCGGGCGGGGCGTCCTTGAGCAGGAAGCCGCTGGCGCCGGCCCGCAGCGCCTCGTACACGTAGTCGTCCACGTCGAAGGTGGTGAGCATCAGCACCCGCGGCCGGTGCACCACGCCGGGCGGCGGGTCGAGCAGCCGGCGGGCGGCCTCCAGGCCGTCCATCCCGGGCATCCGGACGTCCATCAGGACCACGTCGGGGTGGGTGCGCCCGCTGACCTCCAGGGCCTGCCGGCCGTCGGGCGCGTCGCCGACCACGTCGATGTCGCTCTGGGCGTCGAGCAGGGCGGCGAATCCGGCGCGGACCATCGCCTGGTCGTCGACGACGAGGACGCGGATGGTCATGCGGTGATCTCCCCCGGACCGGTGCCGTCCAACGGCAGGACGGCGGTGACCCGGTAGCCGCCCTCGGCGGTCGGGCCGGTGTCCAGGGTGCCAGCCAGCAGCCGGACGCGCTCGCGCATTCCGACCAGCCCCTGCCCGGTGCCGCCGGAGGTCTCGACGGCGGCGCGGGCCCGGCCGGGCGGCGGGCCGTTGCGGACGGCCAGGGCGAGCGCGCCGTCCGCGGCGGTGACCGCGACCTCGGCGGCGGCGCCCGGGGCGTGCCGGACGACGTTGGCCAGCGCCTCCTGGACGATCCGGTACGCGGACAGGCCGACCGCCTCGGGCACCGGGCCGAGCGCCGACACCCCGTCCCCGACGGCCAGTTCGGCCCGCACCCCGGCCTGGCCGACGGTGGCCAGCAGCTCCGGCAGGTCGTCCAGGCCCGGCTGCGGGGCCCGGTCGGCGGCGCTGTCGGCGGTCCGCAGCACCCCCAGCAGGCGGCGCATCTCGGCGAGCGAGCCGCGCGCGGCGGCGGCGATCTGCCCGAACTCCTCGACCGCGGCCGGGGGCAGGCCCTCGATCCGGTACGGGGCGCTGTCCGCCTGGACGGTGATCACCGACATGTGGTGGGCCACCACGTCGTGCAGCTCGCGGGCGATCCGGGCCCGCTCCTCCAGCAGGGCGCGCCGGGCCCGCTCGGTCTCCGAGATCCGCTCCTGCGCGGCGAGCAGCCGCTTGGCCTCGCCGCGCCCGCGCAGGCTCCAGCCGAGCAGCAGGACCACGCCGGACAGCGCGGTGACGACCACCGAGGAGCCGTCGAAGTGCGCGCTGAAGACCGTCCGGCTCAGGCCGCAGCCGAGGAGGGTGACGACCCAGACCGCGAGCAGGGTGCGCCCGCGCTCCCGGACGGCCAGGAGGACCATCAGGGACAGGTACCCGAGCAGCGTGGTGACCGGCCACGGCCAGGACCGCTCGGCGGCGGCGGCGCCGTGCGTGGCGACCGCGCCGACCAGCACCGAGGGCACCACCAGCTGCCAGGCCAGCAGCGGCCGGGTCAGCGCCAGCGGCAGCACCCCGGCCTGCACCGCGGCGAGCGCGGTGGCCAGCGAGGGGTCCACCCCGTGGAACCGGACCAGCGTCACGATGCCGGTGGGCAGCAGCGAGCCGGCCACGAGCAGCACCAGCGCGTACGGGGCCAGCCGGAGCCAGGGCCGGCGGGCCGTCGCCAGCGGCGGCCGGTGGTCGCCGAGGGGCTCGGTGAGGGCGCGGAGGAACTCTTTCCACAGGGTCACCGGGCCGAGGGTAGGGCGGGGGCGGGGCGCTGTCCTCATGCTCCGGTAGCCGGTCCGGGGGTACCCGGGTACGGGGGCGGCCGCCGTCAGCGCCAGGAGCCGGCCAGGGCCGGGCCCAGCTGGTCGAAGTGACGCTCGATCAGCTCCAGCATGCCGTCCATCGAGTGGCTCCCGGCGTCCGGGTCGGCGGCGTAGGCGAGGTGCGAGATCCGCACCACGGTGCCGAACACGGCGGCCAGCAGGCGGGGGCGCAGGTCGACGGCCGGGTCGAGGCCCTCGCGGTCGGCCAGGATCCGGGCCACCTCGACCTCCTGCTGGATGGCGTGCCGCAGGTGGGCGGCGAGCAGCGTCGGGGTGGACTCGATCAGTTCGAACAGCTCCAGGGCGGCCGGACCGCTGTCCCGCCCCCGGTCGACGGCCTGCCAGACCTCGCGGACCGCGCCGCGCATCGCCTCCAGCGGGTTCTCCCCGGCCGGGCGGGCCCGCAGGAACTCCAGGAACGCCTCCTCGGCCTCGGCCAGCACCGCGAGGGCGACCTCCTCCTTGTTGGCGAAGTACCGGAAGAAGGTGCGCTGGGAGACCTCCACCTCGGAGGCGATCTCGTCCACCGTGGTGCGCCCGTAGCCGTGGCAGAGGAAGAGCCGGTGCGCGGCGTCGACCAGGGCGTCCCGGGTGCGCCGCTTCTTGCGTTCCCGCAGGCCGACGGGCTGCGGGTCGGCGGCGGTGGTGGGGGTGGCCATGGCCTCCACGATAGCGCCGCGATCAGGAGATGGCATCAAGTGACAGGAGTCACCGTTTGTCGAATGTCAGTGGCTGACATAATGTTCCCGATGGCGGTGTCCGTTCGTCGTGGAGCTCGTGGGGACGGGCGTGAGGGCCGGGCACCGCCCTTCTCGTGCCCAGCGCGGTCTCCTGCACACCACACGAACGGGGAAGTCCCGAGACATGAGCCAGTCCGTAGTACTCGACAAGGAAGCGGCTCCGTCCGCCGGCGGCCGGCTGCGGGGACACCCCTGGCTGACGCTGCTCACCGTCGCCGTCGGCGTCATGATGGTCGCCCTCGACGGCACCGTCGTCGCCATCGCCAACCCGGCCATCCAGCACGACCTGAACGCCTCGCCCGCCGACATCCAGTGGGTCACCTCCGGCTACCTGCTGGCCCTCGCGGTCTTCCTGATCACCGCCGGCAAGATCGGCGACCGGTTCGGCCACAAGACCACCTTCCTGGTCGGCGCGGTCGGCTTCGCCGCCACCTCCGCCGCCATCGGCTTCGCCGGCTCGATCCAGCAGGTGATCCTGTTCCGGGTGCTCCAGGGCCTGTTCGGCGCCCTGCTCCAGCCCGCCGCGCTCGGCCTGCTGCGCGGGGCCTTCCCCGCCGAGAAGCTCAACATGGCGATCGGCATCTGGGGCGGCGTCATCGGCGCCTCCACCGCGGCCGGCCCGATCGTCGGCGGCCTGCTGGTCGAGCACGTCAACTGGGAGTCGGTGTTCTACATCAACATCCCGGTCGGCATCGTCGCGCTGGTCCTCGGCCTGCTGGTGCTCAGGGACGTCCGGGCCGAGAACGCCGCCAAGTCCTTCGACATCCCCGGCATCGTGCTGCTCTCCGGCGCGATGTTCATGCTGGTCTGGGGCATCATCAAGGCCCCCAGCTGGGGCTGGGGCGACCCGGCCACCCTGCTCTTCCTGGGCGGCGCGGTGCTCGCCCTGGCGGCCTTCGCGGTCTGGCAGAAGTACGCCAAGGAGCCGCTGGTCCCGCTCTCGCTGTTCCGCTCGGTGCCGCTCTCGGCCGGCACCCTGCTGATGGTGCTGATGGCCTTCGCCTTCTTCGGCGGCATCTTCTTCGTCACCTTCTACCTGCAGAACGTGCACGGGATGGCCCCGGTCGACGCCGGCGTCCACCTGCTCCCGATGACCGGCATGATGATCGTCGGCGCGCCGCTGGCCGGCTACCTGATCGGCAAGGTCGGACCGCGCATCCCGATCGTCGGCGGCATGCTCTTCACCACCGCCGCGATGCTCGGCATGTCCACCCTCGACATCCACTCCGGCAACGGCGCGATGGCCCTCTGGTTCGTCCTGATGGGCCTGGGCCTCAGCCCGGTCATGGTCGGCGCCACCGAGGTCATCGTCGGCAACGCCCCGATGGAGCTGTCCGGCGTGGCCGGCGGCCTCCAGCAGGCCGCGATGCAGGTCGGCGGCAGCCTCGGCACCGCCGTCCTCGGCGCCGTGATGGCCTCCAAGGTCACCAGTGCGCTGCCCGGCAAGTGGCAGGCCGCGACCGGCCAGCCGCTGCCCGCCGGCCCGGACGGCGAGCAGCTCAAGCAGGCCGCCCAGCTCGGCATCGCCCCGCCTGATGTCCCGCAGGGCGTCGCCGACGCCGTCCACTCCTCCTTCGTCAGCGGCATGGGGGTGGCCTTCGTGGTCGCCGCGGTCGTCGCCCTGGCGGCGGCCGGGCTGGGCCTGCTCACCCGCCGCGGCGTGAACGAGACGGGGCCCGCGGTCCACATCTGAACCCGCACGCGCCGGTGGTCCGCCCGGGGAGGGAACCCCCCTCCCCGGGCGGACCTCGCTGTTCTCCGGGGTTGCCCGCGCCCCCTGCCGGGGCCGATCACCCGCGTCCCGCCAGGGGCGAGGGGAACTGCGCGGAGCGGGAGGCGGAGACGGAGAGGTCCGCCCGGGGAAGGGAACTCCCCTCCCCGGGCGGACCTCCGGTCAGCGGCCGGCGCTTACGCGTCGCCGCCGGCGGCACCCGGGTCCGCCGCCGCCACGTCGAGCAGCTGGTAGCGGTCGATCGCGGCCTTCAGCAGCGAGCGGTCGATCTTGCCCTGCTTGGCCAGCTCGGTGAGCGTGCCCAGGACGATCGACTGCGCGTCGATGTGGAAGAAGCGACGGGCCGCGCCGCGGGTGTCGGCGAAGCCGAAGCCGTCGGCGCCCAGGGACTGGTACTGGCCGGGAACCCAGCGGGAGATCTGGTCCGGGACGGCCCGCATCCAGTCGGAGACGGCCACGAACGGACCCTCGGCCCCGGAGAGCTTGGTGGTCACGTACGGGACGCGCTGCGGCTCCTCGGGGTGCAGCAGGTTGAACTCCTCCGCCTCGACCGCGTCGCGGCGCAGCTCGTTCCAGGAGGTCGCCGACCAGACGTCCGCCTTGACGTTCCACTCCTCGGCGAGGATGCGCTGGGCCTCCAGGGCCCACGGCACCGCCACGCCGGAGGCGAGGAGCTGCGCGGGGATCTGGCCGTCCTCGGCGTCCTTGAGCTTGTAGAGGCCCTTGAGGATGCCCTCGACGTCCACGCCCTCCGGCTCGGCCGGCATCTTGATGGGCTCGTTGTAGACGGTGATGTAGTAGAAGACGTCCTCGCCGTGCGGGTGCTCGGCGGAGGAGCCGTACATCCGGCGCAGGCCGTCCTGCATGATGTGGGCGATCTCGTACCCGTAGGCCGGGTCGTAGGCGACCACGCCGGGGTTGGTGGAGGCCAGCAGGTGCGAGTGGCCGTCGGCGTGCTGCAGGCCCTCGCCGGTGAGGGTGGTGCGGCCGGCGGTGGCGCCGATCACGAAGCCGCGGGCCAGCTGGTCGGACATCTGCCAGAACTGGTCGCCGGTGCGCTGGAACCCGAACATCGAGTAGAAGACGTACACCGGGATCAGCGGCTCGCCGTGCGTCGCGTACGAGGAGCCGGCCGCGATCAGCGAGGCGGTGCAGCCGGCCTCGGAGATGCCGTCGTGCAGCATCTGGCCGCTCGGGGACTCCTTGTACGCCAGCAGCAGCTCGCGGTCGACCGACTCGTAGGTCTGGCCGAGCGGGTTGTAGATCTTGGCGGACGGGAACAGCGAGTCCATGCCGAAGGTGCGGTACTCGTCGGGCGCGATCGGCACGAAGCGGTTGCCGATGCCCTTGTCGCGCATCAGGTCCTTGAGCACCCGGACGAACGCCATGGTGGTGGCGATGGTCTGGTTGCCGGAGCCCTTCTTGACCGCCTTGTACGCGTCGTCGCCCGGCAGTTCGAGCTTGCGCGGGCGGACCTTGCGGGTGGGCACGTAGCCGCCGAGCTCCTCGCGGCGGTCGTGCATGTACTGGATCTCCTCCGAGTTGCGGCCCGGGTGGTAGTAGGGCGGGTAGCCCTCGTCGAGCTGCTTGTCGGTGATCGGCAGGTGCAGCCGGTCGCGGAAGCGCTTGAGGTCCTCGACCGTCAGCTTCTTCATCTGGTGGGTGGCGTTGCGGCCCTCGAAGTTGGGGCCCAGCGTCCAGCCCTTGACGGTCTGCGCCAGGATGACGGTCGGCTGCCCCTTGTGCTCGCGGGCGGCCTTGAACGCGGCGTAGACCTTGCGGTGGTCGTGGCCGCCGCGGCCCAGGTGCTGGATCTGGTGGTCGGTCATGTTCTCGACCATCGAGCGCAGCCGCAGGTCGCCGCCGAAGAAGTGGTCGCGGATGTACGCGCCGGACTCGGTGGCGTAGGTCTGGAACTGGCCGTCCGGGGTGGTGTTCAGCTTGTTGACCAGGACGCCGTCGCGGTCCTGGGCCAGCAGCGGGTCCCAGGAGCGGTCCCAGATCAGCTTGATGACGTTCCAGCCGGCGCCGCGGAACTGCGACTCCAGCTCCTGGATGATCTTGCCGTTGCCGCGGACCGGGCCGTCCAGGCGCTGCAGGTTGCAGTTGACCACGAAGGTCAGGTTGTCCAGGCCCTCGCGGGCGGCCAGCGAGAGCTGGCCGAGCGACTCGGGCTCGTCCATCTCGCCGTCGCCGAGGAAGGCGTACACCTGCGAGTCGGAGGTGTCCTTGATGCCCCGGTGCTCCAGGTAGCGGTTCATCCGGGCCTGGTAGATCGCGCCGAGCGGGCCGAGGCCCATCGAGACGGTCGGGAACTCCCAGAAGTCCGGCATCAGCCGCGGGTGCGGGTAGCTGGAGAGGCCGAACGGCGCCTTGGACTTCTCCTGCCGGAACGCGTCGAGCTGCTGCTCGGTCAGCCGGTCCAGCAGGAAGGCGCGGGCGTAGATGCCCGGCGAGGCGTGGCCCTGGAAGAAGACCTGGTCGCCGGACTCGCCGTCGGCGTCCTTGCCGCGGAAGAAGTAGTTGAAGCCCACGTCGTACAGCGACGCGGAGGAGGCGAAGGTGGCGATGTGGCCGCCGACGCCGATGCCGGGACGCTGGGCGCGGGAGACCATGACGGCCGCGTTCCAGCGCGTCGCGTTGAGGATCTTGCGCTCGATCTCCTCGTTGCCGGGGAAGAACGGCTCGTCCTTGGTCGCGATGGTGTTGACGTAGTCCGTGCTGCGCATCTCGGGCACGGCGACACGCTTTTCACGGGCGCGCTCGATCAGCCGGAGCATCAGGTAGCGGGCGCGCTCGCGCCCGCGCTCGTCGATGGCGGCGTCAAGCGACTCCAGCCATTCCGCGGTCTCCTCGGGATCGAAGTCCGGGACCTGGCTCGGGAGGCCGCCAATGATGATCGGGTTGCGATCGGATCCGGAAGCCACGCTGTTCCTTCACTGTCGGTCGAAGCTGAGTTGTCGCGCCGCCTCCATCGTGCTACCGCGTTCGGAGATCCGTCATCTCTACCGATCGGTAACCGTTCCGCCGGTTGGGGCGGTACGGTCAGGAGGTGGTCCGACCTGGGACCCCGGCCGGACGATGGCGGCCGGTCGGGATGAGGGCCAACAGGAGACTTTACGCCCGCACCCTGCTCCGACCCGAATGCCGTTCGCATCTCGGGCAGGCGTGCGGGGGATGAACGGGCTGCGGGCGGGTACGAGACGAAGCATCCTTGTCGGTACGGACAGGGACATACGGGTGTGTTCACCACCACAGTGGGCGGCGTGTCGCCGGGCGACACGTCAACCTTTGGGTGGGATCGGGGGTCGGGTACTTGCGCGAACCGCCGCTCCCGTGTGGACTACGGCCACAGCCCCGGCATGGACGCCGGGCCGAATACTGGAGGTTATTCCCGTGAGCGCGACCGCGGACCCCGCGGACAAGTCCAACCCGGCGCTTCGTCTGGGCTTCGAACAGGGCCAGATCATCCAGGAGCTCGGGTACGACGAAGACAGTGACCAGGAGCTCCGCGAGGGGATCGAGGACATCACTGGCTCCGAACTCGTCGACGAGGACTACGACGACGTCGCCGACGGCGTCCTGCTGTGGCACCGCGACGAGGACGGGGATCTCACCGACGCCCTGGTCGACGCCCTGGAGTACCTGGCAGAGGGCGGCCTGATCTGGCTGCTCACCCCGAAGACCGGCCGCGACGGACACGTCGAGGCGCACGAGATCGCCGACGCCGCGAAGACCGCCGGTCTCTCGCAGACCAGCTCGGTGGCGATCGCCAAGGACTGGGCGGGCACCCGCCTGGCCACCCCCAAGGCCACGAAGACCGGCAAGCGCTGACCTTCGGACCCGGACCCGCGACGGGCCCCGCCGGCGACCTCGCCGGCGGGGCCCGTCGGCGTCCGGCCGCGACCCGCCCGGCCCCGGCCTGTTCACCCGCAGCGAACGCCTCCCCCGGACGGGCCCGCCCGGCTCACCCGGACGGCCGAACCCGGCGCGGCGGGTGGGAGGATCGTCCTGCCCGCACCACCGTCCAGGCAGGAAGGTCCTCCCATGACCATCGAGATCGGCGCCCAGGCCCCGGACTTCGAGCTGAAGAACCAGCACGGCGAGTCGGTGAAGCTCTCCGACTTCCGCGGCGAGAAGAACGTCGTCCTGGTCTTCTACCCGTTCGCCTTCACCGGGGTCTGCACCGGCGAGGTCTGCGAGATCCAGAAGGAGCTGCCGCGCCTGCAGAACGACGGGGTGCAGGTGCTCGCGGTCTCCAACGACTCGCCGTTCTCGCTGCGGGTCTTCGGCGACCAGCAGGGCCTGGAGTACCCGCTGCTGTCGGACTTCTGGCCGCACGGCGAGGTCTCCCGGGCCTACGGCGTCTTCAACGAGGAGAAGGGCTGCGCGGTGCGCGGCACCTTCGTCATCGACAAGGAGGGCGTGGTCCGCTGGAGCGTCGTCAACGGCCTGCCGGACGCCCGGGACACCCAGGAGTACCTGGCCGCCCTCGGCGCGCTCTGAGCCCCCCGCCGCCGCCCGGCCCGGCGTCCGGCGGAAGTTCCGCCGGACGCCGGGCCGGGTCGCCGCCGCGGCCCGGGAACCCGGCACTACGATCGGGCCGTTGACGGAACGGGAACCCGACTTCTTGGAGGACCACGTGGGTGTCAGCCTGAGCAAGGGCGGAAATGTCTCGCTCACCAAGGAGGCGCCCGGCCTGACCGCCGTGGTCGTCGGCCTCGGGTGGGACGTGCGCACCACCACCGGCACGGACTTCGACCTGGACGCCAGCGCGCTGCTCTGCACCGAGCAGGGCCGGGTCCGGTCCGACGCCGACTTCATCTTCTTCAACAACCTGAAGAGCGCCGACGGCTCGGTCGAGCACACCGGCGACAACCTCACCGGCGAGGGCGAGGGCGACGACGAGCAGATCAAGGTGAACCTGGCCGGCGTCCCGGCCGACATCGCCAAGATCGTCTTCCCGGTGTCGATCTACGACGCGGAGAACCGGCAGCAGAGCTTCGGCCAGGTCCGCAACGCCTTCATCCGGGTACTGAACCAGGCCGGCGGCGCCGAGATCGCCCGCTACGACCTCTCCGAGGACGCCTCGACCGAGACGGCGATGGTCTTCGGCGAGCTCTACCGCAACGGCGCCGAGTGGAAGTTCCGCGCCATCGGCCAGGGCTACGCCTCCGGCCTGCGCGGCATCGCGCAGGACTTCGGCGTCAACGTCTGACCCGGCGTCAGGACCATTGCGGGCCGGGGCCGTTCGCGGCCCCGGCCCGCCGCGCCGCTACTCCGGCGGCAGCGCCATCACCTGGTTGCCCTGGACGGCGATCAGCAGGTCGTCGCCGCCGGCCAGGTGCCAGGGCAGCTCGGCGCCCGCGTTGGTCTGGAAGACCCAGCGGACCTTGTGGTTCACCACGTCGACGGCGTAGATGCCGCGGTCCTCGGTGGACACGAACAGGGTGTTCCGGACCAGCACCGGATTGGTGTCCATCGACACCTCGGTGGGCAGCTCCAGGTGCCACAGCTCGGCGCCGTCGGCGGCGTCGAGGGCCACCACCCGGGTCGGGGCGGTCGGGGTGTAGGTGGTGCCCTGGTAGGTGAGCGTCATGCCGCCGAGCACCGAGTACACGACGTGCCCGCCCGCCGCGGGCGGCGAGTACCACATCCGGGTCGAGCGGTCCGAGGTCTTCGCCCAGACCTGCTTGCCGTCGGAGACCCGCACGCCCTGGATGCCGTTCGGGTCGACCGAGCAGAACACCAGGCCGTCCTGGAGCACCGGCCGGTACTCCGAGCGCGAGTTGGTGGCGGCGAACCAGGTCTGGGCGCCGTCGGCCAGCGACCGGGCGACCAGGTTCTCCTTGCTGTCGGTGTAGAGCAGGGTGTCGGCGGTCAGGTCGGAGCTGACCGTGTAGTCGGCGGTCTGCTGGCGGTGCTGGTTCCACAGCATCGAGCCGTCCTCGCGGGACAGTGCCATGATCCCCTTGCCGGTCCTGGCCCCCGCGTCGGGCAGCGCCTGGGCGTCCAGCTGGAGGTAGGAGCACATCGCGTACACCGCCCGGTCGTCGGCGTTCAGCACCGTGTCCGAGGCGATCTGGGTGCCGTTCGGCTTCCCGCGCTCGGAGCGGTACTTCCACAGCACGGTGCCGGTGGCGGCGTCCACCGTGATCAGGTCGGAGACGGTGCCGTAGCTGACCGTGCCGCCCGCGCAGGCCAGGTGGTAGGCCATCGCGTCCTTGACGATCCACCTCTCCTTCCCGTCGGCCAGGCCGACCGCGACCAGGTCGGCGTTGCCGAGGTGCAGCAGGCCGGGGGAGAAGGCCATCCCGAGGCTGCCGACGTTGCTCGCCTCGGTCCGGTACGTCCACAGGGGGGCCGGCGGCACGCCGGGGGCCCGGGACGGGGCGGCGCTCGACGCGGCGGCCGGGACGGCCGGGGAGCCGGTCGGCGGGGCCGGGTCCGGGCCCGGGCCGGGCCGCGAACCGCCGCCCAGCGCCCAGGCGGTCAGGCCGCCCGCGCCGGCCAGCACCGCCGCGCCGCCGCCGAACAGCAGCGCCCGGCGGGACGGGCGGGGGCCGCCGGCGGCCGGGGCGGGCCCGATCGGCCCGGTGGGGTCCCCGACCGGCGCGGCGGCGCCGGTGGTCGCGTCGGCCGGGGCCGGGACGCCGGGGCGCAGGCGGACGGTGCCCGGGTCGGCGGGGGCGGACCGCTCGGTCGGGGTGCGGACGGCCGGGGCGGCGGAGCCCGACCGGGGGTCGCGGGGGCGGACCGGCGCCTCCAGGTCCATCACCTCGGCGGCGTGGGTGGCGATGTCCGAGGCCAGCGCGGCCGGCAGCCAGCCGGAGCGGGCCGGGACGACCGCCTCGCCCAGCAGCCCGCCGAGTTCGGCGGGCGTCGGGCGGCCCGCCGGGTCCTTGGACAGGCAGGCGGCGACCGCCGGACGCAGCGCCCCGGGCAGCCCGGACAGCTCGGGCTCGTCGTGCACCACCCGGTACAGCAGCGAGGCCGCGGACGGCGCCGCGCCGTCCTCGGCGTGGTCGAACGGGCCGTGGCCGGTGGCGGCGAAGACCAGCACCGAGCCCAGCGAGAACACGTCGCCGGCCGGGCCCAGTCGGCGCCCGGCGGCCTGCTCGGGGCTCATGAACCCGGGCGAGCCGACCACCACGCCGGTGGAGGTCATCCGGTCGCCGTCCAGCGCCCGGGCGATGCCGAAGTCGATCACCCGCGGCCCGTCGGCGGCCAGCAGCACGTTGGACGGCTTGAGGTCGCGGTGCACCAGCCCGGCGGCGTGGATCGCGGCCAGCGCCCGGGCCAGGCCCACGCCCAGGGTGCGCACCGTCTCCACCGGGAGCGGCCCGTGGGCGCGCACCGCCTCGTCCAGCGCCGGGCCGAGCACGTACGCGGTGGCCAGCCAGGGCGACGGGCCGTCCCGGTCGGCGTCCACCACCGGGGCGGTGAAGGTGCCGCCCACGGACTGCGCGGCGGACACCTCGCGCCGGAACCGCTCGCGGAAGTCGGCGTCCCCGGCCAGGTCGGCGCGGACCACCTTGACCGCGACCGTCCGGCCGCCGGCGGAACGGGCCAGGTACACCCGGCCCATGCCGCCGGCGCCGAGTCTGGCCAGCAGGCGGTAGGGGCCGACCGACTCGGGGTCGGTGCGGTCGAGCGGTTCGAACGGCATCGCTCCGGTGCTCCCTCTGTTCGTCCGTGTGTCGTGCCGCGTGGTGCTTGGTCCGGCGGTCCCGGCAGCGTACCGGCCGGGCCCGGAGCGGCCCCCGGTCGGTCTCCGGCGGTCTCTCGCGAGGTCTTCGCCGGGGTCCTCGCCGAGGCGTCGGGCCGGGGCGGCGGGCGGTGGGCGAGGCCGCCGGGCGGGACGGGGGAGCTTGATAGATTCGGCGGCGATCCGCACACCGACCGGGGTGCGCGCGGGGCGGTCCGAGGCCGCCGGGCGGGGCGACCGGGTCGGCGGCCGCGCGGAGTTCAGGAAGTTCAGTCGGGTGTGCAGCACTGCACGGCCGCTCGGGGGCGTAGACCTCTTGGGGTGCGTCCGCCGGACGCGCCCGCCGGACCGGCCCTCCCGGGCGGGACGGCGGCGGTCCACCGCGTGCACACCCCGGGAGCCCCGGAGACGGGAGCTGGGAGGAAGTCCGATGTCCGTCACCCTCGCCAAGGGCGGGAACGTCTCGCTCACCAAGGCCGCGCCGAACCTGACGCAGGTGCAGATCGGCCTCGGCTGGGACGCCCGGTCCACCACCGGCGCGCCCTTCGACCTGGACGCCAGCGCGCTGCTGTGCTCCAACGGCCGCGTCCTCGGCGACGAGTACTTCGTGTTCTACAACAACCTGCGCAGCCCCGAGGGCTCGGTCGAGCACCAGGGCGACAACCTCACCGGTGACGGCGACGGCGACGACGAGGTGGTGCAGGTGCACCTCGACCTGGTGCCCGTGCAGATCGACAAGGTCGTGTTCGCCGTCTCCATCTACGACGCCGACGCCCGGCTCCAGAGCTTCGGCCAGGTCTCCAACGCCTACATCCGGGTGGTCAACCTGGCGGACGGCGCCGAGATCGCCCGCTACGACCTCTCCGAGGACGCGTCCAGCGAGACCGCGATGATCTTCGGCGAGCTCTACCGCTACCAGGGCGAGTGGAAGTTCCGGGCCGTCGGCCAGGGCTACGCCTCGGGTCTGCGCGGCATCGCGCTCGACTTCGGCGTCAACGTCCAGTAATCCGGCCCACCGCAGCAGTTCAGTCCGGAATCGGTCAATTCCGGCAGCCAGAAAGGTAACCGACCCCGTGTTCCTCCGTACGTTCGGATGGTCCTTCGCCATCACGATCGCCGGCCTGATCGCCGCCGGCCTGATCTGGGGGGCCGAAGGATTCGGCGTCGTCCTGATCCTCTCGATCCTCGAGATCTCCCTGTCCTTCGACAACGCCGTCGTCAACGCCACCGTCCTGAAGCGGATGAACGCCTTCTGGCAGAAGCTGTTCCTGACGGTCGGCGTGCTGATCGCGGTCTTCGGCATGCGGCTGGTCTTCCCGCTGCTGGTCGTCGGCCTCACCGCGCACCTCAGCCCCGGCACCGTCATCGAGCTGGCGCTCGACTCCGGCAAGACCCACGACGGCCACACCTACGCCGAGTACCTCGACCTGGCCAACCCGGCCATCGCGGCCTTCGGCGGCGTCTTCCTGCTGATGATCTTCCTCGACTTCGTCTTCGAGGAGAAGGACTTCAACTGGCTGCGCTGGCTGGAGAAGCCGCTGGAGAAGATCGGCCGGCTGGACGCGCTCTCCTCGGTCGTCGCCCTGGTGGTGCTCGCCCTGTCCTCCCGCTTCTTCGCCGGTGACCGCGCCGAGACGGTGCTGCTGGCCGGTCTCTGCGGCCTCGCCACCTACCTCGCCGTCAACGGCCTCTCCGAGGTCTTCGAATCCGGCCTGGAGGAGCAGCAGGAGGCCGAGGAGCAGGCCGAGCGCAGCGGCAAGTCGATCGTCAAGGTCGGCGGCAAGGCCGCGTTCTTCCTCTTCATCTACCTGGAGGTCCTCGACGCGTCGTTCTCCTTCGACGGCGTGGTCGGCGCGTTCGCCATCTCCCAGGACATCTTCCAGATCACCCTGGGCCTGGGCATCGGCGCCATGTACATCCGGTCGCTGACCGTCTTCCTGGTCCGCAAGGGCACCCTGGACGACTACGTGTACCTGGAGCACGGCGCGCACTACGCGATCGGCGCGCTGTCGCTGATCCTGCTCGCCTCGATCAAGTACCACATCCCGGAGATCGTCACCGGCCTGATCGGCGTCGCCTTCATCGGCGCGGCGCTGGCCTCCTCGATGGTCCGCAACAAGCGCCAGCAGGCGCTGGAGGACGCGGGAGCGGGAACGGGCGCGGAGGGCTAGCGGCCTCCCGCCGACGACCGTCGGTCCGCCGACGACGAGAGCCGCGCCCACCGGGGTAACGATCCCGGTGGGCGCGGCTCTTCGTACGTGCGGCGCGTGCGGTGCGGTTGCTCAGCCGAGCTGCTGCTCGATCGCCCGGAGCTTGCGCTCCAGCGAGTCCAGCTTCGGCATCGACAGGGTGTCCTCGTCCATCGTCAGGTCGATGCTCGACGCGTACGAGGAGGAGCTGCTGCTGCTCGACGCGTAGGGGGACGACGACGAGCTGCTGCCGGTGGACTCGACGGCCGCGCGGGGGCGGCGACCGGCGTTCAGGGCGGCGGGCTCCAGGGCGGAGGCGCTGACCCGGTCGAGGGTGGTCTCCTCGGCGGCTAGGGCAGGCTCCGTTGCGGACGGGGTGTCGCCACCGGCCGCGGCCAGGGCCGGGACCTGGCGGGCGTGCCGGGCCCGGGCCAGCACGCCGCCCTGGCGGGCGATCGCCTTCAGCTCGGCCCGCTCGCGGCGGTCGGCGCTGCGGGCGCGGAGCTTGGCGTCCATCTTGGCCTGGCGCTCCTCGCGCACCTCCTCGACGGCCTCGTCCAGGCTGCGGACGTTCTCCAGCAGCATCAGCGACCAGGCCGCGTAGGTCTCGCGCGGGGCGCGCAGCCAGCGGACCACCCGGATCTGCGGCAGCGGGCGGGGCACCAGGCCCTGCTCGCGCAGCGCGGCCCGGCGGGTCTGCTTGAGCGCCCGGTCGAACAGCACGGCCGCCGAGATCGACATGCCGGCGAAGAACTGCGGGGCGCCGTCGTGCGCGCCGCCGCGCGGGGCGTGCACCCAGTTGAACCAGGCGGAGGCGATGGCGAACAGCCACACCAGCATCCGGGAGCCGAGCGCGGCGTCGCCGTGGCTGGCCTCGCGGACGGCGAGCACCGAGCAGAACATGGCCGCGCCGTCCAGACCGAACGGGACCAGGTACTCCCAGCCGCCGGACAGGTTCAGGTTCTGCTGGCCGAAACCGACCAGACCGTGGAACGACAGCGCGGCGGCCACACCGGCGCAGCAGAACAGCAGCACGTAGGAGGCGCCGCCGTAGATGGCCTCCTTGCGGCGCCGGCGCTCCTCGCTCCGCTCCCACGAGTCGCCGGAGGACTCGTCGGGCTTGTTGTTCTTGAAGCGCAGGAAGGCCACCAGGATGGCGGTGAACAGCAGGGCTGCACCGCCTACCACGGCCCAGACCAGCTGTATGGAGGAGAGGTTCATCGCGGGGAGGGCCTCGGCTTTCCGCAGGGCAGGGGGAAGAGAGGTGACGCACGGTACACCTGTGCGGAGAGACGATATCGCGTCCGGGGAGTGGGCATCGTACGGGAGTGACGAACCCTCTGCCAGCAGGGCTCGCCAGGGCGTTGACGTTGACTCAGGGCCCTCCGGGTGGGTATGGAGAGGGCGAGGAAGGTACCGGTGCTGGGGGAGGACACGATGGTCTCGGTGTGGGAGTTCCTGAAAGGGGACCGCAGCAACAACTTCGACACCGGAGGGCAGTTCAAGGTCACACTGACCAAGTCCCGGCCGCACCACGCCATCACCGGCACCGCGGCCACCACCGGCTACCTGTACATCAACCTGCACTGGTCGACCCGCAGCGCCGAGGGCCAGGGCGGGAGCGGCGCCCTGCGCCGCTTCTTCGACCCGCGCATCCTGCGCCCGCTGGCACCCGCCACCGCCGGGGTCGCGCCGGTCAGCGTCGACCTCGACCTGGCCTGCATGTACGAACTCGCCGACGGCACCCGGGGCGTGGTGCAGCCGCTCGGCCGGCTGTTCGGTGACCTGAACCGGCCGCCGTACATCAAGCTCTCCGGCGACGACGTGTCGGGCGCGCCCTCCGGCGAGACCATGCACATCAACCTGGAGAAGAAGGACCAGTTCAAGCGGCTGCTGATCTTCGTCTACATCTACGACGACACCCCGGCCTTCGACCGCACCCAGGCCGTGCTCACCATCGTTCCGCAGAGCGGCCCGCGGATCGAGATCCAGCTCGACGAGCGCGCCCCGGCGGCCCGTTCGTGCGCGGTGGTGCTGATCGAGAACGACGGGGACGGCGAGCTGACGATCCGGCGCGAGGTGCGGTACGTGCACGGGTTCCAGTCCGACCTGGACCGGCTGTACGGCTTCGGCATGCAGTGGGAGCGCGGCTACAAGACGCCGTCCGAGCCCGGGAACTGACGGCCGCGCCGGGGAGGCGGCGCGAGGGCCGCGCCGGGGTCACGAGGGCCGCCCCCCGGCCGCGCCGGGGCGGCCCTGGAGCGGGTGCCGCCGGGGTGCGGCGGTCGGCCCGGCGGTCGGCCCGGCGCGGGGCGCTCAGCGCGGCTGGAACTGCGGGCCCTGCGGCGGCAGGGCGAACGGGGCGCCCGACTGCTGCTGCGGGGGCTGGGCCTGGGGCTGCTGCGGCTGTTGGGGTTGGTGCTGGGGCGGCTGGGGTTGCTGCTGGGGGTAGCCGTAGCCCTGCGGCTGGGGCTGGGGCTGCGGCGGGGGGTAGCCGTACCCCTGGGCGGCGGCCGGCTGCGGGTAGCCGTAGCCGCCGGGCTGGGCCTGGGGCTGCGGGGGCTGGGGTTGCGGGTAGCCGTAGCCCGGCTGCGGCGGGGGGTAGCCGTACCCGGCGGGCTGCGGCTGCTGCGGCGGCTGGGGCGGCTGCTGGACGTGGTGGACGGTCGGCGGCAGCGCGGGCGGCGGCGGGGCGGTGACCGGCGCCGCCGGGGCCGGCTCCGGAGCCGGGTCCGAGGCCGGCCGGGAGCCCGCGGCGGGCGTCGCCGGGGCGATCGTCCAGTCGTCCTCGTCGACCGGCAGCGGCGCGGGCCGCGGCTCGGCGGCCGGGCCGGGGACGCGGACGTCGCCGCTGTGGTCGGTCAGGTCGACCGCGGAGCCGCCCGGGGCGGCGTCCTCGTCCTCGACGGCGATGCCGAAGTCGGTGGCCAGCGCGACCAGTCCGTCCAGGTAGCCCTGGCCGACGGCGCGGAACTTCCAGCCGCCGGCCCGGCGGTACAGCTCGGCGGCGACCAGCGCGGTCACCTGCTCGTGCTCGTCGATCGCGAACTCGGCCAGCGCGGGCGCCCCCTCGGGCGCCGCCGCGTCGAACAGCAGCACCCGCAGCCCGGGCACCGCGGGGAAGGCGCCGCCCTCCGCCGAACCGGCCAGCACCACCCGGTCGATCTCGGGCGGCAGCTGGGCCAGGTCGATCTCCAGCGCGTCCCGCACCGTCCCGTCCGCGGCCTGCTTGGGCAGGTGCCGGACCAGGCCCGACGGGTGCCGCGGCTGGTTGTAGAACACGAAGTCGGTGTCGTCGCGGACCTTGCCCCGGTCGGTCACCAGCAGCGCCGAGGCGTCCACGTCCGGGATGCCCGGGGTGTCCGTCCACCGCAGGACGGCACGGACGGCGTCGGCCGTCAGCGGGATGTTTGCGCCCTTCGCCATCACGTGCGTCATAGCGCACCATCCTGCCGTCTGCCGGGGGCCCGGGACAACGCGGGGCGCGGCATCGGCGAGCCCCGGCGGCGGGCCCCTTCCGGGCGCTCCGGGGGCGTTCCGGGGGCGGGGCGGCGCCTGGGCTGATGACAGCGCAGACAAACTTGCGAGAATTCGATGTTTCGAACTCTTTCTCGGAGGTCATCCGCCCGTACGATGAACCGCCAACGGCTCCGGCGCTCCGCACCCCGCGACGGTGTCGGCGTTCCGGCGAACTTTCCGGCCGCGCCGACCGTCCCATGGAGGGAGAGGCGTCAGCCGTTCCCGCCGTCGGCGGGCCCCACCAGACCACAGCGGGAGAGCACTTTGCGCCACTTCGGGCATCTCGCGGACGACGTCCGCACCCGGCTCTTTCACGAGCAGCCCGCCGCTTTCGACCGCGACAGCGAGGCGTCCGTCCTCGCCACCGCGCTCGGCGCCACGCTCTACAGCCCCGCCACCCGGCCCACCCTGGCCCGCGACATCCGGAAGCAGGCCGCCCGCGGGGTGGTCTCGATGGTGCTCTGCCTGGAGGACGCGATCGCCGACCACGAGGTCGACGACGCCGAGCAGAACCTGGTCGCCCAGCTCACCGAACTGGCCGGGCAGGACGCCGACGCCGAACTGCCGCTGCTGTTCGTCCGGGTCCGGGCCGCCGAGCAGATCACCGACCTGGCCGGCCGCCTCGGCCCCGCGCTGCGCCTGCTCAGCGGCTTCGTGGTGCCCAAGTTCACCGAGGACAGCGGCCTGCCCTTCCTGGAGGCGCTGACCGACGCCGAGGAGCGCACCGGGCAGCGGCTGTTCGTCATGCCGGTGCTCGAATCGCCCGAACTCGCCCACCTGGAGAGCCGCCGCGACCAGCTGCACGGCATCGCCCGGCTGCTCGACAAGCACCGCCCGCGGGTCCTCGCCGTCCGGCTCGGCGTCACCGACCTGTGCTCCGCGTACGGGCTGCGCCGCTCGCCCGACCTGACCGCCTACGACGTGGCCCTGGTGGCCGGCGTGATCGGCGACGTGGTCAACGTGCTCGGCCGGGCCGACGGCACCGGGTACACCGTCACCGGGCCGGTCTGGGAGTACTTCCCGCTGCACGAGCGGATGTTCAAGCCGCAGCTGCGCCGCACCCCGTTCACCGAGGCCACCCCGCCCGCCGACCGGGTCCGCCAGCGGCTGATCGAACACGACCTGGACGGGCTGATCCGGGAGATCGAACTCGACCGGGCCAACGGCCTGCTCGGCAAGACCTGCATCCACCCCAGCCACGTCGCCGCCGTGCACGCGCTGTCCGTGGTCACCCACGAGGAGCTGTGCGACGCCCGGGACATCCTGCAGCAGCACCGCGGCGGCGGCGGGGTCAGCCGCTCCGCGTACACCAACAAGATGAACGAGGCCAAGCCGCACCGGGCCTGGGCGGAGCGGGTGCTGCTGCGGGCCGAGGTGTTCGGCGTGGCCCGGCCCGAGGTCACCTTCGCGGAGCTGCTGTCGGCCTGCGTGTGCTGACCGGCGGGGTCCTCGGCGGGCGGGTCCTCGGCGGGTGGGGCCCTTGACGGGCACGCCCCTTGACGGTGCGTCAGCCGATCGGTCGATGGCCGGGTCGGCCGTTCGGCGCGCCGGGAGTGGCCGGTCGGTGCGCGGACGCTGGCCGGTCGGATGATCCGGGGGCGGTGGCGCGCCCCGTAGGCTCGAACCCGAACCGCACAGCCGTGCGCCCGCGTCCGTCCCACTGGCACCAGCTGTACCGAGCCGTACCGTCCACACCGCCCGTACCGCTTGAACCACCCGCACCGTCCGTACCTGCCTGCCCGTCGAGAGGAGCCCCGATGACCGCCGACACCCACACCACCGCCCCCGGGCCGGTCGGGGCCGACCCCTGGCCCGGCCAGTGGGTCACCGACCGGCTCGGCCTGCGCCTCACCGGCGGGCCCGAGCTGACCGGGCTGATCGGCCTCGCCCTGCGGGTCAACCCCCGGCGGGCCCACCTGCTGGTCTCCCAGGTGCTGGGCAAGCACGTCCCGCAGCGGCCCGCGGCGGTGCACGGCGCCGGGCTCGACCTCGGCCGCCGGGTCGCCGACCTGCTCGGCCCGGCGGACGCCGCGCGCGCCGTCGTGCTCGGCTACGCCGAGACCGCCACCGCCCTCGGCCACAGCGTCGCCGACGGGCTCGACGCCCCCTACCTGCACTCCACCCGGCGGCCCGTCCCCGGCGTCGCCCCGCTCGGCGGCTTCGAGGAGGAGCACTCGCACGCCACCAGCCACCTGCTGCTCCCCGAGGACCCGGGGCTGCTGGCCGGCGACGGCCCGCTGGTGCTGGTCGACGACGAGTTCTCCACCGGCACCACCGTCATCAACACCATCCGCGCCCTGCACGCCGCCCACCCGCGCGAGCGGTACGTCGCCGTCGCCCTGGTCGACCTGCGCACCCCCGCCGACCGGGCCCGGCTGCACGCCGCCGCGGCCGAGCTCGGCGCCCGCCTCGACCTGGTCGCCACCGCCGCCGGCGGCGTCGACCTGCCCGCGGACGTGCTGGACCGGGCCCGCGAGCTGATCGCCGCCGCCCCCGCGCCCCCGCCGCCCACCGGCCCGCTCGGCGAGCTGACCAGGGCCGACCTGCCCTGGCCCGCCGACCTGCCCGACGGCGGCCGGCACGGCTTCACCCCCGCCCACCGCCGCCGCCTCGACGCCGCCCTGCCCGCCCTCGGCACCGCCCTCGCCGAGGCCGTCGGCCCCCGCCCCGGCCGGGTCCTGGTGCTCGGCTGCGAGGAGCTGATGTACGCCCCGCTGCGGCTCGCCGGGGCCCTCCAGCAGGCCCGGCCCGACGCCGAGGTGCGGTTCTCCACCACCACCCGCTCCCCGGTGTTCGCCCTCGACGACCCCGGCTACGCCATCCGCACCCGCCTCGCCTTCGCCGCGCACGACGACCCGGCCGACCGCTCCACCGAGCGCTACGCCTACAACGTCGCCCCCGGCGCCGACCCCGCCCGCCGCTTCGACACCGTCGTCCTGGTCGTCGACGACCCCGCCGACACCCCCGCCCTGCACCACGGCCCGGCCGCCCTGCTGCCCGCCCTGCGCACCGCCACCGACCGGGTGGTGCTCGCCGTTCTCCCGTCGTACCGCCCCGCGACACCCGCCTGACGTCCCGCTGCCCGAGCATGTCCCTTACTCGTCGAAGGCACAGCATGACCGCACACACCGTCCCGTCCCCGCCCACCGCCCGCCCGCTGCACGGCCCGGACTTCTCCAGCTACCCGGCCGCCGACGTCACCTGGCTGCTCAAGGACCTCTCCGACGTCCACCTCGAAGCGCCCACCGAGGAGCGCGAGGAGGCCGTGCAGTCCGGCGGTGCCCACTACGCCGAGTCGCTGCCCGTCGAGTACCAGCCCAGCCCCGAGTACCAGCAGCTCTTCCACACCGCGCTGGCCGCCTCCACCACCCGGCTGGCCACCGCCGTCGGCGCCGTCGCCGAGACGCTGCTGCGCGAGCGCGGCCCGCACCTGGTGCTCGCCTCGCTCGCCCGGGCCGGCACCCCCGTCGGCGTCCTGATCCGCCGCTGGCTGGCCCACGCGCACGGCCTCGACGTGCCGCACTACACCGTCTCCATCGTCCGCGGCCGCGGCATCGACCAGGTCGCCCTGCGCCACCTCGCCGCCCACCACCGCCCCGCCGACGTGGTCTTCGTCGACGGCTGGACGGGCAAGGGCGCCATCACCCGCGAGCTCGAAGAGGCCCTGGCCGGCACCGGCTTCGACCCCGAGCTCGCCGTCCTCGCCGACCCCGGCGGCTGCGTGCGCACCTACGGCACCCGGGACGACTTCCTGATCCCCTCCGCCTGCCTCAACTCCACCGTCTCCGGCCTGGTCTCCCGCACCGTGCTGCGCGCCGACCTGATCGGGCCGGACGAGTTCCACGGCGCCAAGTTCTACCGCGAGCTGGCCGGGGGCGACGTCTCCCGCCAGTTCGTCGACACCGTCGCCGCCGCCTTCCCGGCCGTCGCCGACGCCGTCGCCGCCGAGGCCGCCCGGCTCGCCGCCGCCGACCGCACCCCCACCTGGGAGGGCTGGGCCGCCGTCGAGCGGATCAGCGCCGAGTACGGCATCGACAGCGTCAACCTGGTCAAGCCGGGCGTCGGCGAGACCACCCGGGTACTGCTGCGCCGCGTCCCCTGGCGCATCCTGGCCCGCCGCGGCGCCGGGGCCGACCTCGACCACGTCCGCCTGCTCGCCGCCCAGCGCGGCGTCCCCGTCGAGGAGACCGACGACCTGCCGTACACCTGCGTCGGCCTCATCCACCCGCGCTACACCCGCGGTGCCACCGGCGCGGACGGCACCGCCGTCCAGACCTGACCCCGCCCCCGAACGAAGGAGACCCCGCCCGTGCCGCAGTTCCTGGTCGCCAGCGACCTCGACCGCACCCTCGTCTACTCCAACCGCGCCCTCGCCCTGGACGTGCCCGACCGGCTCGCCCCACGGCTGCTGTCGGTGGAAGTGCACGACGGCAAGGCGCTCTCCTTCATGACCGAACAGGCCGCCGCGCTGCTCGCCGAGATCGCGGTCCTCGCCCCGGTCGTCCCCATCACCACCCGCACCCGCACCCAGTACGAGCGGATCAACCTCCCCGGCCCCACCGCCGACTGGACCCCGCCGTACGCGGTCTGCGCCAACGGCGGCCACCTGCTCGTCGACGGCGTCCCCGACCAGGACTGGCAGCGCGCGATCCGCGCCCGCCTCGACGCCGAGAGCGCGCCGCTGGCCCAGGTCGTCGAACACCTCGCCATCGCCGCCGACCCGGAGTGGACCCACAAGCGGCGGGTCGCCGACGAGCTCTTCGCCTACCTGGTCGTCGAACGGGCCGAGCTCCCGCCCGGCTGGATCGCCGAACTCAGCGCCTGGTGCGCCGAACGCGGCTGGAAGGTCTCCCTCCAGGGCCGCAAGGTCTACGCCGTCCCCGCCCCGCTCTCCAAGAGCGCGGCCCTCGCCGAGGTGCGCCGCCGCACCGGGGCCGAGACCGTCCTGGCGGCCGGCGACTCCCTGCTCGACGCCGAACTCCTGCTCGCCGCGGACCTCGCCTGGCGCCCCGGCCACGGCGAACTCGCCGAGACCGCGTGGACGGCGGAGGGCGTCACCGCCCTCACCGAGATCGGGGTGGGCGCGGGGGAGGAGATCCTCCGGCAGATGCTCAAGCACCTCGGCTGAGGGACCCCGCGCCCCGCGCTGTACGCACCCCGTGCGCGCTACCCGCAGCAGCCCCCGCCACAGCACCCGCCGCCGCCAGCGGGGGCCGGGGCGGAGGCCGCCGCACCGGTCACGGCGACGGTGGAGAGCAGCTTGACGGTGTCGGGGTGGCCCTCCGGGCAGGTGGCCGGGTCGTTCGCCCGGGCCATCGGACGGTTGAGCTCGAAAGTGGCGCCGCAGGAGCGGCAGCGGAAGTCGTAGCGAGGCATACCGAGCAGGGTACCCAGCGGCCGGGAGTCCGACCGGGGTTCAGTGCCCGCGGATCATCGAGACCACCTCGGCCGCGGTCTCCCGGACGGCGGCCAGCTCGGTCAGGAAAAGCCAGTAGTCGGGGTGCCGGCCGGCCTCCTCCAGGGTGGCGACGGCCCGGTCGAGGCGGCCCACCGCGGCGTCCAGCGGGCCCGCGTGGCGCGGGTCCGGGGCCTGGCGGCCGGCCATCGCGAGGCGCTGGGCGTCGCGCAGCGCGAACCGGGCCCGCTCGATCTCGCGGTGCGGGTCGTGCTGGACTTCGTTGAGCTGCTGCAACCGGTCGTTGACCGCGTCGACCGCGCCCCCGGCGGTGTCGAGCAGGGCGCGCACGGTGCCGATCGCGGCCGTCGCGTCCGCCCAGCGCTGCTCGTCACGGGCCCGGCCCGCCTCGGTCAGCCTGGCGCGGGCGGTGCGGACGGCGTCGGCGGTCTGCGCGGGCACCTGCTGGAGGTCCTGCCAGCAGGCCGTCGAGAACCGGCGGCGCAGCTCGCTGAGCGCCGGGTCGACGGTGTGGGCCCGGTTCTCCAGCGCGTCGATCCGGGTCCGCAGCGAGGCCACCCGGCGGTCGATCTCGGCGGCCCGCTCCGGCAGGTGCGCGGTCTCGGTCCGGACGGCCTCGGCCCGCCGGGCCACGTCCTCGGCCCGCTGCAGGGTGGCGGGCACGCCGTGCTGCGAGACGCCCTGGTTGAGCCGGGTCAGCTCGGGCGCCAGCTCGGCCAGCCGGGCCGCCAGGTCGTCCGCGCGCAGGCCCGCGCCGCGGACCTGCTCCAGGGCGGTGGTCGCGGCGAGCAGCGCCTGCTTGGCCCGCTCGACCGCGGGCGTGACCCGGATCAGCTGGGCCTCGGCGTGGTCGAGGACCGGCTGCAGGCGGCTGACGAAAGTGCCCAGCTCGGTCCGCTTGGCGTCCAGCTCGCGCTTGGCCTGCTCCAACTGCTGCTTGGCCCGGGAGGCCGCGCCCGGGTCGGTCTCGGGGGACTCCAGGTCGACCGCGTCCAGCGCGCTCAGGTAGGCGACGGTGACCTGGTCGATCCGGGCGGTCAGGTCGGCGAAGTCCTGCTCCACCCGGCGCGCGGTGGCGGGCTCGCCCGCGGACTTCACGGTCTCCACCGCGAGCAGCGCGTCCCGCTGGGCCGAGTCCAGCTCGTAGAACGACTCCTGGGCGGCCTCCCGCGCCGCCCGGGCGTCCGCACGCACGCCGTCCCGCCGGCCACCGCCCCACCAGCCGCCCCGACCCCCGCCACCGCCGCCGGCCACCCTCACCACGTGCTCCCTGCTCCGTATCCGTCCCGCCGCTTCCCCGCCATTCTTGCCGATCACCCGCCCCGTCCGGCACCCCCCGTCCGTCTCCCCCGCCGGACAGGGGGCGGCGGAGTACCCTCCGGACCGGGTAGTCTGTCCACTCGTCGTGTGACCGGCCGCGCCGGTCCACTTCGGCGAGGGCGCATAGCTCAGCGGTAGAGCGCCGCCCTTACAAGGCGGATGTCGGCGGTTCGAAACCGTCTGCGCCCACCCTGAAGATGCAGGTCAGAGGCCCCTCCACCCCTCCGGTGGAGGGGCCTCCGACGTTGCAGCACGGATTTAGCACGGATCAGGCCGCAGCATGCCCGCCGGCCTCCAGAGCGGCCAGCTGTTCTGCGAGCTCCCGGGCCTTCCGCGCCGCCTTCTCCGCCTTCTCCGCCTTCTTCCTGGCCTTCGCTAGCGCCTTGGTTCGCTGGGCGTCAAGGCGGTCGGAAACCTCGTCCAAGCGGTCAGGCCAGAGGTGACCGTACGTGTCCAAGGTGAGAGTGGCAGTCTTGTGGCCGAGCATGGTCTGAACCAATTTCACGTCTGCGCCACTTGCAATCGCCAACGATGCAGCAGTGTGGCGCAGCTTGTGTGGGGTGACGCCCATCTTGTCGAGCCCGGCTGTGACAAGTGCTGTCTTGAAATGTTCCGCGTCAAGCAGTTGGCAGGTTTTCGGGTTCGGGAAAGTTGGGGATGAGCGGGTCGGCGGCTCCGGTGTGGACGTCGTGGGGCCGGTTCCAGGCCAAGGCCTCGTGCGGTCGGACGGTGTTGTAGTCGCGCCGGTACTCCTCGGCGTGCCGGACGAGGTCGAGGGCGTCGGGTATCTCCTCGAAAAACAGCTTCTCGTACTTGAGCGAGCCGAAGCCGCGCTCGCGTGAGCCGTTCTGGCCCGGAGTGCGGACTCGGGTGCGAACGTGCCGCAGTTCCGGTCGGGTGGCGATGAACGCCTCGAACCGGAACGAACGGAACGGTCCGCCGTTGTCCGTCACGATCGTGACCAGCGGCTTGACCGCACCGTCGGGGTCGCGCGGGGCCGGATCGACCAGCCGGGAGCCGGCGAGGCGCTCGGCCTCCGCGAGCGCGAGCTCGATCGCGGCGATCGCGTCGTGCTGGTTGGCGGTCGGTGCGACGTGCCAGCCCAGCTCGTACTTCGACCAGTAGCCCCGGCAGCCGGCCAGCCGCCAGGTCCCGCCGCTGGTCGTCTCGAACTCGGAGAAGCCCAGCTGCCAGACCTGGTTCGGGCCGATCGGTTCGCTGGCGAACGCCACCTTGCGCCGCGCGGCGAGCTGCCGGCGTTCACGCTGGTAGTTCGCCTCAAGCAGCAGACCCTCGTCCCGCAGCAGCCGCAGCACGGTCGTCTGCGAGATCCGGTGGCCGCCGTGCCGGCACAGCACCCAGACCTTCCGGTGGCCCCAGGCGGGATGAGCGAGCGCGTGGCGACGGGCCGCATCGTGAACGAGCTCACGGGCCGGCCGCGGCCACGGCCCCGGGCCTGCGTGCCTTGGCGTGCGCGGGCCTGGTGGCGGCGCCAGGTCGGCTCGGGCGCGCCGATGAGCCGACAGAACCTCGCGGTGGGCATGCCCGCCTCGACGCGGATCACCTCGAGGTCCTCGAAGGGCCCAGCCGACCCTCCGCGGACTTCTTCCACACCCGCAGCTCGACCGCGGCCTCACCCAGTGCCTGGGTCAAGTCGGCGACCTGGCCTTCGAGTTGCTGCTCCCGGGTGCTGGGGCCGGACTTGCCAGCGAGGCCGGCCCGGCCGGACTCCAGGAACTGCCGCTTCCAGGTCCCGATCGACTGCTCGGACACCTTCGCCCGGCGGGCGGCCTCGGCAACGGTCATCTCACCGGCCAGGATCGACAGCACGATCCGGACCTTCTCCTCCGGCGGCAGTGCCGACGGTCTCACCATGATCGATCAGACTCCTTCAAGCAGCAGGACCCGCAAGAAACGCGCCCTGCCACAAAGTCTGACGCGCGACAGCTCGATCCCTGGAACGCCTCCGTGAGCAGCCACTCGGCCCGCGACACCCAGTTGCCCCGTCCAGGTCCCATGATGCGGCCGGCCTCGGCAACGAACAGATCGGCAGGCCATACCAATTCGTAACTGCTGAGATCTATCACGAGGACCCCTCCGTACCCGATGCTGCGGGGCGGCGTTCCACGTGCTGACCCGCACCGGGAGGATACCGGCGGTCCCGTACGACACCGCAGGGATTTCCCGCACTTCCGGCAGCGCGGGGTCAGGCAGCCAGGGCGGTGACCTGTCCCGTATCGGTGGCGCCTTCGCAGCGCTTGTCCGCTTGGTCGAGTGCGCTGCTGAGTGCGGCAACGGCTTGGTCGGCGGAGTCCTTGAGGAGGTGGCCGTAGAGGTTGATGGTGATGGCGAGGGTGGTGTGGTGCAGCGTCTTGGAGATGACGGCGAGGGGGACGTTCTCGGCGATCATGATGCTGGCGGCGGTGTGGCGCAGGTTGTGCAGGCCGATGGTGGGTAGGCCGAGTTCGGCGGTGCGTTTGCGGAGCTGGTTCAACAGCCATTGCGGGCGCAGGGGCTGGCCGTCGGGGCGGGGGAAGACGATTCCTTCGAGCCGGCCTTGTGAATGGGCGTTCATCTGGATCGCGGCTTGGCGGTGAAGGGCCGCCATGGCCCTGGGGGAGAGGCTGATTGTCAATCCCCTGTAATCGTGCAGTCCTTGACTATGCGGCCGGGGCCTTCTGATGGGCCTCGGTCGTGCCTTGCTGATGATCCGTTCGAACTCGACGGGTGGCAGGCCGCCGGCCGCGCTGTGCCTGCGCCGGGTGTTGTAGAGTCCGTGATCCAGGCTGCGATCTTCAACCGGGCCTCGGCCCGGGTCGCGAAGCGGTGCCGGTGGATGTACTCGACCTTGATCGTCGAGTGGAAGCTCTCGGCCGCGGCGTTGTCCAGCGCCGATCCGACGCGCCCCATGGACTGGACGACTCCGAGACGGTCGCACAGCTCGTTGTAGGCCCGGCTGCTGTATTCGCTGCCCATATCGCTGTGGAAGATCACGCCGTCCACCTGGCCGCCCCTGGTGGCCGCGGCCATCCTGAGCGAGGCGCTGACCAGCGCGGCGTCATGGTGGGCGCCCATCGCGTAGCCGAGCAGACGGCGCGAGAACAGGTCGATCACGGTGGCCAGGTAGAGCTTGCCCTCACCGGTGTCGATCTCGGCCATGTCGCCGACCCACAGCACGTTCGGCGCTACGGCATCGAAGTGGCGATGCACCAGGTCACGGGTTACCCTCCGCTTGCCCTGGCGGGTCAGCGACCGGCGCCGGCGCGGCGGCTTGCGGCCCTGCAGGCTCAGCTCGGCCATGATCTTGGCGACGGTGTTCTCGGAAAACCTGCCAGCCCTCGGCCCACAGGTCCAGGGTGATCCTGGGCGAGCCGTACGTGTCGCCGGAAGCGGCGAAGAAGTGCCTTATCCGCTCGGCGAGTTCAGCCCTCCGCGCCTCGCGGACGGTCGGCTGGGCCGGCCGGCGGCGCTATTTGTAGAACCAGGACCCGGACACACCCAGGGTCCGGCAGGCGATCGTGTGCGGGACGCCGTGCTCGGTCCTCTGTGCGGCGATGAAGCCCGCAACCGTCACTTCGTCGCCTCCTTCACCCACAGGACCACCGATCGCTTGAGGACATCGCGCTCCATCCCGAGCTCGGGGATCTCCTTGCGCTGCCGTTGCGCTGCCGGGCGTTCTCCTCACACAGCCGGCGCAGCTCGTCACGTTCGGACTCGCCCAGACCTCCCGCCGCGTTCGCGTCCGCCTGGGCCTGCGCGCGGTGGAACTAGTTCTGCAGCGTGCTCGGCTGCACACCAAGGTCCCGCGCGACCTCCGCGGCTGACTTCCCGGTCTCCGTCACGATCCGCACCGCCCCCGCGCGGAACTCTGCATCGTACGAGCGTCTCTTCCCCGCCATGATCCTCAACTTCCCCTCTGGTCACGACTCCACGCTATGAGGGGAATGTCACACGTCCGCCTCTGCCTCCAGCGCGACGCCATCGACCTCCTCGGCCGTGCCATCGGCGAGCGCTCGGAGTCCTCCAACCAGCCCGACGACGGCACCGCCCCGCTTTGTTCAGCACCCGTCCATTGACATTGCCGTCAATTACTGCCGTCAGAGACGTCGAGCGGCCCCATCGGAAGCTGTTCCCGGTGGGGCCGCCGTGCTATGTCGCGACAGTCAATAAGGCTTGTTGCCTAACCAGTCCTACTAGAACTGTAGACAACTCAGATCCTAGAGGTCGCCATCCGCGATCTGCGAACAGCCACCGAGGCCCCCGGCCGAGGCGCCAAGGAATCGGACCTTCGCCCCATGCGGAGCGTCGACAAATTCGACGGGCTGCCCATATCGCCAGATCGACTCGACAGTCAGCTCAAAGCTCACGGCTTCGTCGGAATCGCGCCTCTTTCCTGCATGAAAAATATCCCCCACTGACACAGTTCCCTGCAGGCAGCGAACAATGCATACTGCTCCGGCGTCTGACGCCACTTCTACTCGTTCGAGTCCGAGGATCTTGTCAGCCACCGTATGCCCTTGCCTCTCCGATGAACTGTGAGACTTGCTCTGAGGTCAGCTTTGGAGTATTCGCCAGAAGAGGTGAAAGATCCTCAACTCCAATTCTTGATGGCACCGATATTCCCATTCGTCCTAGAATTCCTCGTGCGACTGATGCTGGTATCTCAATGCTGGCGCGCCGAGCAAAGTCGCCAGGAGATAGCTCAACGCCCACCTCGGCCTCCGATGCAATGTAACCCTCATAGGTCGCAACCCCGGATAGGTCGCTAGGAGTGGCAATCTGAACAACCGAATCGCCGAATTGTTCCGAGTGTGTCGCGAAGATAGTTGCCACACCCGGATCGGAAGAAGTCGGTGTAATTCCGACCCTTTGCGTACCAGGACTGCCGCTAAACCCCGTGGTGGTTCCACGAAATACCGGCTGGCCGCAATCGTTGTGCACGAGTACTGGAGTGGCTCCCGCCAGTACATAGTACGTGTGAAGGTCCGCGACAGTAAGGTTGAACATGTCTGCGGCGCTATGAACGACTGCAATGCTCCGAACGTACACATGGACATTCGCCGATGTCTCCAGTGCATCGCCGTCCGCCAAATTTCCCGCCGGGACCCACTTCTTCTGCGTGTCGTCCCAGAACGGGTGCCGTGCGGTCGTGTGGACGACTGCGGACCCACCATCGGGGGTACTGATGGTGAGGTCGATCAGGTCGTCATCGTGATTGACATGAAGCGCTGTGACCTCCCGGCTGCCGACGTGTTCGCCGGTTGTGGGATCTCCCGCCTCGACGTGATCGCCCAAGGCGATGTTGCCAATGGGTTTCGCCTCGCCATTGTCAAGCAGTACGGGAGTGTCGGGAGAGAAGCTGCAACCGCTGGTTTTGACCCCGACCCCGCCCAGCTTCACTGCGGCGTAGGAGGTGGCGGCACCCGCCACTGTGCTTAGCACCAATGCTTCCTTGTCGGAGCAGTTGGTTGCGCATTGCGAGGCGAATCCGGCCATTGCGCCGACCGCCAGGGCGCACCCGGTTCCTCCCGATTCCGGACAGAGCGCTACCCCGACCAGACTGACGACCAGCCCGGCAGCGATTCCCTTAGCTCCGTCCCAAAGATCCTTCAAAGTCAGTGAGCCATATAGGGCATTCTCGGCATATTTCTGCAACGCGGCGTAAGCCAAAGTTCCTGGCACATTCCAGTCCTTGGGCGATAGCCTCCTGATCAAATCGAGATGGTCGCGGAACTGGTTCAGGCGGTCCTGCGGGATTTGGTCCAGAATTGCTGTAGTGATCTTGGTGCCCTCATCGACCTCTTTCTGCCATTGCTTACAGGCCTCGCTTTGGTCGCAGGGGACTTCTCCAGTAGTGCCCGGAGCCAGAGTCCCGTCGCCGCCACCGTCCTGGCCTTCCACTCGATACAGGCCGGTCGGGTCGCTGCTGCTGACGGGGTTGTTGTTGCTGTAGGCGTAGCCGTTCCACTGCTGGGGATCGGCGGGGCCGAGGATCGGGTCGGGGTTGAGGAACCTCCCGAGGAGTGGTTGGTATTGGCGGGCGCCGAGGTTGGTGAGTCCGGTGGTGTCGTCCTTGGTGCCGCCGACGAAGCCGTGGTCGCCGGCCCAGGTGGTGGGCTGGGTGCCGCGGGGGTTGCCGAACGGGTCGCTGGGTCGGCGTGCCACCTGGAGGGTGGCGGAGTCGATGGCGAGCGTTCCGGTGCCGTGGTGGTCGGAGATCTGGAAGCTGAGGGCGGGGGCGGATCCGGTGCGGACGGCGGTGATGCCGTTGGGCATCGGGTAGTAGCGGGTGCCGGAGAGCGTCTTGGTGGTGAGGTCGTAGGTGGCCTCGTCGGCGCCGAGGCTGATGGTGGTCTTGCCGCCGGGGTTGCGGCGGATGAGCTGGTTGCCGTCGGCGTCGTAGAGGTAGGTGGTGTCGCCGGCCGCCTGGGAGGTCTTGGCGAGTCTGCCTTCGGCGTTCCAGGTGTAGGTGGTCTTGCCGGAGGTGTCGGCGATCTCGGTGGTGTTGCCGGCGGCGTCGTACTTCAGGTTCGCGGAGCTGACGCCGCTGGGGCCGGTGGAGGAGGCGCCGAGCAGGGCGTGCGCGCCGCCGGTGCCGGCGCCGCCGCCGGTGGGGGTGTTGGCCGTTCCGGCGGCCGGGTAGGTGGACGTGGTGGTGGTGTTGGGGGTCGCGGTCTGGATCAGCTGCGTCCAGGGGGACCAGGTGGAGGAGCTGTCGTTGCGCTTGCTGTAGTCGATCTTTCCGGAGCCCGCGCCCAGGAGCTTGAGGTCGGTGCCGTAGCCGACCGCTCCGATGGTGGTGAGGGCGGGGACGGCTCCGGCGGTGGAGGTGACGTCGGCCCAGGTGGTCCACTGGCCGGCGGAGTTGCGGATCACGTGCCAGGGCTTGCCGGAGGCCAGGTTGACGACCTGGAGGCCGGCGGTGGTGTTGGCCAGCGCGAGCTGTCCGGCGCCGGTCTGGGCCCCGGTCAGGGCGCCGGTGACGCTGTAGACGTCGCCCCAGCCCTGGGCTTGCCAGGTGCCGCTGGACGCGCGGACGGTGTGCCAGAGTTTGCCGCCCGCCGAGATGCCGATCTCCAGGCCCGAGCCGGTGGCCGCGGCGGCCATCTGGGTCGGGTTGGAGAGGGTGCCGACGACGCTGAACACGTCGCCCCAGCCCTGCGTCTGCCAGGTGCCGTCGGCCTTGCGCAGGGTGTGCCAGAGCTTGCCGCCGGAGAAGGTGAGCACCTCCAGGCCGGAGGAGGTCGCGGTCAGGGCGAGCTGGCTCGGCGAGGCCAGCGCGCCGACGACGCTGGACACGTCGCCCCACGCCTGCCAGGTGCCGTCCGCCTTGCGCAGGGTGTGCCAGATCTTGCCGCCGGCGACCGCCATGACCTGCAGTTGGCCGTTGCTGACGGCGGCCGAGACGGAGGTGACGGAGCTGAGCGGGCCGGCCTGGGCCATCAGGTCGGTGTACAGGCCCCAGGTGCCGTCCGCGTTCTGACGGGAGGTCCAGACCTTGCCGTCGGCCAGGGCGACGCCCCAGCTCTGGCCGGCGTCGCCGGCCGCGGCGGTCTGGGTGATCTGCGACGGGTTCAGCACCACGGGCGCCGAGCTGCCGACCGCGTGGTCGGTCCGGCTGGTCCGGTTGCCGGTGACGTCGTAGGTGTAGTCCTGCCAGTACGGGTTGCCGCCGCCGACGGTGTTGGTCGCCGGGGCGACCGCGCCGCTGGTGGGGGTGGTGTTGGTGCAGGCGCCCTGCGAGAGCGCCTTGTGCTCGCCGGCCGCCGGGGTGGTGATGCCGCCCTTGTCGGTCCAGGCGGTGGTCAGGCGGCCGAGCGCGTCGTAGCTGAAGCACTGGCGGTCCGCCAGCGCCGGCGCGTTGTCGGGGGTGTCGGTGATCGAGGTGACCCGGCCGGCCGGGTTGTAGGTGTACGCGGTGAGCTGGGTCGGGGCGGCCGTCTGGGTCTGCCGGTCGACGCTCTGGCTGAGGGTCTGCCCGGTCGCCTGGTCGTAGACGGTCCGGGCGACGACCTGCGTGCCGTAGGGGTTGACGACCGTGCTGGTCGGGCGCCCGAAGGCGTCGACCTGGCTCTGCCGGTCGTAGACCACGCTGGTGTTGGTCTGGCCGGGGTACCAGACCAGGCCGCTGTAGCTCTGGAGGATCCCGTCGATGCCGTAGGAGTAGCCGAGCTCCTCCCTGGGCAGGTCGCCGACGGCCGGCAGCTTGGTGTTCTGGACGTTGCCCGTGACCTGGTCGTAGGTGCTGGAGGTGGTGTAGGTGAACGTCGTTCCGGCGGCCTGACCGACCTCGGTGCCGGGGATGGTGACCGTGGTCCCGGTGGGGCGGTAGCCGTTGTCGTATCCGGTGACGGCCGTGGTGTACGTCGGGCCGTTAGCGCCGCTGGTGTAGCGGGTCGAGGAGGCGGGCTTGCCCTTGGCGAGGGTGTCGAAGGTCCAGGCGGCTAGTTGGTTGGCGGCGCCGGTGCCGTCCTGGAAGGTCCCGGTCTTCCGGCCAATCAGGTCGTACGTGTAGGACAGGGTCGTGTTGCGAGCGTCGGTGGTCGAGGTGAGGTGCCCGGCGTCGTCCCAGGTCTGGAGGGAGACTCCGGTGTCCGGGTCGGTCGCCTTGGTCTGGCGGCCACGCTGGTCGTACTCGTAGGACCAGGTGTTGCCCGCCGCGTCCTTGCGGGTCAGCGGCTTGCCGTCGACGGTGTAGGTGTAGCGGGTGATGGTGGCGTCGGCGGCCTGTCCGGTCGGGGTGGCCGTGCCGTACTGCCACAGTTCGCCGGTCCGGCCCCGGGCGTCCGTGATGGTGGTGGTCGGTGCGGAGCCCTTGGGCGGGGTGGTGTCGACGCGGTCCGCGCCCGGGTAGGCGGTGGTGGTCGACCACTGGTCGGCGCCCATCGACCGGAAGGTCGAGGCGACCGTCCGTCCCCGGCCGTCGAAGGCCAGCACGGTCTGCGACGGGATGACGTCGTCCGCGGATTGGCCGGGAGCCGTGTCCGGGACGACCAGGGCGCCGGACGGCCCGGATGAGTTGAACCAGGGCGCGTTGGTCTTGTAGGCGCGCCCGTGCGAGTCGTAGAGGGTGTCGGAGATCAGTCGACCGGTGTAGGTGCCCGTGCCGACCGCGTTCCCCTGGGTCTGGCGAACGCGGCCGAGCCCGTCCATGATCGCGATGGAGCGGTGGTAGGTCGGCGGGGTGGTGTCACTGGTCAGACTGCTGCTGGTGACGTAGGTGGGGACCTTGCGGTCGGGGTCGAGCGCGTACGCGTAGGTGAGGTTGGCCGAGGCGCTCGTCGCACGTCCGGGCAGCCAGACCTCGGTCAGTCGGCCGAGCGCGTCGTACGCCTCGTTGACGGTTTTGCCATTGGCGTCGGTGACGGCCGTTGGCAGGTTGCGGCGCGGGTCCAGCGTGGTGACGGCGCTCCAGGTGCCGGTGCTGCCCGGTGCCGGGCTGGTGGAGGTCACGCTGGTGGGGAGCTCGCCCGCCGCGGCCACCGTGTAGGCGGTCGTCGTGGTGGCGGTGCCCTTGGGGTGCTGCGCGTCGGTGCTGAGGAGGTCGGTGGCGTTGGCGACGCGGCCGTAGGTGTCGTACGTGGTGGTGCTGGTCGCGACGTAGCAGGCGGTGCCCGTCCCGTCGAAGGACCCGAGGACCTGGCTGCTCGTCGGGTCCGCGGTGGCGCCCGCCTGCTGGTAGGGCTTGCCGTCGTAGAACGCGCGGGCCCCGGAGAGCGTGTTGCCGGCGGCCGGTTTGGCGGTGCAGGCGCCCGTGCCGCTGACCATCAGCGTCTCGGCCACCAGGTCGGTGCGCTGCGGGTCGGGCCCGGTGGCGTACGTAGTGCGCACGCAGGTGTCGGGCAGAGCGGTGGCCTTGGTCAGCACGGAAGTGACGCGGTTGTTGGCGGCCGGGTCCTTGGTGGTCATGGTGCTGGTGACCTGGTCCGAGCCGTCGGTCTTCTTCGTCTTGGTGGTGCTGGTGCTGACGGTGTCGGCGTAGCGTGCGATCAGCGGCGTGTCGAGTGTGGTGCTTCCGGTCTTCGTGTGGGTTGCTGTGCTCTGCGGGGCGGTGAGCCGGTTGACGGTGACGGCCGAGGCGGCGGTGTCGGCGGCGTTGTCGAAGGTTTCACTCTGGAGGACCTGGCCGGACAGCCAGTCGTCGTCGGTGACGGACTCGCCGAGTACGTCCGCCACGGTGACGGAACGGGTTCCGGTGCGAGTCCTGTCGCCATTCATGCCCTGCAGATAGGTGGTGCGGGTCTTGGTCTGAGGGCTGTCGTTCGAGCCCACGGAAGCGGTGACGGTGGCGAAGCCGCGGAAGTCGTTCCAGGTGCGGGACTTGGGGTCGGTGTATTCGCTGTCGTCGCGGTGCCAGGCCGCCTTGCCGTACGTGTAGGCGGTGACCGTGTCCTTGTTGGCGGTCCCGGTCAAGTCCTCGGTGTAGATGGCCTTGACCCGGTAGTGGTTGAACCAGTCGAGGATCGGGTCGGATCCGGCGAGCGAGCCCGGCGGGGTCCACCTCACCGGGAAGCACGCCATGTCGTTGTCGTCCTCGGCGCGCGGCATGACGTTCTGGAGCCGGGAGCAGCCGGGCAGTTCGTAGTCGACGTGGAGGGTGCCGCCGGTCTCGGTCTGGATCATGTCGATGCGGGGGCGGTGGTTGTCGAGGAAGGTCGCTCCGTTGGCGGAGGAGGCGACGCCGTCGACGCGGTTGGGCAGCATCTGGTAGCCGAAGGAGACCGGCGGCAGCGGGACGGACGGCGAGTCCGCGGTGGACGCCTTGCCGGTGCGCTGGATCCGGTCGAGCCAGAGCGGGACTTCGCCGCCGGCGTCGCCCGTCGGCGGGAAGCTCTGGGTCAGGACGTAGGAGTCGACGTCCTTCCAGGTGTTGTTGCTGCGGACGGCGGTGTCGATCCCGACCAGGCGGCGGGTGGTGAAGAAGGTGGGGCCGACGTTGGTGCAGGCCCCGTCCGCCTTGCACTCCTGGTCGACCGGGACGTCGGGCCACTTCAGCTTGTTGGCGACGGTCCGCTTGGCCGGGTCGCAGTCGAAGGACTCGTCCGCCAGGCAGCGCTCCGCGGTCTTGAAGTCGATCCGCGCGGCGGGCTCCAGCGTGCCGCCGGCCGCGAGCTGCTCACCGAGGAGCTGCCCGTAGGCGATCCGGGCGGGCAGGTTGGCGCGCACGTAGGCGGTGCGGGTGCCGGTGCCCTTGTTCTGGCCGCCGCCGCGGGAGTAGGAGTTGGTCTCGGGGGACCAGGTGACGGTGACCAGGTTGCCGTGGGCGTCGACGATGTAGTCCAGGCCCCAGCGCTGGGCCATCTGGCACCAGGTCTTGGCGTTGCACGGGTCGCCGGCGGCGGGCGAGTAGACGGGCACGGTGGAGACCGAGTTGGTCGCCGGGCCGGTGCCGGTCACGCCGCTGCCGTCCGCGGCGGGCAGGTGGTTGGCGCCGAAGTAGTAGGCGTTGCCGGAGGTGTCGGTGACCTTGACGTACTCGCCGTTCTCCGCGCCGTTGGACGCTCCGGTGCGGAACTCGATCTTCGTTCCGTCGTCGTCCTTCAGCCGCCACACGCCGCTGTTGTCGTCGCGGACCAGCTGACCGGAGTGCCCGCCGAGCGACATGGTCGCGTTCTGGCCCGCCCAGCACAGGTCGCCCGAGTCGGTGATCCCGGCCTTGTCGCACGGTTTGTAGGTGCGCTCGATGAAGCCCGGGGTGTAGTCCCAGCCGTCGCCGATCCAGGACGCCTGCGAGTTGGTCGCCGACGTCTTGCCGTCCACGGAGGAGGAGTTGTAGCCGAGGCTGACCGTCGGGATCTGGCCGCCGAGCGTGGGTGGGCTCTGCACGGCGTACGAGTACGTCATTCCACCGCTGGAACTGCCCGCGCTCCATCCGGCGGACGGGTTCAGGTCGGACGCCTTGTAGTCGCCGCCGCCGCCGGAGGCGGTCGTGTCCTGCGCCAGCAGCACCGGGCCCGCGCCCGGCTGCGCGCCGGTCGCCGCGAAGGCCGACTGCGGCGAGGGGGCCGCCTGGGCGGACAGGTCGACGTCGACCAGGACCTGTTTGCGGTCGGCGTCCATGTGCGCGGCCACCGGGGTCTTGGTGCGGCACGCCTGGACGTTCGGGGTGGTCAGCGCGCAGGAGGGGAGGAGGACGAGCCGGCCGCGCTGGGAGAACGCCCCGGCGCTCGCGGCGTCGAGCGCCGAGACGTCCAGGGCCACCTGGACCTTGTCGGCACCCTTGACGTTCTTGGGCTCCAGCTTCACCAGTAGGCCGTCGACGCCGGCCGCGCCAGCGGCTTTGGAGGACAGTTGCGTGACGTCGACCGACCCCGAAGCCGCTTCGACGCGCGGCGCCATCGGATCGGCCGGTGCCAGCCACACCGGGAGGCCGGTCGCCTGCACCCGGGCGGCAGAGCGAGCCTTCGCCAGATCAATGGTCGCAGAGGTCTCCTTGACCTCCTTGCGCTCCACCGCCTTCGCGGCGACCTGCCGCTGCTTGCCGTCGTCAGCGGCATGAACACCCGCGTCCCTGACGGGGATCGACGGGGTCAGGGTGATCGGTGAGTCCGGCGGCTCCCAGATCTTGTTCGAGTCGTCGGCCGCAGCCGCGAGGCTCACGGGGCCCAGCAGCGAGGCGATGACCGCCAACGTGCTGACAGCGATGACCGGCAGCCGTGAGCCGTCCCGTCGTCGCGTTCCTCTTCGGGCCGAAACCCTTCGGTTCGCTTGTTGCGACACCGTTCTGTCCCCTCCTGCAGGCCCGTTGGCCGGTGTGTCGGTGCGTCAGAGTCGTGCGCCCTCGATGGGCGGGAGGACTTTACGGCGTCGGTGAAATCCGCAGGGGAGATATTGGACAGATCGTGTACGTGATTCATCTCACGTCTCGCGCCAATCGCCCACACCTTCACAAAGGGGCCATAGCCGACCGGTAATCGTTTGGTCCGGTCAGAGGCATGACCGATCATTCCCCAGTCCTCTGCCCGACCGGGCGGGAGTCTTCCGTTGGAGATCGCCCATGGCCCTGCGCCCTCGCCGCCCCCTCAGCGGCCGCGTGTCACTCGCCGCTCTGGTGGCCCTGTGGACATGCGCACTACCTGCCTCGATTCCCCACGCCCACGCCGCGACCGAGGGGTTGACCGCCGACCAGGTCGCGGCGGCCGACCGGTCGCACCTCGATGCCTCCCAGGCGTCGTCCGAGGCCGAGCGGGCACTGGCCTCGGCGAAGTCCACCGGCGCCCAGGTGCCCGTCCCCGGGCTGACCACCGAGTTCAGCGAGACCGACGCGACGCCGCAGGGCCACCTGTACCAGTCGCTGCACCTGGAGCAGCAGCGGATGCGCAAGGACGGCCAGTGGGCCGACCTGGACGCCACCCTGGTGGCGAACCCCGACGGCAGCTACTCGCCCCGGGTCTCTCCCAGCGGCCTGCGGCTGTCGAAGGGCGGGGGCGACCAGCTCGCCACCCTGACCGCTCCCGGTGGTGAACAGCTCTCCCTCACCTCGCCGTTGCCGCTGTCCGCGCCCCGGGTCAGCGGCGACTCGTTGACCTACACCGTCGACCAGGACACCGAACTGAAGGTGACCGCGACCAAGTTCGGTGGCTTCACCACCGTCCTCGTCCTGAAGTCGGCGGCGGCGGCGGCCAATCCGGCGCTCAAGTCGCTCCGCTTCGGCACCCGGACCACGGGCGTGGCGGTCTCCTCCGACGCCGGCGACAACCTCACCGCCACCGCGTCCGACGGCAGGACGCTCTGGCACGCGCCGGCGCCGATGATGTGGGACAGCAGCCAGGCCACCACGGCGGGCGCTCCCGCCGCCCGCACGCGCACCGCCGCCGCCGCGACCGCGGGCGGCTCGGACACCACGGAGCCGCCCCTCGCCGGGAGTTCGGCCGACGGACCGGGGCAGGGAGCGCGCGTCGCCCGGATGCCGGTCACCACGGACTCCTCGGGCATCACCCTGACGCCCGACCAGGACCTGCTCGCCAGCGGCACCGGCCCCTGGTACATCGACCCGGCGTGGACGCCCACCTCGGTCGGCAACAACCTCTGGAACTGGGTCCAGTCCGCCTACCCCACCCTCAACAACGACAACCACACCGGGAGCAGCAGCTCGGACTACCCCGGCATCGGCCGGTGCGGCTCCTACCCGGCCGGCGGCTCCTGCAGCCCGGCGTCGACCTACCACACCTACTACCGCTTCGACCTCTCCGCGCTGGGCGGCGCGGTGGTCGACTACGCCCAGCTGAACCTGGAGCAGCGGTACTCGGCGAACTGGTCCTGCACGACCACGTACGACGTGACCGCCTACCGCACCGACAACCTGGCCAACGGCACCACCTGGAACACCCAGCCGACCAGGCGGGACTACCTGGGGGCCCGGCAGATCGGCGGTACCGGCTCGTCCGGCTGCGGGGGCAACATCCCGTTCAACTACGACGTGACGGGCGTCGTCGGGAGCAATGCGGGCGGCAGCATCAGCTTCCAGATCGCCACCGCGAACGAGAGCGACGTCAACGCCTTCAAACGGCTGACCACCGGCGCCAGCCTCGGCGTCCTGTACGACAAGTACCCGGACGTGCCGCAGAACCCGCGCACCAGCCCGATCACCCCGCGCACCGGCGTGCCCAACGCGCCCGACCTCGAGTCCTGCGCGGAGGTCCCGGAGTCCTCCTTCGGCTGGATCACCTCCAAGGACCTCAGCCTCAGCTCGACCGTCCGCTCCCCCAACCAGGGCCAGCTGACCGAATGGGCGAGCATCTGGGACCTGCACACCGGCAAGTCCGCCGAGGGCTGGAGCGGCTTCGTCACCTCCGGCAACCAGGCGAGCTACCCGGTGCCCGCCGGCTTCCTCGAGGACGGCCACAGCTACGGCTGGGCGGCCAAGGGCGACGACGGCCTGCTGCGCGGCAGCCCGACCCCGACCTGCCACTTCCGCGTCGACCTGACGCCCCCGACCCTCTCCCTCCCCGGCAGCGCGGACGGCCCGGCCGTCACCGACCTGTCCACCCAGTTCCCGCCCGCCGGCAACGGCCAGACGACCACCCTGCACGTCGGCCAGAGCGGCACGATCCCGTTCACCGCCGCCGACGCCCTCCCGGCCGGCCTGCAGCACTCCGGCGTCGCCGCCGTGCACTGGAGCTTCAACCCCTGCATGTGCGACCCGTACGTCCAGCACGCGTACTTCGGCACCCTGCCCGCACAACTGCCGGTCACCCAGCTGCCGGTGACCCCGACCCACTGGGGCACCAACACCGTCTACGTCCAGGTCGAGGACAACGCCGGCAACAAGACCCAGCTCACCCCGTACACCTTCTCCGTCCCGTGGTCCCCGACCCCCCTGGCCTACGGCGACGTCTCCGGCGACGGCTACCCCGACATCCTCGCCGCCGGCGACGACGGCCGGCTCCTCGACTACGGCCAGGGGGTCGACTTCGCGGCGGCGCCGGCCGCGGCCACCGTCGGCCAGGCGCCCCCCGGCAGCTCCTGGAAGGACCTGCGCACCAGCCACCGCGGCACGATCGACGGAGGCGACAACGTCGACAGCCTGTTCGTCCACAAGGACCCCGGCACGGACGGAAACGGCGGAGGGATCGAGCTCTTCTACTACCCGAACAACCAACTGGACAACGGGAAATTCGATCTCGCCGCCGCCGTGACACTCGCTCGGCCCGACTGCGTCCAGAACTGCACGGGTTACGGCAGCATCGGTTCCTGGGCCACCGTCAGCCAGATCACCCCGATCGGCTCCGACGACGCCACCCTCAAACCCACTGACCCCAGCAAGCGCACTGGTGTCCTCGCAGTCGAACAGGGAAATCTCTGGTACTACCCGAACCTCGGCACCACCAGGACCAACTCGGCGGGCAAGGCCACGTACTTCGGTCCGCCCACGAAACTCACCAGCGACGGCAGTTGGGGCAACTACGACCTGATGGTCCCCGGCAACACCCTCGCCGACGGCAAGCCGGCGCTCTGGGTGCGCGCCCGCGCCACCTCGGGCACGGTGACCGCGGGCGACGTCTACCAGTACGCCTTGGCCTTCGGTTCCGCCACCACTGCGGACGGGGTCGCCTACACCACCGTCACGGGCCTGACCGCCAGCCCGGTCGGCCGCCTCGCGTCCGGTCTCACCGTGGCCGCGTTCCCCCAGGTCGGAGCGGTGGGCGACCTCAACGGCGACGACATCCCCGACCTCTGGGGCTTCGTCGGCTCCACCAGCCGCGTCACCACCTGGGTGGGGGTGACGACCGACCGGACCAACAGGACCCCGGTCACCTCGCTCAGCCCCCGGGACCGCCAGTGGCTCCTCGACCCGACCGTCAAGGGCACCGACGCGGCCGGCAGCACGGGCATCGCGGCCAACCCGATCGGCAGCGTCACCTGGAGCACCGACGCCCCGTCAGGCACCAGGCTGGCCGGTTCCGCGGGGCTCGCCAGCGCCGACGGCCGGACCGGCGCGGGGGCGCTCAGCCCGAACATCGCCAGCCCCGGTACCACCGGAAGCTACACCGTGAGCGTCTGGGCGAAGATCGACAACACCGACGACTTCTCCACCGTCATGTCCCAGACCGCCCAGACCCGCAGCCCCTTCTACCTGCAGTACAGCAAGTCGGCCGGGACCTGGGCGTTCGTCGGCACCTCCGCCGACAGCGCCGCCACCGCCTACTACACCGCCGCGGCCAACTCCCCGGCCGTCCCCGGGAAGTGGACCCACCTCGTCGGCACCTACGACGCGACGAGCAAGACCATGACGCTGTACGTCAACGGCACCTACGCGGGCTCCACCGTGGTCCCGTCCACCTGGGCGTCCACCGGCAACCTCACCATCGGAGCCAACCGCTATCCCGACGGCAGCCTCGACAACAAGACCGCCGGCAACGTCGCCGACGCCCGCACCTACCCCTACACCCTCAGCACCGAACAGGTCGCCGCACTCTACGCGACCTCCTGACCCATGAAAAAGACGTGGGCTCGGAACCGATCAAGGTTCCGAGCCCACACGCAGCTGGCCGGCCTGCTTGCCTACGTCGAGCGCGGCCCGCGCGGCACCCCCGTGGTCGAGGGCTTCCGCGACCACGAAGCCCACGCCGAGTTGCGCCCATGCTAGATGTGCCGAGGCTCGGTCTACGGCGAGGCGGATACCAGCCTTGGTGTTCAGCCTGCTCAAGGGAGGCCCTGCGAGGCGAGATGAGGGGTGGTGCCTGAATCCGGGCCGGTATGCAGTTCGACCTCCGCTCACGCATCCGTCATATCCGCGCTATGGCGGCTGACACAGGCGCGGCATAGCGGCATACCGGGGAAATCGGCGGCAGAACCGGCAAGCCCCCGCGCCGAAGGACGCGGGGGCTCGCCGGCCTTGAATGACAATCTGGCCATCAGCCTTCCACGCTCAGCGCCTTCGTCCGCCCCTCACCATCGCATTGGCGGCGCGAAAGATGTTCCGGTGGAGGAATCCCAGAAAATCAGTTCAGCAGTGCGGAAATCATGCCGATATTCTCCAGATCGCGAACCGGCTCACGTGAAGCAGTCTCTCGAATCCGAGTCAAAAATTGTGCGGATTATTTCACTCGACCGGGAAACGTGGGAAACTCGAATTCTTCTTTATGGGATTCCGATCCGGGCGGCGGCGCCCCCTGATGGCTACGTGTAGTTCCACTTCTGGTTGGCACCGCTGCTGAGGCTCCACTGGTCGGCAACTGCCCCGTTCTGCGTATTCCACCCGAGAATTTCGAGATAGAGGCCGCTGTTCCGGTTCTGTATGAACTGGTAGCTGCCGCCGTCGGCGCTGAGGATGTCCCACTTCTGATTAGCGCCAGCAGTGCAATCCCACTGGTCGGCCACTCCGCCCGGTCCAGTACTCCAGTCCTTGATCTCCATGCACTTGCCGCTGTACTGGTTCACCCAGCGCCCTTGGCCGTCCCAGGTCCAGTTTTGGTTGGCGCCGCCGGTGCAGTCCCACTGTCGAATACCGGCACCGTTGGCGGTGCTCCAGTCCGTGACTTCGAGACACTTGCCGGAGTTGACATTGATGAGTCGGCTGCCGAAAGTCGTGGCCGAGGCATCTCCCGTCGGAAGGATCGAGACGGTCGCCGCAATCGCCAACGTCGCGGCAGCTGCCCCCAAGCGCTTCCCTGCAAATGACATTTAAAACCCCCAGATCAATGGGGCGAATCGCCCACTTCTTCCCTCTTGGCCGGGCAGGACAATGGTCCGGCTCCGACTGAATTCATTCGATCACACCCGGCCGTCGAGAATCAACGGATTTATCAATTTGGATGCAATCTTAGATTTTGCTTACATTTCCCCGAGTTCTTTAAATTTGCCCACATTTTGTCTATATGTGTAGCCGTGGTGCGGTGCCGTCTTGGCGGTATGAGAGGATCGCTGCATGTCTCGACAAGCCCGCACCCGCCTATACGCCCGCGGAACCGCTTCAGCTCTTTCCGCGCTTCTTCTTGCAGGATGCTCGTCATCGAGTTCAGGTGGCGGCGATGGCAACGGTTTCGTCACAGGCAAGAAGGGCTTGGCCGAGGCGCCAGTTGGGCGGCGCACACCAGCTCCGGACATCACCGGTGTCAATGTGGACGGCGGCGGTGCCCTCAAGCTCTCCGACTATCGCGGCAAGGTGGTCGTCCTCAACGTCTGGGGCTCCTGGTGCAGCCCTTGCCGCAGGGAGGCCTCGGGCCTACAGGCGACCAGTCAGAAGTACGGTGATCAGGTCCAGTTCCTCGGCATCAACACCCGGGACACCGACCCCGCCAACGCCGTCGCGTTCGAGAAGAACTTCGGGGTCACCTACCCGAGCATCTACGACCCGGACGGCGCCGAGATCCTCAAGTTCCCCAAGAACAGCCTCAACCCGCAAGCGATCCCGACGACGATCATCATCGACCGCCAGGGGAACATGGCGGCCCGTGCCTTGCGGGCCATCGGGCCGGAAGATCTGGAAACCATGATCCAGCCCGTTCTCGCAGAGCAGTAAGTGGTGTCGTGCGTCAAGTAGGTGGCAGGTTTTCGGTTGGGGAAAGTTGGGGACGAGCGGGTCCGCGGCGCCGGTGTGGACGTCGTGAGGCCGGTTCCATGCCAGGGCCTCGTGCGGTCGGACGGTGTTGTAGTCGCGCCGGTAGTCCTCGGCGTGCCGGACGAGGTCGAGGGCGTCAGGTATCTCCTCGAGGAACGGCTTCTCGTACTTGAGCGAGCCGAAGCCGCGCTCGCGTGAGCCGTTCTGGCCCGGAGTGCGGACCCGGGTGCGAACGTGCCGCAGTTCCGGTCGGGTGGCGATGAAGGCCTCGATGCGGAACGAGCGGAACGGTCCGCCGTTGTCGGTGATGATGGTGACCAGCGGCTTCACGGTCCCGTCCGCACCGCGCGGGGCGAGCTCGGCCAGCTGCCTTCCGGCTGGCGACTCCGCTTCCTTGATGGCGAGTTTGATCGCGGCGATGGTGTCGTGCTGGTTCGCGGTGGGCGACACGTGCCAGCCGAGCTCGTACTTCGACCGGTAGTCGCGGTAGCCCGCGAGCCGCCAGGTGCCGCCCGAGGCGGTCTCGAACTCGGAGGAGTCCAGCTGCCAGACCTGGTTCGGCCCGGTCGGCTTGGTCGCGAAGGCGGCCTTGCGGCGGGCGGCGAGCTCGCGCCGCTCCCGCTGGTAGTTCGCCTCAAGCAGCAGGCCCTCGTCCCGCAGCAGCCGCAGCACGGTGGCCTGTGAGACGAGGTGGCCGTCGTGGCGGCACATCGCCTAGACCTTGCGGTGGCCCCAGGCCGGATGCGCCAGCGTGGGCCGGGCGCGGCCACGGTCCGCGAGCCGGTACGTCCTGGCGGGCGCGGGCCTGGTGGCGACGCCAGGTCCGCTCGGGCACGCCGATCAGACGGCAGAACCTCGCGGTCGGCACCCCCGTCTCGGTGCGGATCACCTCGAGGTCCTCGAAGGGCCCAGCCGGTCCTCCGCGGACTTCTTCCACACCCACAGCTCTATCGCAGCCTCACCAAGCGCCTGCGCCAAGTCCACGATCTGCGATTCGAGTTGCTGTTCCCGAGTGCTGGGGCCGGACTTGCCGGCCAGTCCTGCGTGGCCCGACTCCAGGAAATGACGCTTCCAGGTGCCGATCGACTGCTCGGACATCTTCGCCAGCCCCGCCGCCTCGACGACGGTCATCTCACCGGCCAGGATCGACAACACGATCCGGACCTTCTCCTCCGGCGGAAGCGTCGGCAGTCTCACCATGGTCGATCAGACTCCTCCGGGCAGAGCCCGCGAGAAACGAGCCCTGCCACAAAGTCTGACGCGGGACAGTTGAGTCGCTGGGGGTGACGGTTTCGATGTGCAAGGCTGGCTCTTTGGCTACGCTCTGTGATGGATCGAGTAGATGAAGAGGTGCTGCGACCTACGGGCCTGCCGCGAGGTCCAGCTTCGCTCGGCGCGCGCAGAAAGTGGCGGGCCTGCGATACTGGCGAGGTCGCTGCGATGGCCCAGCTACCGGGTATCAAGGGGCTGGCAGGCTCCTTCGCAGCACGGATTCGACACGTATGAAGCCGAGAATCGCGGAGAGGTTGCGAGAAGTCTAGAGAGTCATTCTCGCAGGTCAGACTCATGATGGCTGGCGTTTCCGCAGGTCAGAGACTCGCTCGTAGAAAACTTACAAGGCGGATGTCGGCGGTTCGAAACCGTCTGCGCCCACTCTGGAGATGCAGGTCGAAGGCCCCGCCACCGAACCGGGTGGCGGGGCCTTCGGCGTGGGCGGCGGCTGGTGGCGCCCGGTGGCGCTTCGGCGGCTACCGGAACTCGTGCACCACCTGGATGTCGCCGACGAGGTGGGTGTTGAACTCGTCCAGTTCCTCGGCGGGGACCCACAGTTCGAGGATGGTCTCGCCGCCCGCCTGCCGGACGGGGTACCGGCGCAGGAACTCCGACTCGACCTCGAAGCGGGTCACGAATCCGGCGCCGTCGTGCTTGACGTTCCAGTCCCGCGCGATCCGGATCGCGTAGTCCTCGTTGAGGACCGGGTAGAAGATCGGCTGCTCGGGCAGGCGGGGCGGCCAGGCGCGCCAGCTCAGTTCGCGGACCAGTTCCAGTTCCCTGGGGCCGGTGGGTCGCCACAGGGTCGTCGTCGGACGCTCGCTGGTCATGGGGCTGCTCTCCGCACTCGGCCGGGCCGCCGGTGCGGCTCGGGGGAGACCGGACGCTACCGGTGTCACGAGCCTTCCGGCCAGCGGGTTTCGGGCCGGGCCGTCCACCGGGCGGAGGGCGGAGGACGGTGGGCGCGGTTCAGAGGAGTCGGCGCGGGGCGACGGCCGGGGCGGGGTCGTCGGGGTGGCGGTGCGGGTGGAGGAGGGGAGTGGCGGTGCGGAGCCTGGCGGCGGTGCGGGTGGGGAGGACCAGGGTGTAGAGGTGGCCTTCGCCGCGCGGGCCCTCGACGAGCCAGGAGGTCCAGGGGAGTTGGAGGGTCGCGGCGGGGCTGAAGGCGATCGGGCGGTGGCCGGCCAGGGGGAGGTCCTGGAGGCCGAGGCGGCACCAGCTGGAGATGGTGAGGGTGCGGCGGGCGGGGTCGAAGCCGGCCGGGACGCAGTCGGTGACGCGGTCGCGGCCGATCGTGTCGAGGAAGCGCAGGTTGCTCCGGACGCTGAGGTGCTTCTCGGTGAACTCCTCGACTGCGGTGCGCAGTTCGGCGGCGTACCGGGCGGGTGCGGTGCCGGGGCGGTAGGGCAGCCGGATCTCGCCGAGCAGGTTGCCGAGGGTGCCGTCGGGCAGGCCGAGGACGCGGCGGAGGTTGACCGGCATGGTGAGTGTCTGCTCCTCGTCGCCCGCGCCGTCGAGTTCGCGCAGGACGTGCAGCAGGTGGGCGCAGAGCGCGTCGTTGGCGGAGAGGCGGCGGCCGGCCTCGGTGCTGTACGCGGTGCGCAGGCGGTCGGTCTCGGCGGGGGAGAACCAGACCTGCACGGTGCGGTTGGCGAGCGGGGCGCCAGCGATGGCGCGGCGCAGTTCGGCGGCCTCGGCGGGGTCGGGCAGCCGCAGGGCGGGGGTGCCGCAGTCCTCGGCGGGGAGGTGGGCGTCGAGCTGGAGGTCCCGGTCGGGCGCGCGGAGGACCTCGGGGAGGGCGGTGCCCTCGGTGCACGCGGACCAGGTGCGCATCAGCAGGGCGAAGGTCTGCATGTCGCCGACGGCGTGGTGCCAGGAGACGCCGAGCGCGGCGGCGCCGTCGGCGAGCCGGTTGAGGCGGACGGTGAGCAGCGGCAGCGGTTCGCGGCGGGCCTGGCCGGCCCGGACGTGGTCGACCAGGCCGTTGGCGGGCAGGACCATCCGGTCGAGGGCCTCGGTGAGGGTGTAGGGGGCGTCGGCGACGGTGAAGGGGACGCCGGAGTCGTCGGGGTCGATCCAGAGGCCGCCGCCGTCGTCGGTGCGCAGCCGGCCGGCGAACTCGGGGAGGTGGCCGAGGGCGCGGGCGAGGCCGTCGGCGAGGGCGTCGGGGTCGAGCGGCCGGTCGTGGAAGAAGACCACGGAGACGGGCAGGTCGGCGAGCAGCAGGTCGCCGACGGAGCAGCGGACGGGCCCGGGGCCGGGGCGGCCGGCCCGGACGGTGCGGATCTCGGTGTCGGACGTCAGCGTGCCGGTCATGCCGGTCCCCTCCCTGGAGTGACGGGGGAACGATAGGGGCCCGCGGGCGGCGGAAACCAGAGGTGCCCGAACGGTCGGTTCCGCTTCGCACGGGTATGTGGCGTTTCTCATACTCATGACCGAAAAGGCGGAAACGGGGTGGGGTGCGGTTTTCGTCCCCGGTCGAGCACCGGCTCGGAAGGCCGAAACGAAGGCGATAAGCACTCGAAGATCATGTAATCAACGGAAACGAACCCTATCATCGCGATGAAACCAAGGCGATCTGCTGGCTTCCGCCTCGGCCTGCTGCGGAAACAGTGGGGGTTACGGTTCCGGCATGGTTCAGCTCCACAACCGCCCGAGCCCTGGCGCCGACGCCGCCGCCAGTGCCCCCGGGGGCGTCCGCTCCAAGGGCCTCGACAGCAACTCGGTGGGCCTGCTCGGCAACGCGGTGATCGGCGTGTCCACCGTGGCCCCGGTGTACTGCCTGACCACCACCCTGGGCACCACCGTGGCCGCCGTCGGCCTCCAGATGCCGGCCCTCTTCCTGGCCGGCTTCCTGCCGATGATGCTGGTGGCCTTCGCCTACCGGGAGCTGAACAAGGCGATCCCGGACAGCGGCACCTCGTTCACCTGGACGGTCAAGGCGTTCGGCCCCAAGGTCGGCTGGATGTGCGGCTGGGGCCTGGTGATCGCCACCATCATCGTGCTGTCCAACCTGGCGGGCGTCGCCACCGAGTACCTGTACCTGCTGCTGGGCGAGATCACCCGCAGCGACTCGGTGGCCGCGCTCAACGACGACAAGCTGATCCACGTGGTCACCTGCCTGGCCCTGATCGCGGTCGCCACCCTGATCAGCTACCGCGGCATGACCGCCACCAAGGGCGTCCAGTACGCCCTGGTCGGGCTCCAACTGGCGGTCCTCGCCCTGTTCGGCGTGATGGCGATCGCCAAGGCCACCGGCCGCGGCGCGGCCGGCTCGCTGGACTTCTCCTGGAGCTGGCTCGACCCGTTCCGGGCCGGCTCGTTCACCTCCTTCGTGGCGGGCCTGTCGCTCTCGCTCTTCATGTACTGGGGCTGGGACGCCTGCCTGAGCGCCAACGAGGAGACCGGCGGCAGCGAGAAGACCCCCGGCCGGGCCGCGATGCTCGCCATGGCGGTGCTGGTCGGCTCCTACCTGTTCACCGCCGTCGCGGTGCAGATGTACGCGGGCACCGGCACCACCGGCACCGGCCTGGGCAACCCGGAGACCTCCTCCAACGTGCTCGCCGTGCTGGCCGGCCCGGTGATGGGCACCGGCCTGGGCGTGCTGCTGTTCGTCGCGGTGCTGGCCTCCGCCTCCGCGAGCCTGCAGACCACCTTCATCCCGGTCAGCCGCACCGTGCTGGCGATGAGCGTGTACGAGGCGCTGCCCGCCTCCTTCACCACCGTCAACGAGCGCCACAAGACCCCCGGCCGGGCGATCGTCACCGCGGGCGTCGGCACCGGCGTGTTCTACACCGTGATGACCCTGGTCAGCTCGCACGTGCTGGCCGACACCATCGCCGCGCTGACCCTGATGATCTGCTTCTACTACTCGCTGACCGCGTTCGCCTGCGCCTGGTACTTCCGCCGCGACCTGCGGGCCTCGGTCCGCGACGCGCTGCTCAAGTGCGTCTTCCCGCTGATCGGCGGGCTCACCCTGGCCGCGATCTTCGTCAAGTCGCTGGTCGACATGGCCGACCCCTCGTACGGCAGCGGCAGTTCGGTGTTCGGCGTCGGCTCGGTCTTCGTGGTCGGGGCCGGGCTGCTGGCCCTCGGGCTGGTGGTGATGGCCGTCATGATGCGCCGCAGCCCGGCGTTCTTCCGCGGCGAGGTGCTCACCCGGGACACCCCCGCCCTGGTCATCCCCGACTGAGCCGGGGAGAGCGCGGAGGGCCCCGGAACGCGTTCCGGGGCCCTCCGGCGTACTCCGATCCGGGGTGCCGTACCCGAATCCGGCGCCCGGTCCAGCGCGCGGTGCGCGGCGCGCCCGGTCAGTACGCGACGGTGAAGCGCTCGCCGAGGTGCTTCGGGTGCTCGACCTCGTCCAGCAGCGCCACCGCGTAGTCCTCGGTGGAGATCCGGCTCTCGCCGTCGGCGCCGATCAGCAGGTCCTCCAGGCCCTCGCGGTAGCCGCCGGTGCGCTCGCCGGGGGCGATGGTGCCGGCCGGGGAGAGGTTGGTCCAGCGCAGGTCGGTGACGGTGCGCAGGTAGTCGAGCGCGTCGCCGTGGGCGTGCATGATCTGCAGCAGGAACTCCGGCAGGCCCTCGGCGTCCCAGACCCGCTTGCCGTCGGGGGTGCGCAGCGAGCCCGCGCCGCCCACCGTGACCAGCCGCGGCGCGTCGGCGCCCAGCGTGCGCAGCCCCGCCACCAGCGACTCGAAGGACGGCGCGATCAGCGCCTGGTGGCCCGGCCCATCGCCGCCGCCGACCGCGCTGACCACCACGTCGGCGCCCTTGGCGTGCTCGGCCACCGAGGCCGGGTCGAGCACGTCGCCGACCGCCACGGTCAGCGCCGGGTGGGCGGCGGTCAGCTTGGCGGGGTCGCGGACCACGGCGGTCACGGTGTGGCCGCGGCGCAGCGCCTCGTCCAGCACGCGGGAGCCGATGGTGCCGGTGGCGCCGTACAGGGTGATGGTGCTCATCGCGGGGGTGTCTCCTCTGGTGGGTCTGCTGCGGATCGCCGAGGCCGCCGGGTCCGCCGGGGCCGTAGTGGGCCCGGCGCTTGGCGTTTTCCGTCGACAGCACGACCGTACGGGCGTTCCGGGCAGGTGGGCGAGGTGCCGGGCCGACAGGGCCTGGTGAAAAACGGACAGCCGGTGGCGGCGGGGGAGCGGCCCCGGGACGCGACTCTGCAACGGTTTGTTGAAACGCACCTTGACGACCCCGGCGCGGCCGCCTTAGCTTGCTTTCGCATCCCAAAACTATTCTTCCGCATCGCGGAAGAAGCGTCGACGGCAGGAGTAGCCGATGCCCCGCATGACAGCCGCCCGCGCGGCCGTGGAGATCCTCAAGCTCGAAGGCGTCGAGGTGGCGTTCGGTGTGCCCGGCGCCGCGATCAACCCCTTCTACGCCGCGCTCAAGGCGGCCGGCGGCATCCGGCACACCCTGGCCCGGCACGTCGAGGGCGCCTCCCACATGGCCGAGGGCTACACCCGGGCGAAGGCGGGCAACATCGGCGTCTGCGTCGGGACGTCCGGCCCGGCCGGCACCGACATGATCACCGGCCTGTACTCGGCCACCGCCGACTCGATCCCGATCCTGTGCATCACCGGCCAGGCGCCGGTCGCCCGGCTGCACAAGGAGGACTTCCAGGCCGTCGACATCGCCTCGATCGCCAAGCCGGTCACCAAGGCCGCCACCACCGTGCTGGAGGCCGCGCAGGTCCCCGGGGTGTTCCAGCAGGCGTTCCACCTGATGCGCTCCGGGCGGCCCGGGCCGGTCCTGGTCGACCTGCCGATCGACGTCCAGCTCACCGAGATCGAGTTCGACCCCGAGGCGTACCAGCCGCTGCCGGTCTACAAGCCCGCCGCCAACCGGACCCAGATCGAGAAGGCGATCGCGCTGCTCCAGGAGTCCGAGCGGCCGCTGATCGTGGCCGGCGGCGGCGTCGTCAACGCCGACGCGGCCGAACTGCTGCTGGAGTTCGCCGAGTTGACCGGCGTCCCGGTGGTGCCCACGCTGATGGGCTGGGGCGTCGTCCCGGACGACCACGGGCTCAACGCGGGCATGGTCGGCCTGCAGACCTCGCACCGCTACGGCAACGAGAACTTCCTCGCCTCCGACTTCGTGCTCGGCATCGGCAACCGCTGGGCCAACCGCCACACCGGCGGCCTGGACGTCTACACCGCGGGCCGGAAGTTCGTCCACATCGACGTCGAGCCCACCCAGCTCGGCCGGATCTTCCCGCCCGAGCTGGGCATCGCCTCCGACGCGCGGGCCGCGCTGGTGCTGCTGCTGGAGGTGGCCCGCGAACTGGCCGCCGCCGGGGAGCTGAAGGACCGCCGGGAGTGGGCCGCGAGCACCCAGCGGCGGCGGGCCGAGCTCCAGCGCAGGACCCACTTCGACGACGTGCCGCTCAAGCCGCAGCGGGTCTACGAGGAGATGAACCGGGCCTTCGGCCCCGAGACCCGGTACGTCACCACCATCGGGCTCTCGCAGATCGCCGGCGCGCAGCTGCTGCACGTCTACCGGCCCCGGCACTGGATCAACTGCGGCCAGGCCGGACCGCTCGGCTGGACCGTCCCGGCCGCCCTCGGCGTCGCCACCGCCGACCCGGAGGGGCAGGTGGTCGCGCTCTCCGGCGACTACGACTTCCAGTTCATGATCGAGGAGTTGGCGGTCGGCGCGCAGCACCGCATCCCGTACGTCCACGTGCTGGTCAACAACGCCTACCTCGGGCTGATCCGGCAGGCGCAGCGCACCTTCGACATCGACTTCCAGGTCAAGCTGGAGTTCGAGAACATCAACGCCCCCGAGCTGGGCGTCTACGGCGTCGACCACGTCCGGGTGGTCGAGGGCCTGGGCTGCAAGGCGATCCGGGTCACCCGGCCCGAGGAACTGCTGCCCGCGTTCGAGCGGGCGAAGAAGCTGGCCGCGGAGTTCCGCGTCCCGGTGGTGGTCGAGGCGGTCCTGGAGCGGGTCACCAACATCTCGATGGCCGCCGCGGACATCGACAAGGTCGTGGAGTGGGAGGAGCTGGCCACCGCGCCCGGCGACGCCCCGACCGCGATCAGGCCGCTGGCGGTGTGACCCCGGGCCGAGCCGGCCCCCTCACCGGCGGCCCGCCCCCTCACCGGCGGGTCGGCCGCCCGGTGCCGCGGTGGTGCTTGCCGAACAGGGCCCACGCGGCACCTACGGCGAGGGCGGCCAGCAGGACCGGGACGGAGAGGTGGGTGATGGCCCAGGCGATCAGGGCCAGCGCGATCAGGGCGACGAGCAGCATGGCGGCACCTCCGCTTTCGGTGAACGAGTGTTCGCTGATTGCCGTTCCGTACTCTACGGGGGCTGGCCAAATTCGGCAAACGACTGTTTACTGAAAGCCGTGACGACGCACTCCGCCCCAGGTGTCCGCCAGGCTCGGAAGCAGGCCAGCCGCCGCGCCCTGCTGGACGCCGCCCTCGGCCTGCTGGCGGAGCAGAACCTGAGCGGCCTGGGGGTGCGCGAGGTGACCCGGGCCGCCGGCCTCTCGCCGGCCGGCTTCTACCGGCACTTCGCGGACCTCGCGGAGCTCGGCGTGGTGCTGGTGGAGGAGTCGCTGGCCAACCTGCACGGGATGATCCGGGCGGTGTTCGCGGGCCGCGGCGAGGCCGAGCTGCTGATCGACCGCTCGGTCGAGGTGATCGCCGCGCACGTGGCGGCGCACCCCGCGTACGTCCGGTTCCTGGCCCGCGAGCGGCACGGCGGGGTGAAGCCCGTACGGGACGCCGTCGCGGCTGAACTGGACCGGTTCGCCGAGGAGTTGGCGGCCCTGCTGGCCGTCCAGCCGGACACCGCCGACTGGTCGGCGCGGGACCGCCGGATGCTGGCGGAGCTGTACGTGGACCGGATGGTCTCCACCGCGCTGGCCCTGGTCGAGGCGGGCCCGGAGGAGCGGGCGGCGATCGCGCGGACGGTGCGCACCCAGCTGCGGCTGATCAACCTGGGGAGCCGTCACTGGACGGCGGACTGACGGCCCGTCAGGGGCGGGTGCACTCTTGACACAGTGTCATGGGCGCGCCAATTTAGGGGAACCCCAGTGGTACCCCCACACCCCCTGAGAGGCACCCTCATGAAGAAGCCGCTCACCGGCGCGCTCTGCGCGCTCGTGCTCGCCGGGGCCACCGCCCTGGTCAACGCCGCCCCCGCGTCCGCCGCCACCGTCAACTTCGCCGGGACGGTCGCGCTCAGCAACTGCTCCGGCTCGCTGGTGCGGATGCCCAACTCGGTGGACAGCGACCCCGGGCTGATCCTCACCAACGGGCACTGCCTGGAGAGCGGCATGCCCGCGGCCGGCCAGGTGATCACCAACCAGTCGTCCAGCCGCAGCTTCACCCTGCTCAGCTCCAGCGGCGGCAACCTCGGCACCGTCAAGGCCAACCGGGTCCTCTACTCGACGATGACCGACACCGACGTCACCCTCTACCGGCTGAGCAGCAGCTACGCCACGATCAGGAACACCTACGGGATATCCCCGCTGACCATGGCCACCGCCCACCCGGTGGCCGGCAGCGCGATCAAGGTGGTCTCCGGCTACTGGAAGAAGATCTACTCCTGCAGCGTGGACGGCTTCGCGTACCGGCTCAAGGAGTCCAGCTGGACCTTCAAGGACTCGGTCCGCTACACCTCCGGCTGCAACATCATCGGCGGCACCTCCGGCTCGCCGGTGGTCGACGCCGGCAGCGGCCAGGTCGTCGCCGTGAACAACACGATCAACGAGGACGGCCAGCGCTGCACCCTGGACAACCCCTGCGAGGTCGACCAGAACGGCACCGTGACCATCCACCAGGGCATCGGCTACGCCCAGGAGACCTACACCATCCCCAACTGCTTCGCCCCGGGCAACGTGCTCGACCTGACCCGGTCCGGCTGCGTGCTGCCCCGCCCGTAGGCCCGCAGCCGCACCCCCTCCGCAGCCACCCGCGCTCCCCTCCGCGGGTGGCTGCGCGCGTTCCGCGGCCGGACGGCCCCCGAGAGCACCGGGAAGCCCCGGCCGGGCCCTTCCGTGAAGCAGTGAATCAGTGCTTCAATCCTTTCCATGGCCTACCGACGCACCGCCGCCGTCCAGGCCCGGCTGGACGACCGCCGCGAGACCGTCCTGCGGGCCGCCACCGCCCTGCTCGCCGAACGCGGCTACGCCGGCTGCTCGGTGTCCGCCGTCGCCGAACGCGCCGGCATCGCCACCGGCAGCGTCTACCGGCACTTCGACGGCAAGGCCGACCTCGCCGTCACCCTGTTCCGCACCGTCTGCGGACGCGAGATCACCGCCGTCACCGAGGCCGCCGAACGCGCCGCCGACCCGCTCGACGGCATCGCCGCCCTGGTCGCCACCTTCGCGGCCCGCGCCCTCCAGGCCCCCCGCCTCGCCTACGCGCTGCTCGCCGAACCCGCCGACCAGGACGTCGAGGCCGAACGCCTGGTCTTCCGCCGCGCCTTCCGCGACCTGATCGCCACCCGGATCGACCGGGCCGCCGCGCTCGGCCGCCTCCCCGCCCAGAACGCCGAACTGACCGCCGCCGCGATCGTCGGCGCGGTCGCCGAGGCCCTGGTCGGACCGCTCACCGACGGCCGCCCGCCCGGGACCGTCCTGCCCGAGATCGTCACCTTCACCCTGCGCGCCCTCGGAGGCCACTGATGGCAACCACCCACGAGGTCACCAACCAGGTGCCCGCCCCGTACGGCCACGACGTCGCCGCCGACCCCACCCTGCTGGACGCCCTGCACCGGGCCGGCGCCGACTGGGCCGTCGAGGAGCTGCACGCCCTCGGCCGCCTGGCCGGCACCGAACAGGCCGCCGACTGGGCCCGCCTGGCCAACGACAACCCGCCCGTCCTGCGCACCCACGACCGCTACGGCCACCGCGTCGACGAGGTCGAGTTCCACCCGTACTGGCACGAGTTGATGCGCACCGCGGTCGAACACGGCCTGCACGCCGCCCCCTGGCGCGACGACCGCCCCGGCGCGCACACCGCCCGCGCCGCCAAGTTCCACGTCTGGGGCCAGGTCGAGGCCGGACACACCTGCCCGGTCTCGATGACCTACGCCGCCGTCCCCGCCCTGCGCACCACCCCCGCACTCGCCGCCGCCTACGAACCGCTGCTCACCGCCCGGGAGTACGACTTCGGCCTGCGCGAACCGCACGGCAAGCGCGGACTGATCGCCGGCATGTCGATGACCGAGAAGCAGGGCGGCTCCGACGTCCGCACCAACACCACCCGCGCCGTCCCCGCGGGCGACGGCACCCACCGCCTCACCGGCCACAAGTGGTTCACCTCCGCCCCGATGTCGGACGTCTTCCTCACCCTCGCCCAGGCCCCCGGCGGCCTCTCCTGCTTCCTGCTGCCCCGCGTCCTGCCCGACGGCACCCGCAACGCGCTGCGCCTGCAACGCCTCAAGGACAAGCTCGGCAACAAGTCCAACGCCTCCGCGGAGATCGAGTACGAGGACGCGGTGGGCTGGCTGGTCGGCGAGGAGGGCCGCGGCGTGCGCACCATCATCGAGATGGTCAACATGACCCGCCTCGACTGCACCACCGGCGCCGCCTCCGCGATGCGCCACGGCGCCCTGCGCGCCCTGCACCACGCCGGCCACCGGCGGGCCTTCGGCAAGGACCTGGTCGACCAGCCGCTGATGCGCAACGTCCTCGCCGACCTGGTCGTCGAGTCCGAGGCCGCCACGGCGATCGCCATGCGGCTGGCCGAGGCCACCGACCGGGCGCTGGCCGGGGACGAGCAGGAGGCGCGCTTCCGGCGGCTCGGCCTGGCCGTCGCCAAGTACTGGGTCTGCAAGCGCGGCCCCGGCCACGCCGCCGAAGCGCTCGAGTGCCTGGGCGGCAACGGCTACGTCGAGGAGTCCGGCATGCCCCGGCTCTACCGGGAGGCCCCGCTGGTCTCCATCTGGGAGGGCTCCGGCAACGTCGCCGCGCTCGACGCGCTGCGCGCGATGGCCCGCCAACCGGAGAGCCTGGCGGCCGTGTTCGCCGAACTCGACACCGCGAGCGGGCTCGACGCCCACTACGACGGCGCCCTCGCCGCCCTCCGCAAGGACCTCGCCGACCCCGAGCACCTGGAGTACCGCACCCGCCACCTGGTCGAACGGCTCGCCCTCGCCCTCCAGGCGTCCCTCCTGCTGCGCCACGGCCACCCCGCCGTCGCCGAAGCCTTCACCGCCACCCGCCTCGGCGGGCGCTCCGGCCTCGCCTACGGCACCCTGCCGACCGGCCTGGACACCACCGCGATCCTCGGCCGCATCCCCGACCTGCCCTGACCGGCCGGCGGCCCGGTCGGGCGGCCGGTCAGCGGCCCGGCCCGGGCAGCACCAGGCGGGCCAGCGCGCCCCCGTCGGGGTGGTTGGCCAGCCGCAGCCGGGCGCCGATCGCCTCGGCGTGGCCCTGGGCGATGGTGAGGCCCAGGCCGTGGCCGCCGCCGCGCTCGCGGGCCCCGGTGCGGAAGCGGCGGGGCCCCTCGCGCAGCACCTCCTCCGGGTAGCCGGGGCCGTGGTCGCGGACGGTCACGACACCGCCCTCGACGGTGACCAGGACCGGGGCGCGGCCGTGCCGGTGGGCGTTGGCCAGCAGGTTGACGAGGACCCGGTCGAGGCGGCGCGGATCGGTGCTGACCACCGCGTCGCCGGCGATCCGCAGCTCGGCCCCGGTACCGGCGGCGGCCACCACCCGGGTCAGCAGCGGCCCGAGCGGCAGGTCGGCCAGCTCCGGGGCGTCGGCCCCGGAGTCCAGCCGGGAGACCTCCAGCAGGTCCTCGGTCAGGTCGCGCAGCGCCCGCACCCGGTCGCGGACCAGCTCGGTCGGCCGGCCCGGCGGCAGCAGCTCGGACGCGGTCAGCAGGCCGGTCAGCGGGGTGCGCAGCTCGTGCGCCACGTCGGCGGTGAAGCGCTGCTCGCCGGCCAGCCGGCCGCGCAGCGCGGCGGACATCGAGTCGACCGCGGCGGCCAGTTCGGCCACCTCGTCGCGGGGCCGGCCGAGCGGCCCGATCCGGGCGTCCGGGTCGCCCCCGGCGATGGTGCGGGCGGTGCGGGCGGCGGTGCGCAGCCGGCTGCTGATCCGGTCGGCGGCCAGCACCCCGGCGAGCACGGTGACCAGCACGGACAGCGCGGCGCCGACCGCCACGGCGCGGTCCAGGTCGGCGATCGCCCGGGCGTCCCCGGCGTAGTCCATCCGCACCGACAGCACCCGCCCGTCGGCGCCGGCGGCGGCCCACAGCGCCGGGCCGTTCGGGCCGGGGCCGAGCACCGAGCCCCGCCGGCCGCGCTCGGCGAGCCGGCGCAGGTCCGCGGGCAGCGCCGGGTCGTCGGCGGCGGCGTGCCAGCCCGCGACCAGCTCGCCGGTCGCGTCGTAGCCGGTGAGCACCGAGTCGAGCGCGGCCATCGCGGACGTGCGGGCCTGGTCGGTGTGCTGGCGCACCGACGCCTGGTGGACCAGGACCCCCACCGCGAGCGCGACCAGGCAGGAGACCAGCGCGATCACGGCGGCGATCTGCCGCCGCAGCGTCACGGCGTCCGCCGCAGCTTGTAACCGAAGCCCCGGACGGTCTCGATCCGGGCGGCGCCGATCTTCGCCCGGAGCCGCTGGACGTGCACGTCGACCACCCGGCTGTCGGCGCCCCAGGAGTAGTCCCAGACCCGCTCCAGCAGGGTCTGGCGCTCCATCACCACGCCCGGCGCGGCGGTGAACTCCAGCAGCAGCCGCAGCTCGGTCGGGGTGAGCGGCACCGGGCGCCCGGCCACCTTGACCTCCATCGCGCCGGTGTCCACCTCCAGGTCGTCGATCACCCGCACCGGGTGCGCCGGGTCGGCGGCGGTGGTGGCGGGAGAGGCGGCGGGGGCGGCGGGGGCGACCGGGTCGAAGGAAGTGCGCCGCAGCACGCTGCGGATCCGGGCGACCAGGACGGCGGTCTCGAACGGCTTGACCACGTAGTCGTCGGCGCCCGCCTCCAGGCCGGAGATCACGTCGATCGGCTCGGTGCGGGCCGACATCATCAGGATCGGCAGCCGGCTCTCCTCGCGGACCCGGCGGCACAGCCCGACCCCGTCCAGCAGCGGCAGCATCACGTCGAGCAGCAGCAGGTCCGGCGGGTCGGCCCGGAAACGCTCCAGGCCCTCCAGGCCGTCGGCCGCGGTGACCACCGGGAAGCCGTAGCGCTCCAGGGCGAGTTGGGTGGTCTCGCGGATCACCTCGTCGTCCTCGACCAGCAGGATGCGCGGGGCGCCGGGCACGGGAGTGGTCATCGGGTCCTCGTCGGGGCGGGTCGGGCGGTGTCGCGGGCCGGGCCGTCCGGCACCGGGGTGGCCCGGGCCGGGCCGTCCTGCGCGGGGCCGTCCTGCGGGGGGACGGCGGTCCGGCCGGGGGCCGGGGCGGGGCTCGCGGAGGGGACGGGCGTCGGCGCCGGGGTCGGGGCGAGCACCACCAGCGGCCCGCAGGCGTCCGCCAGCAGGCAGCCGGAGACGTCCACGCCCGGCCCGAGGACCTTGATCCGCCGGTCGACGAAGACCATCCGGTCGGTGTTCCAGCGGTAGGTGCTGCTGGTCTCGGCGAACGGGCCGGTGGGCTCGTGCACCACCAGGTCCGCGCCGACCGTCTCGGCGGTGAAGTCCGGCGCGGCCGGCACGGCCAGCACCGGTAGCACCTCGCGGCCGCGCAGGGCGTAGACGTGCAGCACGGCCCGCGGGGAGTCGGGGCCCGCGTCGAACAGCACGGCGGTCAGCAGTTCGGGGCGGCCGTCCCCGTCGAGGTCGCGGTACTGGGCGGGGCGGACCGCGCAGTGCGCGCACCCGGCGGCCAGGGCGGTCCGCTCCGGCGGGCCGAGGGCCGGGTCCGCGGCGAGCAGGGTGCGGGCGTCGGTCCCGGTGAGCGCGTCGAGCGCCAGCCCGGGCAGCGGGGCGGGCTTCTGCTGCTCCACCGCGGCGGGCCGGGTGGGCGTCGGGCCGGCCGCGGCGTCCGGCCACAGCGGCTGCGGGCTCGGGTGGGCCCGGACCGGCCGGGCCGCCCCGGCGTCCTCCAGCGCGCCGGGCGCCCGGCAGCCGGTGGCCGCGACGACGGCCAGCAGGACGAGCAGGAGGCACCTGGACAGGCCGGTGCCGGGGGTCCGGGTCCTCACGTCGAACGGCGCCTTTCGGGGGTCGGGCGGGGGAGCTGCCAGTCTGCACCACCGGAGCGGGGCGCCCCCCCGCCCCGGGGGGGGGCCCCCCCCGCCGGGGGGGCCCGCGCCCCCCCCCGGGCCCGCCCCGGCCCCCCCGCGCCCCCGCGCCCGGCACGGCGACGGCGGCAGCGGGTCGGCGAAGACCACGATGTTGTCGGAGTAGTGGCCGTTGCCGCCGAGCGTGCCGCCGCAGGTGACCAGCCGCAGCTGCGGGCCCGGGGCGTCGCCGTAGACCAGCTCGGTCGGGAACGCGTCCTTGGGGTACTGGTGCAGCTCGCGCACCCGGTAGGAGAGCGTGCTCCCGTCCGCCCGCCGGACGTCGACCCGGTCGCCCGGACGCAGCCCCGGCAGGCCGTGGAACACCGCCGGACCCTTGCGGGTGTCGTAGTGCCCGAGCAGCACGGTCGGCTCGTCCGGCCCGGGCACCGGGCCGCTGCGGTACCAGCCGACCTGCCCCGGCCGGTCCAGCGGCGGCACCTGCACGGCGCCGTCCGGATCGAGTCCGACCCCCTCCACCGGCGCGTCCACCCCGATCCGGGGCACCAGCACCCGCACCGGCGGCGAGAACGCGGCCCGGACCGGCGCGGAGGCCGTGGCCGCCCCGGACGGCGGCGCGGCGACGGCGGCCGTCCCGGCCGGACCGCCCACGGCGATCCGCACCGGCGCGGGGTCGGCCCCGCGGGCGGCCACCAGCGTCGCCCCGCCGCCGATCAGCAGCCCGACCGCCAGGGCCGGCACCCACCAGTGGCGCCGGCCCCGGCGGTCCTCGTCAGACCCGGGCGCCGGCACGACGCCGGACGACGAGCAGGCCGATCCCCGCCGCACCGGCCGCCGCCAGCCCGGCCCCGAGCACGAGCCCGGTCGCCGAACCGCCGCCGCCCGCCCCTTCACCGGTCTGCGCCCCGCCCTTGGGCAGGACGCGGCTCCCCCCGTCGGCGGGCGCGGCCGCGGCCCGGGTGGGCGCCGGGCTCGGCACGGGGGTGGCGGCGGCGTCCGGCCGGGCGGACGGCGCGGCCGAGACGGCGGGAGCCGGGGCGGCGGGCACCGGGCTGGCGGAGTCGGCGAACGCGACGGCGCCCGGCAGCGCGAGCACACCGACGGCGACGGCCGGAGCCAGCGCGAACCGCACCGCGCGGCGGATGGACGTGGTACCTGACATGCGGGAACCTCCCCTTGCGCGTCCCCCGCCGCCGGACGGCCGCGGGTCGACGACGCTCACGCTAGGAAGCCCGCCCCTCGGCCGGCCGCCGACCGCGTAACGGCCACCGCCCGGCTCTGTAACAGTCCGCCGCCGTCGCGCCGACGCGCTGTGGTGGGGCCGCCCGTCCGGCGGGCTTTCCGCCGTCGGGCGGGCGGATAAGCGCTGCTAGCGTGACCGGAGTTCCGTCCCCCGTGTCGTGGTTGAAGGGTTGCGCCCGCGATGGCCAAGTTCCTGCTGAGTCTGCACCTGCTGGTCGTGGCGCTGTGCATCGGTCCGGTGGCGGTGGCGGTGAGCATGTTCCCGCGGAAGGCGAGGGCCGCGCTCGCGGCGGGCCCGGAGCAGCCGGGCGCGCAGGTCTCGGTGCGGCTGCTGCACCGGATCAGCAACGTGTACGCGCTGATCGGGCTCGGCATCCCGGTGCTGGGCATCGGCACCGCGCAGGTGATGGGGGTGCTGGGCAACGCCTGGCTGATCACGTCGATCGTGCTGACGGCCGTCGCGGCGGGCGTGCTGCTGCTGGTGGTGCTGCCCGGTCAGCAGGCGACCGTGGACGCGCTGGACGCGACCGAGGACCGGGACGCCGAAACGGCCCGCGCCACCGGCAGGTTGCGGACGCTGCCGATGACGGCGGGCGTGTTCAACCTGCTCTGGGCGGTGGTCCTGGTGCTGATGGTCATCCGGCCGGGGTCGACGAACGGGGCGTGACCCCGCGGACCTCGATCGAGGCGAGCAACTGGGTGGTGGCCGCCGCGACGGCGGCCACCGCCGCGTCGAACGCCTCCCGGTTGTGCGCGGCCGGCGCCCGGAACCCGGAGACCTTGCGGACGTACTGGAGCGCCGCCGCGTGCACGTCCTCGGGGGTGGCGTCGGAGGTCATCGGCGGGCGGAGCGTCTTGATGCTTCGGCACATGCCTCCAGTCTGCCGCGCCCGGCCGACTCCCCGCCGGGGTTCGGGGAAGCCGCCGGGACCGCGCCGACCGCCCCCGCCCCCGGCGGGCCGCCGCCGGGCCGCCGCCGTCAGGGCGCGCCGACGGGCCCGGCCGGCTCCACCAACCGGATCGGGAGGGTCGCGGCGGCGGTGAACAGGGCGTCGGGGGTGGTCAGTTCGAGGTAGTGGAGGTCCTGGTCCCGGTGCTGGAGCGGCGGGTCGAGGGGGAGGTGGGACAGGTCGAGGCTGCCGAGGGTGTCCAGGGAGGCGCGGCCGAGCTTGATCAGCGCCTCCTTGCGGACCCACAGGCGCAGGAAGGCCCCGGTCGGGTCCGGCCGGCTCCGGACCAGGGCGCTCTCGGCCGCGGTGAGGACGTGCCGGAGGGTGGCCGGGTCGGTGCCGCGGGCGCCGAGGTGCTCGACGTCGACGCCGATCGGGACGGGCCCGGCCGCGGCGGCGATGATGCCGCTGGTGTGGGAGAGGCTCAGGTGCGTGTCGGGGCGGTCGGTCAGGTGGGGGCGGCCGTGCTCGGTGCTGCCGCAGCCGGGGCACCGCTGGCCGAAGGCGATCGCGGCGGGCTCGGTGCCGAGCTGGGCGGCGGCGCAGTACCGGACGAGCAGGTGCGCGGCCAGGTAGTCGTCGCGGTCGGCGGGGCGCCGAAACCGCCTCAACCGCTCGCGTTCGAACGCGGTGAGCAGCCGCTCGTCGGCGTCCGGCCGGGCGAGGACCTCGGCGGTGGTGGCGAGCATGGCGAACGGCGGGTTCGGCACGGTTCTCCCTTTCCGGGCTGGCACCTTCACTGACGGAATATCAAAGTAGTCCGTTCGAATGATCGTCCGGCGCGTCCGGGCCGACCCGTCCGGGAGCGGTGTGCCGGTTCCTCTTTGCTGGCCGGTGTCTGCTGTCTGCTGACCCATCCGTCAACGAGAGGGGTGCCCGTGCGACACGGTGTCCGCGGCAAGAACCCGCTGCTCCGCTTCGCCGTGGTGGCGGCGCTCGCCGCCGCTCCGCTGCTCACCCTGGCCTCGGTCGGCCAGGCCGACCAGCTGGCCCCGCCCTTGGGGCCGTGTTCGGGCCCGGACTGCCCGAGCACCTGGGGCCCGCCGCACACCGGGCCGTTCAACGGGGCCGACGCCTCGCTCAACATCTACGTGGGCGGCGACTACCTGGTGCGGCAGAACGCGGCCGAGGCCGAGGGCAAGATCGCGGTGGTCGGCAACCTCGACATCAACAAGGCGATGGGCGGCGCCTTCAACATGGGCGTGGTGGGCGTCGGCTCGATGGTCACCCCGCCGAACGCCTCGGACCACGTGACGGTGGGCGGCTCGGTCGCCGTGGACGCCTCGCAGGCGAACCCCAGCCGGCTGTTCATCGGCGGCACCGACTTCTTCGTCCAGCCGCCGAAGGCGCTGTGGGGCAACCTCAAGTACGGCACCACGCTGACCGGCGCCTACGACATCACCCCGGACGGCCAGGCGATCCGGGACCCGGCCGCGATCGACGCGTTCCGCGGCCTGACGCCGGTCATCGAGGACCACTCCGCCTGCATGGCCCGGCAGACCGCCACCGGCACGGTGGTGGACGACGGGACCACCGTCACCTTCACCGGCGACGGCACCAGCGCCCGCCAGGTGTTCACCTACGGCCAGAACATCGGCACCGACGGCGGGCGCCGCTCCCTGGTGTTCGCGGGCGTCCCGGCCGGCGCGACGGTGATCGTCAACATGACCGGCAGCGACGTGACGGTCAACACCAACAGCGGCACCGGCGCGGCCGACGACCCGCTGACCGTCCTGCGGCCGAACCTGATGTGGAACTTCCCGACCGCCACCGGCGTGACGGTCACCGGCGACGCCCAGTGGCAGGGCTCGATCATGGCGGGCAACCCGGCGGGCACCACCACGCTCTCCAACCCCGGCACCAACGGCCGGGTCTACCTGGCGGGCAACCTGCTCCAGCAGGGCAGCGCCGGCACCGAGATCCACAACTACCCGTTCAACGGTGACCTGCCGGTCTGCGGCGAGAGCCCCAGCCCGTCCCCGTCGCCCACGGACAGCACCAGCCCGAGCCCGAGCCCGTCGCCGAGCGACTCGACCAGCCCGTCGCCGTCGCCGTCCCCGTCGGACAGCGAGAGCCCGAGCCCGTCGCCGAGCACCAGCACCAGCCCGGCGCCGTCGCCGAAGAGGAGCACGCCGGTGCCGACCGGGTCGGCCTCCACCCCGGTGGGGCCGCCGCTGCCGGACACCGGCGGCGGTGACCTGGTCGGCCCGGCGGCGGGGGCCGCCGCGGTGCTGCTGGGCCTGGGCGGCGGCGTGATCGCGCTGGCCCGCCGCGGCCGGGGCCGCCACAGCTGACGCGGCTGCCGCACCAGGACGGCCGGGGCCCGCGGGCCCCGGCCGTTCGCCGTGCGGGCACGGAGGGTCAGGTGACGTCGCCGCGGCGGGCGAAGCGCTCCGCGCGCCACTCGCCGCCGGCCAGCACCTCGCGCAGGGCCGTCGCGGCGTCGTGCACGTCGGTGCGGGAGAGGTAGAGCGGGGTGAAGCCGAAGCGCATCAGGTCGGGGGCGCGGAAGTCGCCGATCACACCGCGGGCGATCAGCGCCTGGACGACCGCGTAGCCGTCGGGGTGCCGCAGCGCGACCTGGCTGCCGCGCCGGGCGGGCTCCCGCGGGGTGACCGGCTCGACGTCCAGGTCGGCGGTCAACTCCAGGAACAGGTCGGTCAGTTCGAGGCTCTTGGCGCGGACGGCGGCCGGGTCGGCCAGCTCCCAGACCTCCAGCGCCGCCTCCAGCGCGGCCAGGCCGAGGATCGGCGGGGTGCCGGTGAGGAAGCGGGTGACGCCCGCGGCGGGCCGGTAGCCGGGCTCGAAGTCGAACTGCCGGGCGTGGCCGAACCAGCCGGTCAGCGGCTGCCGGGCGGCCTCCTGGTGGCGGGCCGCGGCGTACAGGAAGGCGGGTGCGCCGGGGCCGCCGTTGAGGTACTTGTAGCCGCAGCCGACGGCGAAGTCGACGCCCGCCGCGTCGAGTTCGACCGGCAGCGCGCCCGCGGTGTGGCACAGGTCCCAGACGGCGAGCGCCCCGGCGGCGTGGATCCGCTCGGTGACGGCCGCCATGTCCAGCAGTTCGCCGGTGCGGTAGTCGGCGTGCGAGAGCAGCACCACGGCGGTGTCCCGGTCGAGGGCGGCGTCCAGGTGGGCGGCGGAGTCCAGCAGCACCGGCCGGGTGCCGGGGTGCAGCGCGCCCAGGCCGTCGGCGATGTACAGGTCGGTGGGGAAGGCGTGCCGCTCGGCGAGCAGCGCCGGGCGGCCGGGGCGCAGCCGCAGGGCCGCGCCGAGCACCTTGAACAGGTTGACCGAGGTGGAGTCGCAGACCACCACCTGCCCGGGGGCGGCGCCGAGCAGGTGGGCGCCGAGCCGGTCGCCGAGCCGTCCGGGCTGGTGGAACCAGCCGGCGTCGTTCCAGGACCGGATCAGCCCGCCGCCCCACTCGCCCTCGACGACCTTCGCCAGGTGGCCGGGGGTGCGGCGGGGCAGCGCGCCGAGCGAGTTGCCGTCGAGGTAGAGCACCCCGTCGGGCAGCGCGAACTCGGCGCGCAGGGCGTGCAGCGGGTCGGCGGCGTCGCGGGCCGCGCACTGCTCACGGGTGGGGGTCACGGCGTTGCTCCCGGGGGGTGCTCGGAGGGCGCGTTCATCGGGTGTCGCGTTCGCAGGTCGCGTTCAGAGGTCGTTGCGGACGGCCCACAGTTCGGGGAAGACGTCCTGGTCGGCGGCGTGCTTGAGCCAGCTGAGGCCGCTGGAGCCGCCGCTGCCGGGCTTGCCGCCCATGGTGCGCTTGACGGCGGAGTAGTGGCGCTGGCGCCAGCGGGTGACGCGTTCGGCGGTGTCCAGCAGGGCCTCGCCGAGCCGGACCAGGTCGGCCAGCGCGGGGTCGGTGTAGACCGCCCGCCAGGCGGCCTCGACCGCCTCCTCGTGCCGGTGCCGGGCGGTGACCGGCCGGGCGGGTATCGCCAGGCCGCGCCGGGCCAGCACGGCCAGCGCCTCGTCGTACAGGCTGGGGGTGCGCAGCGCGGCGAACAGCGCGTCGTACTCGGCGGGGGAGTCCCGGTACATCTCCAGCAGGCCCTCGCTGCGGTTGCCGAGCAGGAACTCCAGCCGCAGGAAGGCCGAGGACTGGAAGCCGGACGCCTCGCCGAGGACCGGGCGGAAGGAGTTGAACTCGGCGGGCGTCATGGTGGCCAGCAGGTCCCAGGAGCCGGTCAGCACGTCCTGGGTGTGCTGTCCGCGGCGCAGCGCGGCCAGCGCGCCGTCCAGGTCGTCGGCGTGCAGGGCGGTGCGGGCGGCGGCCCAGTCGCGCTCCAGCAGGTCGAACAGCAGCTCCATCACCTGGGTGGTGACGATGAACGCGTACTCGGCGGGCTCGGCGCTGCGCGGCCGCTGGAGGGAGTGCAGCTCGGCCAGGCGCACGTACCGGGCGTAGGGGGTGGACGGGCCGGGCTCCTGGTCGGGGCCGAACCGCAGGTGGGGCTGGTGGGTCTGGCCGGTCATGGCCGCTACCTCCTCGGTGCCGCCCGCTCGGGTCGCGGCGGGCGCCCCCCATTGTGCGGCGCGGCGGCCTGCTCTTGAATGGGCGTCGTAGCCCGGATGGGGGCACCGGCCTGCCGTTCGCAAGGCGCTGCCGCCCGATCGCCTGACGAACGCAAAGGAGCCGCCGTGGACGCGGTGGACCGCCTGCTGCTGGCCGAACTCCAGGCCGACGCGCGGCTGTCGTACAACGAGCTGTCGCGCCGGGTGAACCTCTCCCCGCCGGCCGTCGCGGAGCGGGTGCGCCGGCTGGAGGCGGACGGGGTGATCACCGGCTACCACGCGCACCTGGCCCCGGCGAAGGCCGGGGCGGCGGTGATGGCGCTGGTCACGGTGGAGTGCTACGGGGTGCGCTGCCTGCTGCGCGACCCGGAGGTGGCGGGCTGGCCGGAGGTGTTCCAGCTGCACCGGGTGACCGGCGGGGCGTGCTGCGTGCTGCTGGTCGGGGTGCCGGACATGCCCTCCTTCGCGCGGCTGACCGACCGGCTCGGCGGCTACGGGCAGCCCACCAGCTCGATGATCCTGTCCAGCCCGGTGCCGTGGCGGCCGCTCACCCCCGGAGCGTGACGAGCGGGAGCAGGACGTCGTCGACGATCTCCTCCAGCACGTGGTCCGGCACCGGGGCGGAGCTGGTCAGCATCTCCTGCCGGAGCAGGTCGAAGGGCAGCGCCCGGATCCGCGGGGTGAGCCGCGCCGGGTCGGCCTCGCCGCGGGCGACGGCGCGCTCGTACAGCGCCTCGGTGCCGTCCGGCCCGGTGGCGTCGAGGAGTTCGGCGGGCGGGGTGCCGGTCGCCCGGTGGTAGCCGGCCAGTTGGACGCTCATCAGCGCGACCAGGTCGGAGCGGGTGGCGTTGATGGCCCGCATCAGGGTGAGCACGTCCCCGCGCAGGCTGCCGGTGTCGGGCACCGCCAGCCGGGAGCGCTCCAGCACGTGCCCGATGGCGGCCCGGGCCAGCGCGTCCCGGTCCGGCCAGCGGCGGTAGAGGACGGGCGGGCTGGTGCCGGCCCGCTTGACCACGGCGTCCACGGTGAAGCCGGCGTAGCCGGTCTCGGTGAGCTCCGCCCAGGCCGCGTCCAGCAGGGCCGCCTCCAGGGCCGCGCCGCGGCGTCGTTCGGCCATCCGCTCCTCCTCGGTCTCGGTCGCACCTCTAGATAGAGTTGCCTATCTTATTCGCGGGCCCTACGGTGGGGACCGCAAGATAGGACTCTATATCTTAAGGGGGCCCTGCCGTGATCCGGCACGCCCGCGCGACGGCCACCGCCGCCGCCCCGCCCGAACCCGTCGACCCCGCCGTCCGGCGCCTGGCCGCCACCGTCGTGGTCGGCGCCCTCGCCGTGGTCTTCGACACCACCATCACCAGCGTCGCCCTGAACGACCTCGCCGCCGACCTGCACGCCCCGCTCGCCACCGTCCAGTGGGTCGGCACCGGCTACCTGCTGGCCGTCTTCACCACCATCCCGCTGGCCGGCTGGGCCCAGGCCCGGCTCGGCGGCAGACGCCTGTGGACCGGCGCCCTCGGCGTCTTCCTGCTCGGCTCGCTGCTCTGCGCCCTCGCCCCGAACGCCCCCGCGCTGATCGGCGCCCGCGTCGTCCAGGGCGTCGGCGGCGGCGTCATGATGCCGCTGATGGCCACCCTGGTCATCCAGGCCGCCCGCGGCCGGGGCCTCGGCCGGGTGATGGCCGCCGTCACCCTCCCCACCGCGCTCGGCCCGATCCTCGGCCCCGTCCTCGGCGGCCTGATCCTGCACCTCGGCGACTGGCGCTGGCTCTTCCTGGTCAACCTCCCGTTCTGCGCCGCCGGCGCCTGGCTCGCCCACCGCAACCTCCCCGACGACCGCCCCGCCCCCGGCGCCCCGCGCCCCCGCCTCGACACCGTCGGCCTGCTGCTCCTCCCGCCCGGCACCGCCGCCCTGCTCTACGGCCTGTCCCGGACCGGCACCGGCGGCGCGCCCCTCCCGCTGCTCGCCGGAGCCGCCCTGCTCACCGCGTTCACCGTCCGCGCCCTGCGGCGCCCCGGCGCGCTGGTCGACCTGCGACTGCTGCGCCACCGCCCGCTGGCCTCGGCGTCCGCGCTGGGCTTCCTCGGCGGGGTCGTGCTGTACGGGGCGATGGTGCTGCTGCCGCTGTACTGGCAGCAGGTGCGCGGCCAGGACGCGCTGGGTGCCGGACTGGCGCTGATCCCGCAGGGCGTCGGCGTCCTGCTGGCCCGCGCCCGGGCCGGCGTGCTCACCGACCGGCTCGGCCCGCGCCCGGTCGCCCTCGGCGGATTCGCCCTGACCGCGGCGGCCACCGTGCCGTTCGCCCTCGGCGCGGACAACGGACTCCTGCTCGGCGCGGCCCTCCTGCTGCGCGGCGTCGGCCTGGGCACGGCGATGGTCCCGCTCGGCAGCGCCGGCTACCTGGGCCTGGACCGCGGACAGGTCCCCGACGCCAGCGTCATCACCCGGGTCGCCCAGCAGATCGGCGGCTCGGCCGGCACCGCCCTGCTGATCGTCGTCCTCCAGCACGCCACCACCGCCACGGGCACCCCGGCCGACGGCTTCACCACCGCCTTCACCTGGTCCGCCGCCCTCACCGCCCTGGCCGTCCCGCTCTGCCTGCTGCTGCCCCGCCGGGGGAGTGCCTGACGGTGCGCGGGTGGGGGCGGGGGTGCCTGGTGGTGGGCGTGGGGGATCGGGGAGGGAGGCCGGGAGGGGGCGGGGAGGGATCGGCCCGGGGAGTGCCTGACGGCGCGCGGGCGCGGGCGGGGGCGCCTGGCGGTGGGCGTGGGGGATCGGGGAGGGAGGCCGGGAGGGGGCGGGGAGGGATCGGCCCGGGGAGTGCCTGACGGCGCGCGGGCGCAGGCGGGCGGCGCGTCACGGGCTGGTGTCTGGTGCCGGGGCCGGGCGAAGGGGATCGTCCCGGGTCCGGGGGTCAGTGGCCGTTCTTCGGTTCGGCGAGGTGGACGCCCAGGCTCTCCAGGCCGTAGAGGACCATCTCCACGCCGACCGCCGCCAGCAGGAGGCCGAGCAGGCGGGACACCACCTCCAGGGAGGTGCGCCGGCTGGCGCGCAGCAGGGGGCCGAGCAGCAGGACGCAGGCGCAGTCCACCGCGATCACCGCCACGTACATGGCGGCGACCGTGGAGTGCCAGCCCAGGGTGTCCCGGGTCAGCGACTCGACCAGCAGGGCGGTGATCGCCAGCGGGCTGGCCACGTACGGCAGCAGCAGTTCGCGGATGCCGTCGGCGAGCGGGTTGGCGAGGTGCTCGCCGTCCTTGCCGCCGCCCAGGTGGATGCCCAGGACCAGGGCCACCGCGTAGATGAAGAAGATCACCCCGCCGGCGATCTGCAGCGACTGGTCGGAGATGTGGAACAGCGCGGCCGTGAAGTCCGCGCTGTACGCCAGCACCAGGCCGACCAGGGCCGCGACCAGCGAGGAGGCCAGGGTGAGCTTGCGCAGCTCGGCCGGGGTCCGGGTCTGGCTGAGCTGCGCGAACGCGAGCAGCACCTTGGGCGGGCCGACCACGGCGAAGAACGTGACGAAGACGGTGCTCAGGGAGATCGCCGACATGCGCCCATGATGGGCCGTCAGCGCAGCCGGACGGTGACGCCACCCTGGCGCAGCACGTCGAGGACCGCGTCGAAGTAGGAGCGCTCCTCCTCGTCGGGACCGGTCACCCGGCGGGTCAGCGCCTGCGCGGAGGCGGTCGACCCCTCCCAGACCAGGGTGAACGGCGGCCGGGGGCCGAAGCCGCCGCGCAGGCAGTCGGCCAGGGCGTCCAGGTTGCGGCCGTAGTAGCCGTCGGGGGCCTGCACGGCGCGGCCGAGCTCGGCCCAGAGCGAGGGCTCGTCGGTGATCCGCTGGCCGTGCAGGACGTACGCGGACGGCTTCGGTGCGGTGGGCATCGGGTGCTCCTGTCTGGCGGTGCGCGTCGCCCGGATGGGTTCGCCGGGTCGAACGGGGCCGGTGCGCGCGTTGGGATGGGCCCCAAGTCTTCTCTTCCACCCCTGGGGCAACACATGACCTGTCTGCACCGCAAGGATCTCGGCCTGCTGGCGCTGCGCACCGCCGTCGGGGGTGTCCTGTTCGCGCACGGGGCGCAGAAGCTGTTCGGCTGGTTCGGCGGCCCCGGGCCGGAGGGCACCGCGCAGGCCATGGAGCACATGGGCTTCCTGCCGGGCGACCGCAACGCGCGGGCGGCCGGCCTGGGCGAGGCGGGCGGCGGCGCGCTGCTCGTGCTCGGCCTGGCCACCCCCGCGGCCGGCGCGGTCGTCGCCGGGACGATGGCGGGCGCGATCTCGGTGCACGCCCCGGCGGGCTTCTTCGCGCAGGGCGGCGGCTACGAGTACCCGGCCCTGCTGGGCGCCTGCGGCGCGGCGCTGGGCGTGGCCGGCGCGGGCCGCTACTCGGTGGACGCCGCGCTGGGGCACGCGCTGGCCCGCCCGTGGGTCGGCGCGCTGGCGTTCGCGGCGAGCGCGCTGGGGGCCGCCGTGGTGGTGGCCCGCCGGCAGGACGAGGTGCGCCGGCGGGAGGCGCGGGCCGCGGACGAGGCGGCCCGCGAGAACGGGACCGGGCTCTCCTGAACCGCGCCGACCGCTCACGACCGAAGGGATCCGCACCGATGAAGAAGCGATCGACCCGGGCCGCCGCCGGCTGGACGGCCGCCGCCCTGCTGGGCGCCGCGGCGCTGTCCGGCTGCTCCTCGGACGGCTCGCCGTCCCCCGCGACGTCCTCGGCGCTGGAGGGCGCCAAGTCGGCGGTGGCCTCGGCGGCCTCCTCGGCGACGGCGGCGATCGGCTCGGCCGCCTCCTCGCTGGGCGCCTCCGCGCAGGCCGCCGCCTCCTCGGCGCTGGCGAGCGTGAAGGGCGGGCTGGACGCGAAGGACGACGTGGCGCTCGGCAAGGCCGCCACCGGCTCGGACGGGAAGCTCTCCGTCCCGCTGACGATCACCAACCACGGTTCCCAGTCCGGCAAGTACACGATTCAGGTCAACTTCGACGACGGGTCGGGGAACCTGCTGGACGCGGTGGTGGTGAACGTGCCCGAGGTGGCGGCCGGGGCGTCCGCGCAGGCCACGGCGGAGAGCAACCGTTCGCTGGAGGGCAGCGTGACGCCCGTGGTGGCGAACGCGCTGCGGTACTGACCGGCCACCGAACCTTAAGCGTGGCGTAAGCGTCAGGTCCCGCTCTTGACGGTCGAGTTGGTCTAGTCCATTTTACTTGGCAGGTGCAGGGAGCCCCTGGGCCGGCGTCGGTGGTTCAGACCACCGGCGCCGGTTCGGCTTATCCGCACCCGGTGTTCGTGCAGGCCACCGCTCGATTCCCCCGCCATGCCCAGGTCGTGCGACCCCACCTCGCACGGTGCGTGCCTGGACCTGACGGGACCCCCACAACCAGGAGTCACGCAGCCATGCTTCGTTCCGTTTCCCCCCAGTCGCCCTCGCGGCGGCGGCCGAAGAGCTGGGCCGCGCTCGCGGCCGGCACCGCGGCCTCCCTGCTGCTCGGCGGCACCCTGGCGCTGACCGGCGGCACCGCCCAGGCCGCGCCGACCAACTCGACCGGCGCCCCGGCCACCAGCGGCGGCATCAAGGTCGCGTACTTCGACCAGTGGTCGATCTACTCGAACGCGTACTACCTCAAGACGATGCAGGACACGGGCGCCGCCGGGAAGCTCGACTACATCATCTACGACTTCGCGAACATCAACCCGACCACCCTCTCCTGTTTCGAGGCGAACAAGGCCGCGTCGCAGAACGAGGACGACCCCAACGCGGGTGACGGCGCGGGCGACTCGTTCGCCGACTACCAGAAGAGCTTCGGCGCCGACATCTCGGTCGACGGCGTGGCCGACACCTGGAACCAGCCGATCGTCGGCAACTTCAACCAGATCAAGAAGCTGAAGGCGAAGAACCCGAACCTCAAGGTCCTGCTCTCGATCGGCGGCTGGACGTACTCCAAGTACTTCTCCGACGCCTCGGCGACCGACGCTTCCCGCAAGAAGCTGGTCTCCTCCTGCATCGACATGTTCATCAAGGGCAACCTGCCCTCCGAGGGCGGCTACGGCGGCCCGGGCACCGGTGCCGGCGTCTTCGACGGCTTCGACCTCGACTGGGAGTACCCGGGCGGCGGCGGCCACACCGGCAACCACGCCGCGCCGGCCGACAAGCAGAACTTCACCTCGCTGCTCGCCGAGTTCCGCAGCCAGCTGGACGCCCAGGGCAAGACCGACGGCAAGACCTACGGCCTGGCGGCCGCGGTCGGCGCCGGCCAGGACAAGATCAAGAACGTCGAGACCGACAAGATCGGCCAGTACCTGACGTTCCTCGACATCATGACGTACGACATGCACGGCGGTTGGGAGGCCCAGGGCCCGACCAACCACCAGGCCCCGATCTACACCAACCCGAACGACCCGATGACCCCCGTCCCGGGCGGCAACGGCAAGTACTCGGTGGACGCGGCGGTCAAGGCCTACACCGTGGGTGACCCGCAGTACGGCATCCCCGGCGGCTTCCCGGCGAAGAAGATCAACGTCGGCGTCCCGTTCTACTACCGCGGCTGGACCGGCGTCTCCGCCGGCACCACCCACGGCCTGTTCCAGAAGGCGTCCGCCCCGGCCCCCGGCGGCACCTACTCCGGCGGCGTCGCCGGCATCAAGATGTACAAGGAGCTGACCGGCTTCGTCGACAACCCGGCGTACACCTACTGGGACGACACCGCCAAGGCCGCGTACTTCTACGACGGCACCACCTTCTGGTCCGGCGAGAACGCCCAGTCCGTCCAGGCCAAGCTCGACTACGCGCACTGCAACGGCCTCGGCGGCTCGTTCATGTTCTCGATGTACGACCTGGGCACCCAGACCGCGCTGTTCGACAAGACCGTGAGCGCCACCAACGGCTCCGCCGCGTCCTGCCCGGCCGCCCCGACCCAGTCGGCCACCCCGTCGGCCTCGGCCTCCGCCTCGCAGTCGGCCAGCCCGTCCGCGTCCGCCTCGCCCTCGAAGTCGGCCAGCCCGTCCGCGTCGGCCTCGCCGTCGCAGTCGGCCAGCCCGTCGGCCTCCGCCTCGACCGGCACCTGCTCCGGGGCCCCGAGCTGGAGCGCCTCGGCGGTCTACGCCACCGCGGGCACCAAGGTCTCCTGGAAGGGCCACTACTACACCAACAAGTGGTGGACCACCAACGAGGACCCGTCCCTGAGCGGCCAGTGGGGCGCTTGGACCGACAACGGCGCCTGCTGACCACCGGTCGGCCGGCTGATCCGCTGAGCTGAACCCCGCGAGGGGCGCGAGGAGAGTGATCTCCCCGCGCCCCTCGTTCGCGTTCCCGCTCCGGTCGTCCCGGTCGTCCCGGTCGTCCCGGCCGTCCCGGCCGCCGGTGCCGGGTCAGCAGGTCAGGTCGTCGGTGCGGCCGAGCGCGTCCGGCTGGGTCTCCTCGATCCGGCGCAGCATCCGGGTCAGGGTGGCGGCCAGCTCGGGGCGGGCCCCGCCGGGGACGTCCTGGAGCAGGTCGGCCTCGAAGACGGCGGCCATCCGCATCAGCTCCAGCCACTTGTCGCGGCCCTCGGCGGTCAGCTCGATGATCACCCGGACCCGGTTGGCCTCGTCGCGCGCCCGGGTGACCAGGCCCTCGGCGACCATCCGGTCGATCCGGTGGGTCATCGCGGCCGGGGTCAGGCCGAGCCGCTTGGCCAGCTCGCCCGGGCCGAGCTGGTAGGGGGCGCCGGTGAACACCAGGGCCTTGAGCACCTCCCACTCGGCGGAGGTGATGCCGAGGGTGGCCAGCTGGCGGCCGTAGGCCACGTTCATCCGGCGGGCGAGCCGGGAGACGGTGGAGACGATGGTCTCCACCTGCGGGTCCACCAGCGGGAACTCCCGCTGGTAGAGGGCCACCTGCTCGGCGATGCCGAGCTCGGCGGCGGTCTGGGGCTCCGCTCTGCGTGCGCTCATGCGGTCATTGTCCCACGCAGGGTGCAGCTGTTAAGCCTTTGCTGTCGTAAGCTTTCTCTGGTAAGACTTTAGGTCTGAAATCTTACGGAGTAAAGCCGTGGCGGGGAGCCCGGCCCGACGTGTGGAAAAGGGGTGTCCAGTGAAGGAGTGGGGCGGTCGACTGCGCCGCGTCCAGATCGGCAACGCGCTCAGCGCTTTCGGCAGCGGCTTCACCTTGCCGTACATGTTCGTGTACGTGGACCAGGTGCGGGGCCTCGGGGCCGCGGCGGCGGGCGCGGTGTTCACCGTGTTCGCGCTCGCCGCGCTGGCCGTGCTGCCGTTCACCGGCCGCGGCATCGACCGGTACGGGCCGCGCCCGGTGCTGCTGGCCGGCACCGCGATGGCCGCCGTCGGCGCGTTCGCCTTCGGGCAGGCCGCGAGCACGTCCGGGCTGCTGCTCTCCTCCTTCCTGTTCGGCGCCGGCGTCACCACCTGCCAGCCCGCGCTGGCCACGATGATCGTCCGCTGCACCGGGCGCACCGAGCGCTCCCGGGCCTTCGCGCTCCAGTTCACCCTGGTCAACCTCGGCATGGGCATCGGCGCCCTGGTCGGCGGCCAGATCGTCGACACCGCCGACCCGGCCAGCCTGACCAGGCTGTTCACCATCGAGGCGCTGACCTTCCTCGGCCTGGCCGCCGTCACCGGCACCGCGAAGATGCCCCCGGTCGCGGTCGAACCGGCCCCGGCCGGCGCGGCGGCGAAGCGCGGCGGCGGGCTGCGGGCGATGGTCGCCGACAAGGCGATGCTGCGGCTGTGCGTGCTCGCCGGGCTGATCTTCTTCACCTGCTACGGGCAGTTCGAGTCCGGCGTGGCCGCGTTCGCCACCGACACCGTCGGCACCGCGCCGTCCACCCTCGGCCTGGCCATCGGCGCCAACGCGCTGACCATCGTGCTGCTGCAGATGTTCGTCGTCCGGATCACCGAGCGCCGCCGCCGCACCACCGCGATGGCCGCCGCCGGCGCGGTCTGGCTGGCCGCCTGGGGCATGGCCGTGGTCGCCGGGCTGATCCGCACCGAGGCGATGGCCGCGACGGTGGCGATCGTCGCCGTCTACGCGCTGTTCGGCGTCGGCGAGTCGCTGCTCGCCCCCACCATGGGCCCGATCGTCGCGGACCTGGCGCCCGCCCGGCTGCTGGGCACCTACAACGCCGGGTACGCCCTGGTGAAGCAGATCGCCGTCGCGGTCGGCCCCGCCGTCGGCGTGCTGCTGGTCGGCTCCGGCACCTGGCCGCTGTACCTCGCCGCGATGGCGCTGTGCACGCTGCTGATCGTCGCCCTCGCCGTCCGGCTGCGCGAGCACCTCACGCCCGCGCAGGACAACGTCCGGGTGCTGTCCGTCCCGCGGCGCGAGCAGCGGAAGGCGCGGGAGCTGCAGACCGCGGCCTGAGCGGGGCCCGAGCGGACACGGCGCCGCCCGTCCGGGAGGAACTCCTCCCCGGACGGGCGGCGCCGTCGTTCCACCGGGCGTCGGGCTCCGGACGTTCCGCTCAGCGGGCGACCGGCATCAGCAGGGAGAAGGTGTCGGCGCGGGCCGGGAAGCGGATGGCGAGCGGGGCGATCGGGCCGCCCAGCTCCAGGACCAGCTGCTCGGCGCTGCCCGCGGCCTCCAGCAGGAAGTCGCGGTTGACGTGGACCAGCAGGTCGGCGGGGGAGCCCTCGCCCGGGAGGGCGTCGGCGGCGGTGGCGGTCAGGGCGGCCACCGGGGCGCCGGTGTCCTCGGCGGTGGACCCGGGCAGGGCCCGCAGCTGGGCGGCGGTCAGGGTGACGCGGTGGGTGGGCTCCAGGCGCAGCAGGCGGCGGTAGTCCGGGAAGTCCGCCCCGCCTCGCTCGCCGGAGAGCGAACGGCCCGCCGCGCGGACGGTGAACTGCCCGCCGTCGAAGGTCAGTTCGGCCTCCTCGGCGTCGGCCAGCAGGGCCCGGGCCGCGTCCGCGAGGGCGGTCGGCAGCAGGGCGGAGGCCGGCGGGCCGTCCAGCGCGGCCGGGCAGTCGGCGACCGCCAGCCGGTAGCGGTCGGTGGCGACCAGGTGCAGGACGCCGTCCTCGGCGTCCAGGAAGATCCCGGCGACGGCGGGCAGCGCGGCGTCGGCCGGGGCGGCGAAGCGCACCGCGTCCAGGGCGGCGGCCAGGGCGGGGGCGGGAACGGTCAGGCGGGTCTGCGGCACGGGGAACTCCCGGGAGTCGAGGAGGGCGCGGACGGTGGAGAGCTCCCGGCGGGCGTCGGTCAGACCGTCCTCCAGGCGGCGCAGGTGCGCGTCCAGCTCGGCCCGGGCCTCGGCCGGGGAGCCGGTCAGCACCCGGATGATCCCGGCCAGCGGCAGCCCGACCCGGCGCAGCCGGGCCAGCAGCCGGGCGTCCGGCAGCTGCTCGTCCGCGTACCAGCGGTACCCGGTGCGCGGGTCCACGGCGGCCGGGACGAAGACGCCCGCGCGGTCGTAGAACCGCAGGGTGCCGGGACTGAGGCCGCTGGCCCTGGCCAGCTCGCCGATGCTGCGCATGGTGCTCTCCACGGGACCGACCCTCGCCCCTCGACCTGGTAGAGGGTCAACCGTAACCGCGCGGGGGGCAGGGTGGAGAATGCTGCGAGCACCCCTGGGCAGCACCCGCGGACGTCCGCGGCCGCAGGCTAGGATGCGGACATTGCGGACAAGTCGTCAACTGCGGTCGAACGGGGAGGGCATGGCGCTGGCGGTGATGGAGCGGCGGCAGCAGGAGGCGGTGCACGCCGCGCCGACGGAGCAGGCGAAGGACAGGTACCGGTGGTGGGGCCCGCTGGCGGTGGCCGTGTTCGCCGGGGTGCTGCGGCTGTGGAACCTGAAGTCCCCGCACGCCTTCGTCTTCGACGAGACGTACTACCCCAAGGACGCCTGGTCGCTGTGGCACGACGGCTACGAGTCGGTCTGGCCGGACAACGCCAACCAGCAGATCCTCGGCGACCCGCAGATCGTCCCGCTCGGCCGGGCCGGCACCTTCATCGCGCACCCGCCGCTCGGCAAGTGGGTCATCGGCCTGGGCGAGTACGTCTGGGGCCTGAACCCCTTCGGCTGGCGGATCGCGGTCGCCCTGCTCGGCACGCTCAGCGTGCTGATGGTCGCCCGGATCGGCCGCCGGCTGTTCCGCTCCACCCTGATCGGCTGCGTCGCCGGACTGCTGCTGTCCGTCGACGGCCTCCAGTTCGTGCTCAGCCGGGTCGGCCTGCTCGACGGCGTCTCCGCGTTCTTCGTGCTCGCCGCGTTCGGCGCCCTGCTGATCGACCGCGACCGCACCCGTGACCTGCTGCGCGCCGCCCGCGCCGAGGGCGGCCTGGCCGCCGACGAGGTCCGGTTCGGCCTGCGCCCCTGGCGGCTCGCCGCCGGACTGCTGCTCGGCGCGGCCTGCTCCGTCAAGTGGACCGGCGCGCCCGTCCTCGCCGTCTTCACCCTGCTCGTCCTGCTCTGGGACCAGGCCGGCCGCCGCGCCGCCGGCGCCCACCGCCCCTGGCGCTCGATGCTCCGCCGCGACCTGTGGCCCGCCGCGCTCTCCCTGCCGGTCAGCGCCCTGGCGGTATACGTGCTGTCCTGGACCGGCTGGTTCGCCACCGGCGGCGGCTACGACCGGCACTGGGCCGACGGCCGGGCCGGGAGCTGGGTGCCCGGCCCGCTGCGCAGCCTGTGGCACTACCACGCGCAGATCTGGGACTTCAACACCCACCTGACCTCCCCGCACACCTACCAGTCCAACCCGTGGAGCTGGCTGGTCCAGGGCCGCCCGGTGTCCATGTACTGGGAGCAGCTGAAGCCCGGCGAGCGCGGCTGCACCGCCCTCGACGGCTGCGCCAGCCAGATCCTCGCGCTCGGCACCCCGTTCCTGTGGTGGACGGCCTGCTTCGCGCTGGCCTACGCGCTCTACCGCTGGTTCTTCCGGCGGGACTGGCGCTCCGGCGCGATCCTGGCGGCCGTCGCCGCCGTCTACCTGCCCTGGTTCCAGTACCAGCAGCGCACCGTCTTCTCGTTCTACATGGTGGTGCTGGTGCCCTTCCTGTGCCTGGCCGTCGCGCAGATGCTCGGCGCGATGCTCGGACCGGAGGGCAGTACGCCGATCCGCCGCCGGTGGGGCGCGGCCGGGGCCGGGCTGATCGTGGCGGCGGTCTTCGGGTGCTTCGCGTTCTTCTACCCGCTGTACACCGGGGAGCTGATTCCGATGTCCGAGTGGCACACCCGGATGTGGTTCGAGAGCTGGGTCTGACGGCCCGCCCGGGACGGGACGAGTAGGGCCAGGCGGGCCGGGACGAGCGGGGCCGGGCCCGGCCGGTCGTCAGCAGTCGGGGGTCTTCGCCGCGGCCTGGAGGGCGACCTGGGTCGGGGCGTCGTACACGCCGGGCTGGAAGTTCTTGAGCTTCTTCGCCCTCTGCTGGCTGCTCTGGAAGTCCGTCAGGACGAACTGGGTCCAGTTCCCGAAGCCGGGTCGGCCGTCGGGGGTCTGGTCGACGTAGAGGTTGCCGATCAGGTTGCAGCGCGCCGTCATCAGCAGGCGCTGCATCTGCGTCACCTCCGGGCCGCTGTCGCCGATCTTCAGCGCCCGGGTCGCGGCGGACGAGGACGGCTGGGCGGAGGAGCGCGAGGCCGACGTGCTGGGGGAGGGGCTGGGGGCGGCCGCCGGCGGGGCCGGATCGCTGGTGGCCGGGGCGTCGGCGGCCGGGGCGCTGCTGGTCGCCGTCTGGCTCGGGCGGGCCTTGGTGCGGGTCGGCGAAGGGCTCCCCGCGGACGGCTCCGGGGACGCGGTCTCGCTCGGCGCCGGAGCCGGGGCGGGATCGGCCGAGGAGACCGTTGCCGGGGCCGTCGGCGCGGGCAGCGCGTTGTCGACCGTGGACGGCGACGAGGACAGCAGCATCGCCAGGCTCACGGCCAGCGCGGTCACCCCGACCGCGCCGCCCGCGATCACCAGCCGGCGGCGGTCGGCGCTCTGCCGGCGCCGCTCCCGGTGGTCGGCCCGGCTGACCGGGCCGTCCGCGCCGTCCTCGCGGAAGGTGAACATGCCCAGGTCGGCACCGGCCGCGGCGGACCACGGCTCGTCGCCGTTCGGGCCGCCCGGACCGCCGACCGGGGTCAGCCGGGTGGTCTCGTCCGGCCCGGCGCCCCGGCCCGGCGCGGGCCGCTGCGGGGGCGCCTTGACCGGGCCCAGGGTGAGCGGCATGGTCTGCTCGGCCGCGGGCACCTGGCCCGGACCGGCGGCCGCTCCCGGCGGCGGGATCGGCACGAAGCGGCCCGGCGCGCCGGACGCCCGGGGCGGCTGCTGCGCCGGGACGGGCGGCAGCACCTGGGTCGCGTCGGCGTCCGGCCGGGGCTGCTGCGGCGGCTGGACGGGGACGGGCGCGGGCTGCGGCGGACCGAACGGGCTGGCGGCCTGCGGGACGTGCGGGGGACGGTTCGGGGGCGGCGGCGGGCCGGAACCCGGCGGCGGGCCGGTGATCGGCTGCACGGCGGGCGGCTGCGCCGCGCTGGGCGGCACCGCGACCGGGGGGCCGGAGGGCGGCGGGGCCGCGGTGATCGGCTGCACCGGGGGCGGCACGGGCCGGGTGGCGAACGGGTCGCCCGCCGGGTCGCCGGGTTCCACCACGGCCGCTCCGGCCACGTACGGCCGCACCAGCGGCGGGCCCTCCAGGTGCGGGAGGACCGCGGTCTCCTCGGCCGGGGAGACGGCGTTGCACGCGCAACTGCCGGCCGTGCGTGCGGTACCGCAGCGGGGGCAGCGCTCTGCCGGCATGGGCCGGTCCTCCTCGGGTCGGAATCGAACGGGGTGATTATGCAGGAGCATTCCACGGGACGACAGGGAGGTCCGGGCCCGGGTCGGCTTCCCGCCCGGATTGCCGGGTTTTGGGTGGATCGTCAGCGACTGTCGGGAGCCGCCCGGGGCGCGACCCCGGCCGTCCGCTCCGGCGCGGGCCCCGGCCGCCTGCCCCTCGGGCTCCCCCGTCACCCTCGCCGGCTGCGCCTCCTGCGCCCCCGCCCTCCTCCGCCGTGCCCGCCGTCGAACGCGGGCGGGTGCGCGGGTACGGGTGCCGGATGGACGAGACTGCTCGTACGTGATCGAGGTCCGGCCGTCGTTCGGGTCGGACGGGCAACTTGAGGGGTGTCCTGTGGGTAGCGTCGTGAAGATCAATGTGCTGACCGTTCCCGCCGAGCAGCGGGAGGTGCTGGAGCGGCGGTTCGCCTCGCGGGCCGGGGCGGTGGAGGGGTCGGACGGGTTCGAGTGGTTCGAGCTGCTGCGGCCGGTGGAGGGGACGGACCAGTACCTGGTGTACACGCGGTGGCGGGACGAGGAGTCGTTCCGGGCGTGGATGGAGGGGCCGATGAAGGAGGCGCACCAGGGCGGGGGCGAGCGGCCGCGGCCGGCGGCGAGCGGGTCGCAGGTGTGGTCGTTCGAGGTCGTGCAGCAGGCGGGGCCCGAGGCGTAGCGGTGGGAGGGGCGGTGGGGGCGGTCCGGGGGAGACCGGCCCCGCCTTCCCTCAGCGGAAGGCGGCGCGGCGGGTGGCGCGGCGGAGGGTGCGCAGCAGGGGGCCGCCGACGGTGAGGCAGAGGACGGCGGTGAGGGCGGCGCGGGGGAGGTCCCAGCCCAGGGAGGTGGTGAGGCAGTAGAGGGCGAAGCGGGTGAGGTTGGCGGCGAGCGGGTCGCCGGGGACGAAGGAGATCGAGGTGCCCAGGCCGCCGATGTAGGGCCAGCCCTGGAGGTTCATGACGGTGCCGTAGCCGATCGCGGAGAGGGTGCCGTAGGCGGCGAGCAGCAGGAGTTCGGGGCGTCCGCGCAGGCGGGCGGCGCCCGGGAGGAGCCCGGCGCCGAGGCAGACCCAGCCCATGGCGAGCATCTGGAACGGCAGCCAGGGGCCGACGCCGCCGGTGAGCAGGGCGGAGGCGAACATGGTGAGGGCGCCCAGCACGAAGCCGAAGCCGGGGCCGAGGGCCCGGCCGGAGAGCACCATCAGGAAGAACATCGGCTCCAGCCCGGCGGTGCCCGCGCCGAGCGGCCGCAGCGCGGCACCGGCCGCGGCCAGCACGCCCAGCATGGCGACGGCCTTGGCGTCCAGGCCGGGCGCGCCGGTGGCGTCGCGGCCCTCGGAGAGCTGGGCGACCAGCACGGCCAGCAGCAGCGGCATCAGCAGCGCGAACAGCCAGGGCGCGTCGGCGGAGTGGCCGACCAGGTCGGACTCGCGGGAGGCGAGCAGCGGCCAGCCGAAGGCGGCCGCGCCGATCGCGGAGACCAGGGAGAGGAAGAGCACCGAGCGCCGCCCGAGCGGGACGGGACGCGAGAGCAGGGGGCCGGGGGCGGTGCGGCTGGCGGGTGGCTTCATCGCGGCGGTTCCGGGGCCAGGGCGGCGGCGACGTCGGGGACGGTGAGGTGGGGCGGGAGGATCTTCGCGGTCTGCGGGGCGAAGGTGGGGGAGGCGAGCACGACGTCGGGGGTGGGGCCGTCGGCGACGATCTCGCCCTCGGCCAGGACGGCGGTGCGGTGGGCGAGTTCGGCGGCGAGTTCGACGTCGTGGGTGGCGAGCAGGACGGCGTGGCCCCGGTCGGCGAGGGAGCGCAGGACGGTGACCAGGCGGGCCTTGGCGGCGTAGTCGAGGCCGCGGGTGGGTTCGTCGAGCAGGACGACCGGGGGGCGGGCGGTCAGCACGACGGCGAGGGCGAGCGTGAGGCGCTGGCCCTCGGAGAGGTCGCGGGGGTGGCGGTCGTCGGCGACGCCGGGCAGCAGGGTGGCCAGCAGGGCGCGGCAGGTGCCGGGTTCGGCGCCGGCGTCCTGGTCGGCGGCGGCGCACTCCTCGGCGACGGTCTCGGCGTACAGCAGGTCGCGCGGGTCCTGCGGGACGAGTCCGACGGAGCGGATCAGGTCCTCGGGGCGGGTCCGGTGCGGGGTGCGGCCGTCGACCCGGACGGTGCCGGAGGCGGGGGCGTGCAGGCCGACCAGGGTGCCGAGCAGGGTGGACTTGCCGGCGCCGTTGCGTCCCATCAGGGCGGTGATCTGCCCTGCGGCGAGGGTGAGTTCGACGCCGCGCAGGGCCGGGACGGCGCCCCGGGAGACCACCAGGCGGCTGACGGTGGCGACCGGTTCGACGGGTGCGGCCGGTTCGGCGGGCGGCTGCGGCGCGGGGGCGGCGAGCCGTTCGCGCAGGGCGGTCGCCCGGCGGCGGGCGTCGCGGACGGTGAGCGGCAGCGACGTCCAGCCGGCCAGCAGCCCGAGTTCGACCACCGGCGGCCGGACCGGGGAGCGGGCCATCAGTGCGGCCGGGTCGCCGAGCACCGGCGGCTCGCCGGGGCCGGGCAGCAGCAGGACCTGGTCGGCGTACTGGACGACCCGCTCCAGCCGGTGCTCGGAGAGCAGCACGGTGGTGCCCAGGTCGTGCACCAGGCGCTGGAGGACGGCCAGCACCTCCTCGGCGGCGCCCGGGTCGAGCGCGGAGGTCGGTTCGTCCAGCACCAGCACCTTCGGGTGGACGGTCAGCACCGAGCCGATCGCGACCCGCTGGCGCTGCCCGCCGGAGAGCGAGGACAGCGCGCGCCCGCGCAGGTCGGCCAGGCCCAGCAGGTCGAGCGTCTCCTCGACCCGGCGGCGCATCACGGCGGGGGCCAGGCCCGTCGACTCCATGCCGTAGGCGAGTTCCTCCTCGACGGTGTCGGTGACGAAGTGCGCCGACGGGTCCTGCCCGACGCTGCCGACCACGTCGGCGAGGTCGCGCGGGCGGTGCGTCCGGGTGTCCCGCCCGGCCACCGTGACCCGGCCGGTCAGGGTGCCGCCCGTGAAGTGCGGCACCAGCCCGGAGACGGTGCCCAGCAGGGTCGACTTGCCGGACCCGGACGGCCCGACCAGTAGGCACAACTCGCCCTCGGGGACGGTCAGTTCGACGCCGCTCAGGGCCGGTGCGGTGGCGTCGGCGTACTGCACGCCGACCTGCTCGAAAGTGATCACCGGGTGCTCCGGGGCGGCTCGGGGGAGACGGGGACGGGCGACGGGGACGGCGGTCGCGCGGCGACGTCCGGGCGGCGGCCGGACGATGCCGGAGCCGGTGCGGCGGCGCGCGGGCCGGCGGACCGGCGGCCGGTGTGCCGCGCACCGCCGGGACGCGTGCCGGTCCGGCCGGAGGCGGTCACCGGGTGCTCCGGGGCGGCTCGGGGGTGACGAAGGCGGGCAGCAGGCCGACCAGCGCGGCCAGCGCGGGCAGCAGCGGCAGGGCGGGCGCGGCCGGCGGCACGACGCTCGGGGACAGCGCCAGCGGCCAGCGGCCCGCGTACCAGATCAGCACGGCCGCGACCAGCGCCCCCGAGGCGGCCGTCAGCCACTCCGGGAGCGCCCACGGGTCGGGCCGGTAGCGGGTCCGGACCGAGCGCCGGCCGCCCAGCGCGAGGCCGCCGCCGGCCGCGGCGGCGCCCGCCAGCAGCACCGGCAGCGCCCACGGGTGACGGCCCGCGGCGAGCAGCCCGTACGTCGCCGAGCACACCGCCAGCAGCCCCGCGAGGGTCAGCGCCCCGGCGGCGCGCACCAGCCGCCGCGGGACGTCGGCCGTCCGGCCGAAGCCGCGGGTGTCCATCGCCGCCGCCAGCGTCACCGAACGCTCCAACGCGCCCTCCAGCACCGGCAGTCCGACCGAGAGCACCGCCCGCACCCCCCGGTCGGAGCGCCCGCGCAGCCGGCGCGCCGCGCGCAGCCGCCGGACGTCCGCGACCAGGTTCGGCGCGAAGGTCATCGCCACCACCGCCGCCACCCCCGCCTCGTACAGCGCGCCCGGCAGCGAGCGCAGCAGCCGCGACGGCGAGGCCAGCGCGTTCGCCGCGCCCACGCAGGCCAGCAGGACCGCCAGCCGCAGCCCCTCGTACAGCGCGAACAGCATCCCCTCCAGCGTCACCGCACCGCCCAGCCGGACGCCCTGCGCCCAGGCGGGCAACGGGAGTCGCGGCAGCGTGAAGAGCACGTGGGTGCCGCCGACCGGGGAGCCCAGCAGCACCGCGAACACCACCCGGGCGGCCAGCACCAGCAGGCCCAGGCGCAGGAACGCCGCGTACGAGCGCGACCAGGGCGCATCGCCCCGGCGGGCCGCCACCACGTAGCCCGCCACCGCCAGGAGCAGCAGCAGGAGCAGCGGGTTGGTGGTCCGGCTGGCCGCCGCCGCCAGGCCCAGCGACCACAGCCACCACGCGCCCGGGTGCAGCTGCCGGGGCAGCGCCCGGCTGTGCGCGGCGGCCGGACGGCCGCCCCCCGCGACGGGGTCGGCGGCCGGGCGGCGCAGACGGTGGACGGACATGCTCAGCGGGTGCGGCGGCGACGGGCCTGCCAGACCGCCCCGGCGCCCAGCAGCACCACCGCGCCGGCGCCGGCGACCAGGCCCAGCGCCGGACCGCCGTCCCCGCCGTCCGAACCGCCGCCGCCGGTACCGGAGTCCGCGCCCGCCGCGACCGGCTCGCCGCAGCCCGCGCGCGGGTAGTCCGCGATCGCGCACAGCAGCGCGCCGGAGTCGTAGCGCAGCGGCGCGGCGACCGCGGCCAGCACCTCGGCGGAGTTCGCCGCCGTCGGCACCGAGGCGCACGAGGAGCGGGCGGCGGGCGGCTGTTCGCCGCCGGGGGCGTCCTGCGCGGTGCCGAAGTCCAGCACCACGGCGACCCGCTTGTGGCCGCCGCTGGGCGCGGTGTCCCGGCAGATCGCCGCGAAGTCGGGGGCCGGGCCGGGCCGGGGCGTGTCCTGGCCGCCGTCCGGGCTCAGCACGAACCGCCAGCCGTCCACCGCCCCGTCCGCCGGCACGTTCCCGGCCGGTCCGACCTGCTGGTACGCCCAGCCGTCGGCACCGCCCTTCCAGAACGACCAGTAGCGGTAGTCGGCGGCGGCGGAGGACCCGGCGGCCGGGCCGAGCAGCGCCGCGCCCGCGGCGAGGAGGGTGAGGAGGAGGACGGCGAAGCGGACGCGGGGGGCCCGGCCGGTCATCGGTCCCGCTCCGGGCGGTCCTGCTCCGGGTGCTCCTCGGTGGCCGCGTCCTCGGCGGCCGTGTCCTTAGAGCCCGTGTCCTCGGAGCTCGTGTTCTCGGCGGTGGGGCCCTCGGCGGCAGCGTCCTCGGCGGTCGGGGCGGGCTTGTGGCGGCGCCGGTTGAGGCTGAGCAGGAGGCCCGCGCCGACGCCGACCAGCAGGCCGACGCCGATCAGCCAGCCGGCCGAGAAGCCGCTGTTCTCGTCGGGCTCGGTGATCGCGGAGCCGGGCGCGCGGGTGGCCTGCGGGTCGCCGGCCGCGGGGGCGGACTTCGGCTTGGGGCCGGAGTCGGCCAGCAGCTGGACCAGGTTGGCGCCGCCGAAGTTGTACGGGTCGAGCTTGGCGGCGCGGGCGGTCAGCACCAGGGTGGCGGTGGCCGCCGGGTCGATGCCGTTCTTGCCCTGGGCGGCCCACGGGTAGGCGTTGCCGGCCAGCCAGTCGGCGGCGTCGGCGGCCTCGGCGGGGTGGCCGGCGGCGACCAGGCCGAGCACCGTCCAGGCGGTGGAGTTGTAGTCGGGGGTGGCGGTGTCCGCGCCGGGCGTCGTGGCCGTCAGGTGCCCGCCGCCGGCGGCGAGCCGGCCGGTCAGCCAGGCGGCGTCGGCCTCGGCGGAGTCGGCGTGCGCGACCGGGCCGGCGGCCTGGCCGCCGTCGCAGGCCAGGGCCTTGGGCGGGCCGTCCCGGCGGTCGGTGGCGGTGACCGGGAGGTGGCCGCCCGCGGCGGCCAGCAGCGACTGCGCGGAGGCGATGGTGTCGGCGGCGGCCGGGACGCCCGCGGCGGGCTGGTACAGGAACGCGCCGCGCTGGTCGGCGGCGTCCGCGCAGCCGAGCTGGAAGGAGGCCAGGCCGTCCCAGCCGGAGCGGCCGCCGACGGCGACCCCGGCCGGGTCGAGGCCGGCCGCGAGCAGGCCGTTCAGCACCACGGCGGTGGAGTTGGCGTCGCCGGGCGAGCCCGGGTTGTACGCCCAGCTGCCGTCCGGGTTCTGGTGCGCGCGCAGCCAGTCGGTGGCGCGGGCGACGGGCTGCTGGTGGCCGCCGAGCGCGGTGAGCGCCTGGACGGCCAGCGAGGTGGCGTTGGTGTCCTCGGTGGCGGGGGTGCACGGGGTGCCGCCGGCCCGGTACGAGGGCCAGCCGCCGTCCTCGCACTGCTGGTCGAGCAGCCAGCGCACGGCGGCGTCGGCGGGTTCGACCTTCTCCTGCTGGAGCGCGATCAGCGCCAGCGACTGCCGCCACACCCCGTCGTACTGCGGGTCGCCCTTGCCGTACAGCCCGGCGGGCACGCCCGAGGACGCGGACGGCGAGCCGGACGCGGAGCCGGTACCGGACGCGGAGCCGGAGCCCGACGCGGAGCCCGAGGCGGCCGGGGCTGCGGCGTCCGACGCGGCGGAGGACGGCGCGACGGCGTCCGACGTGGCGGAGGACGGCGCGGGCGAGGCGGTGTCGGCGAGCGCGGGCGCGGCGGCGGTGCCGGCGAGCAGGGCGCCGGTCAGCGCGGCGGCGCCCAGGCGGGCAGCGGTCAGCATGGGGGTGAAGCCTTTCTGAGCGGTCGCAGCGGGCCGGGTGGTACCCCGGTTCCCGCCCGTAGACCCACGACGGAGGAGGGCCGCTCGCCTCCGGCCGGGCAGTCCGACTGCGCCGCGCCCCGGTGGCGGGGGCGGCTCACGGTTGCGGGTCAGTACCGGAATCGCACCGGCTTCCCCCGGCCTCGGAGGCGGATGATGAAGTTGTCGGGCGGTCCGGTCGGGCCGGGCCGCGCCTCCACGACTCTAGCCGCCGGTCGGCGCCGCCCCGGCGGCAGGTGGTGGAACGGGTTGCAGTTCCGCCGGGGCGGGCGGGGCGTCGGGGCCCGGCCCGGCGGGGGTCAGCAGCCGGGCGGCCGTGTGCAGGTCGGCCCGCACCTCGGCCAGCGAGGCCCGCCCGGACAGCCACACCAGCAGGGTGGCGTGCCAGGTGTGGCCGACCACCCGCAGCGCCGCCTGCTGCTCGGCGGTGGGCGGTCCGGGCAGCCGGGCGGCCGCCAGCACGATCGCGGTGGTCACCTGGGCGACCTCGTCCACCTCGCTGCCCACCGAGCGGTCCGCGAAGGACAGCGCCCGCACCATGGCCTCGGCCAGCCGGGGTTCGCGCTGCAGCGCCCGGAAGGCGGCGGTGAGCGCCTCGGCGACCCGGGAGGCCGGGTCCGGACCGGTCGGCGGGTGGCGGCGCACCTGCTCGCGCAGGAGTTCCAGCTGCTCGCGCATCACCGCGACCAGCAGGTGCACCTTGGACGGGAAGTACCGGTAGAGGGTGCCGAGCGCGACCTGCGCGCCCTCCGCGACCTCGCGCATCTGCACCGCCTCGTAGCCGCCCCGGGCGGCCAGCGCGGTGGCCGCCCGCAGGATGCCCCGGCGCCGCTCGGCCTGGCGCGGCGTCAGCGGCCCGTCGGCGGCGGTGGCGGTCACGTGGACTCCAGGAACGGCGGTCGTGGGGAGCGGTCGCGGCGTGGTGCGAATCACCCGCCGGGGCTCCTGACGACAAGCTACGGGCCGGTAATCTTCGAGGTCCCTCGTTGTTCACTTTCTCCAACGACGAGCCCGCACCGCTGTGAAACGTGATCTACTTTACCGGTCGGCGGCCTTCTCCGTCGCCGGTCCCGGTGAGTAGCGAAGAAGGGGACTGGGGATGACCGCTGTGTCGCCGCCGCCGCTGCGGATCGCCCTGCTGTCGTACCGCGGCGACCCGTTCTGCGGCGGCCAGGGCGTGTACGTGCGCCACCTGTCGCGGGAACTGGCCCGGCTCGGCCACCACGTCGACGTGATCGGCGCCCAGCCCTACCCGGTGCTCGACCGGGTCGAGGGCCCCGGCACCGTCCGGCTGGTCGAACTGCCCAGCCTCGACCTGTACCGCGCCGACGACCCGTTCCGCACCCCCGCGGTCGGCGAGTTCCGCGGCCCGGTCGACCTGCTGGAGTACGCGGTGATGCGCACCGGCGGCTTCCCCGAGCCGCTGACCTTCTCGCTGCGCGCCCGCGCCTTCCTGGCCCGGCACCGGGGCCGCTACGACGTGGTGCACGACAACCAGACCCTCGGCTACGGCCTGCTCGGCCTGGCCCGGCACGGCTTCCCGCTGGTCACCACGGTGCACCACCCGGTCACCGTGGACCGGCGGCTGGAGATCGACGCGGCCCGCACCCGGCTGGAGCGGCTCGGCAAGCGCCGCTGGTACGCCTTCACCCGGATGCAGCGCCGGGTCGCCGCCCGGCTGGCGCACGTCATCACCGTCTCGGAGAGCTCGAAGGCCGAGATCGCCGAACAGCTCGGCACCGACCCGGACGCCCTCGCCGTCGTCCCGATCGGCGCCGACACCCGGCTCTGGTCGCCGTCCGCCGAGGTCGCCCGGGTGCCCGGCCGGATCGTCGCCACCTCCAGCGCCGACGTCCCGCTCAAGGGCCTGGTGCACCTGGTCGAGGCGCTCGCCAAGGTCCGCACCGAGCGGGACGCCCACCTGGTGGTGGTCGGCAAGCCGCAGAAGGAGGCCGGGCCGGTCACCGCGGCGGTGCGCCGGTTCGGGCTGGAGGGGCACATCGAGTTCCGCACCGGCCTGAGCGACGCCGACCTGGTCGACCTGTACCGCTCCGCCGAGGCCGCCTGCGTCCCCTCGCTCTACGAGGGCTTCTCGCTGCCCGCCGCCGAGGCGATGGCCACCGCCACCCCGCTGGTCGCCACCACCGGCGGCGCCATCCCCGAGGTGGCCGGCCCCGACGGCGAGACCTGCCTGGCGGTGCCGCCCGGCGACGCGGGCGCGCTGGCCACCGCACTCGGCCGGCTGCTGGACGACCCCGCCCTGCGCGAACGGCTCGGCGCCGCCGGGCGCGAGCGGGTGCTGACCCGGTTCACCTGGGGCCGGGCCGCCGAACTCACCGTCGAGCGCTACCGGGCCGCGATCGCCACCGGCGCCGGCGCCGCCGCCCGCTCCGGCCCCGGCTGGCGCTACGTCGGCTGACGCGCCGTCAATCTCCTGGTACCACTGGTACCACCCCCCTTCGTGAATGGGAGCCCCGCAGTGCTGACCGTCGACTTCTCCCGCTTCCCGCTCGCCCCAGGCGACCGGGTGCTCGACCTGGGCTGCGGCGGTGGCCGGCACGCGTTCGAGTGCTACCGGCGCGGCGCCAACGTGGTCGCCCTGGACCGGAACGCCGAGGAGATCGCCGAGGTCCGCAAGTGGTTCGTCGCCATGGAGCAGGCCGGCGAGGCCCCGGCCGGGGCCAGCGCCACCGCCATGGAGGGCGACGCGCTGAACCTGCCGTTCGACGACGACACCTTCGACAAGATCATCATCTCCGAGGTGATGGAGCACATCCCCGACGACAAGGGCGTCCTCGCCGAGATGGTCCGGGTCCTCAAGCCCGGCGGCCTGCTCGCCGTCACCGTGCCCCGCTACCTGCCGGAGAAGATCTGCTGGGCGCTGTCCGACGAGTACCACGAGGTCGAGGGCGGCCACATCCGGATCTACAAGGGCGACGAACTGGTCGGGAAGGTCCGCGAGGCCGGCCTCACCCCGTACGGCAGCCACCACGCGCACGCCCTGCACGCCCCGTACTGGTGGATCAAGTGCGCGGTCGGCGTCGACAACGACAAGGCCCTGCCGGTGCGCGCCTACCACCGGCTGCTGGTCTGGGACATCGTCGGCACCCCCGTCATCTCCACCCTCACCAAGGCCGCCGAGAAGGCGCTCAACCCGGTGCTCGGCAAGTCCTTCGTCGTCTACGCCAGCAAGCCCCGCGAGGCCGGGGCCGACGCGTGACCGCCGCCGTCCCCGCCGCCCTGCTGCTGGACGGCGTGCTGGACGCCGCGCAGGCCGCCGACACCGTCCGCTCGATCCTCGCGCACCAGCAGCCCGACGGCGCCCTCCCCTGGTTCCACGGCGGCCACCTCGACCCCTGGGACCACACCGAGGCCGCGATGGCCCTCGACACCGCCGGCGAACACACCGCCGCCGAAGCCGCCTACCGGTGGCTCGCCGAGCGGCAGAACCCCGACGGCTCCTGGTACGCCGCCTACGCCTACGGACAGCCCGGCGTCCCCGACGGCACCGCCACCGACCTCGCCCGCGAGACCAACTTCTGCGCGTACGTCGCCGTCGGCGCCTGGCACCACCACCTGTCCACCGGCGACGACCGCTTCCTGGAACGGATCTGGCCCACCGTCAGCCGCGCCCTCGACCACACCGTCCGGCTCAGCCTCCCCGGCGGCGCCATCGCCTGGCGCCAGGACGAGGACGGCACCGCCGCGACCGAGGCGCTGCTCACCGGCTCCTGCTCCATCCTGCACGCCCTGCGCTGCGGACTCGCCGTCGCCGACCACCTCGACCGGCCGCAGCCCGACTGGGAACTGGCCGCCGGACAGCTCCGGCACGCGATCGCCCGGCACCCCGAGCGGTTCCTCGACAAGAACCGCTACTCGATGGACTGGTACTACCCCGTCCTCGGCACCGCCCTGCGCGGCGAGGACGCCACCCGCCGGCTCGCCGCCGACTGGGACCGCTTCGTCGTCCCCGGCCTCGGCGTGCGCTGCGTCAGCGACCGGCCCTGGGTCACCGGCGGCGAGAGCGCCGAACTCGCGCTCGCGCTGTGGGCCGCCGGGCAGTCCGACCAGGCCGTCGACATCCTCCGCTGGATCCAGCACCTGCGGCACGAGGACGGCTCCTACTGGACCGGCTACGTCTACGAGGACCGCGCGATCTGGCCCGAGGAACGCACCACCTGGACCGCCGGCGCCCTGCTGCTCGCCGTCGCCGCCCTCGGCGGGGACGACGCGACGGTCAGCGTCTTCGGCGGCGAGCGCCTGCCGGCGGGGCTGGCGGTCAACGACTGCTGCTAGGCGTTCCGGCGTCGGGCCGTCCGGCGGGTGCGCGTGCTGCGGGGGTCCGCCCGGGGAGGGGGTTCTCTCCTGGGGCGGACTTTCGGCGTTGGTGTCTTCCGCTGCGCGCGGTTCCTCGCGCCCCTGGTGGGTGGGGGAGGGGGGCCGTCCGGCGGGGGTCTGTTCGACGGGTGCGCGTGCTGCGGGGGGTCCGTCCGGGGAGGGGATTCTCTTGCGGGGGCGGATCTTTGGCGTTGGTGCCTTCCGCTGCGCGCAGTTCCTCGCGCCCCTGGTGTGTTTCTCGCGCGCTCGGTGTGTTCTCCGCGCGCTCGGTGTTCCCCGCGTCCTCGGTGTGTTCCCCGTGCCCTGGTGTGGGGGCGGGGGTCATGACGAAGGTCCGCCCGGGGAGGGGGTTCCCTCCTGGGGCGGACCTTCGGCGGTGGGGGGTGCTTCGTGGTCAGCCGCGCTGGATGCCGCTGGTGTCGTTCAGGACGCCGTGGGTGCCGTCCGGCAGCTGGGCGACCAGGGCGGCGCCGCGCTGGTCGACGGCCAGGTACCAGGTGCCGGGGACGAGTTCGCCGACCGGCGGGGCGGCCGGGTTGTCCTTGTTGCCGAGCTGGCGCACCGCCGGGACGGCGAACCAGAACGGGGCGAACGGGGCGGCGGCCTGCGCCGGGACGTGGTCCTGCACGGCCGGCTGCACCGCGGTGGGCAGCGGGGCGACGGCCTGCGCGGCGGCCGACGGGGCCGGGGCCTGCTGCTGGGCGGCCTGCGGGTAGCCGTAGCCGCCCGGGGCCGACTGCTGCTGGCCTTGGCCGAACGGCGGCTGCTGCTGCTGGCCGGCGCCGCCCTGCTCGGGCTGCGGCTGACCGGGGAACGGCTGCTGCTGCTGGGCGCCCGGGTACCCGTAGGCGCCGGGAGCGCCCTGCTGCTGGGCGCCGTAGGGCGGGAACTGCTGCTGCTGGGCGGCGCCCGGCGCGGCCGGGCCGGCCAGCGGGGCCTGCAGGGCGGGCAGCGCCGGGGCGGCGATCACGGCGCCGGCCATCACGAGCAGCGCGATCAGGGCGAGCCAGGAGCCCGCGCCGTTCTTCAGCCCGTCCGGGCCGCCGATCAGGGACCACAGGATGCCCCACAGGGCGATCACGATCGCCGCGGTGCCCCACTGGTCGAGGCGCAGCCCGATGATCTCCTTGTTGCCCAGCGTCGCCTTCTGGAAGCGGAAGAGCAGGATCAGCACGGCACCGATGATGCCGAGCAGGAAGACCGACTGGAGCGCGGGGAAGAAGGACGCGTCCCAGGCGTTGAACTGGCTCTTCTCGCAGTAGATACCGCCGTCGCAGTCGACGCCTCGGTACTTCAGGAAGGACGAGATCAGGAGCAATACGGCCGCACCGGCGACGGCGGCGTCTCCCCTGGTGAGAGCGCGCAGATTCACTGACGTTCCCCTCATTGGTGTAGTCGTGGTCGGCGGCGGTTGACCGGGCCCCCGTGGTACCGGGACGGTACGACGGGGCAAAAGCCTAGAGCCAACGCGACGCCGCGTGCACAGCGCCCTCCGGATCCGCACCGAATCGGTACGGAACGGGGGCGCCGGAAAACGGGTTGGCGCGGGGGTCGGGCGGGGGGTGCACGCGGTGGCTCACCCGGTGAGATAGCTGGTCAGGGCGTCGGCGAGGGCCTGCGCGGCGAGCTGGCGCCACTGCGGGTCGGTCATCCGTCCGGCGTCGCCGGAGTTGCGCATGTTGCCGCACTCGATGAAGACCTTCGGTACCTTCGACAGGTTGAGTCCACCGAGGTCGGTGCGGGTGTCCAGGCCCTGCTTGCCGAGGTAGTTCGAGTATGGCTCGCCGGTGCCCGCCCGGAAGGCGTCGCGCAGCAGCACGCCCAGTCGGTGCGAGGGCTCGACGATCGGGGAGGTGTCGGCCGCCCCGTCGACCACCCGGCCGGGCAGGATCACGTGGAAGCCGGTGCCGGAGGCCGGCGCGCCGTCCGCGTGCACCGAGACCGCCGCGTCCGCCTTCGCCTCGTTGCCGATCCCGGCGCGTTCGTCGACGCACGGGCCCCAGGGGCGCTCGCCGTCCTGGGTGAGCACCACCTTCGCGCCCCGGTCCTGCAGGATCTGCCGGGCCCGGTGCACCACGTCCAGGGTGAACTCCGCCTCCGGGTACCCGGCGTCGGTCTCGGTGCCGGTGGTGTCGCACTCCTTGCGGCTGTTGCCGATGTCCACCTTGCGGTTGATCTCGGTGGGGTGCTTGGCGTTGCCCGGGTTGTGCCCCGGGTCGAGCAGCACGGTCCGGCCGGTCAGCGGCCGGTCCGGGCCGCTCGCGGAGGCCGCCGGGGACGGGGAGGGGGCCGGGGACGGGTCCGCCGGGGCCGCCTGGTCCGCCGCCGCGGGCCGCTCGGACGCGCCGCCGTCCCCGTCGGTCGGTCCGGCGGCGGCCCGGTCGTTCGCCGCGCCGCCCGCCCGGCCGTCCGGCGAGTGCGCGGCGGCGGCGGACGCGGAGACGTCCCGGGAGCTGTTGGCCACGGCCTGCCAGCCCAGCCAGCCGATCAGGCAGACCGGCAGCACCACGGCCGCCGCCTTCGCGGCCGGCCGCCAGCGGGCGGCGCGGCCCGCCGGTGCGGAGCCCGCGCCGTACGGGTCGTACGGCTCCTGCTCGCCGGGGTCGTCGTGGTGCGGGGTGGTACGGCCAGTCACGTGTTCCTCAGATCCTGTCCCCGGTACGGGTGGTCAGCCCGTACGCCTGGGCGATCGGTTTCCACTTCGCGGCGAAGTCCTGCTTGGCCTGGGTGGCTTTCGGGTTGAGGTCGTTGGCGCGGGCCAGGTCCGCCGTGCTGGGCACCTGGTTGTTGGCGCAGCCCTTGTCGGAGACGGTGCGGGCCCAGGCCGCGTACGCCCGGTCGATGTCCGCCGAGGTCTGCCAGGCGGTCTTCAGCGAGGCCACCGCCGCGTCGCCCCCCGGCAGGCCGTCGGTCTTCAGGGCGGCCAGCTTGGCCAGCAGCGCGTCGCGCTGCTCGGCACCCGTGTCGAACACCTTCGCGGCGCTGTCGACCTCCGCCTTCGCCGGGCAGCTGCGCACCTTCGCCACCGCGTTGCCGATCGGGGCCTTCGCCTCCTCGCCCTCGCTCAGCAGCGCGTCCAGCGCCTGCGCCTGGGCCTGCGCCTGCGGGCCCGCCGACGGCGAACCGGAGGCGGACGCCGACGCCGACGCGGACGCCTCGGCGGACGCGGAGGGCGAGCCGCCCTGGCCGCCGCCCGTTCCCGTGCCGCCCGGACTCGGCTGCACGACGGGCGAATTGCTGTCCGCCGCGGACGGGCTCCCGGACGAGTCGCTGTTCTGCACCGCCCACACCACGGCCGCGCCGATCAGCAGCACCAGCATCGCGGCCGCGCCGACCAGCAGCGGGGTGCGGCGGCGGCGCGGGTCCTCCTCGTAGTCGAACTCCGGCTGCTGGTAGCCGCCGTAGCCGCCCGGGCCGGTGCCGAACTGCTGCGGGGGCTGGCCGCCGAAGGGCTGGTTCCCGCCGTAGGACGGGCCGCCGGTGGGCGGGGTGAAGCCGGGCCGACCGTCGAAGCCCGGCTGCGGCGGGAACGGCGGTGGCTGTTGCGGGGGCAGCTGCTGGGTGGGCTGGTCGCCGAAGCCCTGGTCGCCGAAGCCCTGGCCACCGAAGCTCTGGCCGCCGCCGTAGGACGGGCCGTCGGCGGGGGGCGGGGTGAAGCCGGGCCGGCCGTCGAAGCCCGGCTGCGGCGGGAACGGCGGCTGCTGTTGCTGTTGCGGGGGCTGCGCCGGGCCGGGCGGGAACGGCTGCGGCCGTTGCGGTGTGGCCGCGGGCGTCCGGGCCTGCGGGAACGACGGCTGCGACTGCTGAGACGGCTGCTGCTGGGCCGGAGGCTGCTGCGGCTGCTGGGCGGCGGGCGGGGGGACGGGCGCGGCCGGGGCGACCGGGCCGTCCGGGATCGGCGGCAGCGGGATCGCGGTGGTGGGCGGGCCCGCCGCGGCCGGGGCGTCCGCCACCGGGCGGCGGACCCAGCCGCCCGCGCCGTTGTTCGCGGTCGGGTCCCAGACCGCCCTCGCGGTACCGCCCTGTTCCGTCATGCCCTGCCCTCGCCCCCAACTGAACCGGTCCGGCACCGGTGGCCGGTGCCGTGCTCCGAAACGGGCCGCTCCCCGAACGGGCCGTCCGTCGTCTGCCGCCGACACCGTACCGGCCGCCGGTGCGACTGGTCACGGCGGATCGGCAACGCGTCGCGGTGGGGACGACGCGGCAGCGGCGGCGATCGTTCCCGCCCCGGGCCGGGAATCCCGGGCCGGAACCGGGCCGGAACCGAGCCGCAATCGAGCCGCGACGGTGCCGGAACCGAGCCGGAACCGAGCCGGAACCGAGCCGCGACGGGGCCGGGCCCGCCCGGCGGGGCGGTCTCAGCCGGCCGTCGCGGCCGGGCGGCGCAGCACCCGCAGCGAACCCGTCACCGACAGCTCCTCGAAGCCCTCCGCGAGCGCCCGCAGGTACACCCGGTAGGGGGCCTGGCCGCCGTCCGCCGGGTCGGGGAACACGTCGTGCACCACCAGCAGGCCGTCCGCGGCGAGGTGCGGCACCCAGCCCTCGTAGTCGCCGGTGGCGTGCTCGTCGGTGTGGCCGCCGTCCACGAACACCAGGCCCAGCGGACCCCGCCAGACCGCCGCGACCTGCGGCGACCGGCCGACCAGGGCGATCACGTGCTGTTCCAGCCCGGCCGCGTGCAGGGTGCGGCGGAAGCGCGGCAGGGTGTCCATCAGGCCGACCTCCGGGTCGACCAGCGACGGGTCGTGGTACTCCCAGCCCGGCTGCTGCTCCTCCGAGCCGCGGTGGTGGTCGACGGTCAGCGCGACCGTCCCGGCCCGGCGGGCGGCGTCCGCCAGCAGGACCGCCGAACGCCCGCAGTACGTGCCGATCTCCAGCAGCGGCAGCCCGGTGCGCCCGGCCGCGTCGAGCGCCGCCGCGTACAGCGCCAGCCCCTCGTCCTCCGGCATGAAGCCGGTGGCGGCCCGGAACGCTGCCAGGACCTGCGCGGACGGGACGGCGGGGGTCGGGTCGGTCATCGGGGGCTCCTGCCGGACGGGGGTGGCTGACCAGGACCCTACTGGATGGTAGGGACCGTCCCGGCGACGGTCAGAGCAGCTCGGCGGCGACCCGGGCCCGGCTCGGGGCCAGCTCGGCCTCGATCGCGGCGGCCCGCCCGGCGTCCAGCACCAGCGTCGGCCGGTCGACCGCCGGGGCGGCCGTGGCCAGCATCCGCAGCCGCAGGTAGGTCGGCGGGTGCGAGGAGTCGGTCGCCGTCACCTCCCGCTCGGACAGCCGTACCCGGCGCTCCACCTCGGTGGCCGGGACCGACCGCGCCGCCTCCGCCAGCGCCGTCCACAGGTCGGCCACCGGGGCGGCCGACCGCCCGGCCCGGCCACCGGCCCGACCGCCCGCCCGGGGCAGGGCGCGCTGCCGGACCAGCACCGTCTCCAGCGTCTGCGCGTTGAACAGCGCCGTGAGCACGCCCTGCGCGTCCCGGGCCGAGGCGAGCCGCGCCCCCATCAGATCGGCCCGGTACTCCGCGGCCTGCCCGCTGCGCAGGTGCAGCCGGTGCATCAGCCCGGCCAGTGCCCGGACCCCCAGGTTGACCGCGCCCAGCAGCAGCTTGGCGGCGGCCGAGGCGACCGCCGTCAGCGGGTGGGAGTTCACCTCGTGGTCGCGCGACGGAACGGTGAGCCGGTACCACTCGACCAGCGCGTTGAGGGCGGAACCCGTCCACAGCCCGCGCCGGGTGTCCCCGTTGACGCCGTGCCCGATCTCGTGCCCGAGCATCGCGACCCGCTCCTGCCGCTCCAGCACCGTCCACAGCGGCAGGCCGATCCGCAACTGCCGGTGCCGGCGCAGGCCGTACGTGCCGAAGGCGGCGTTGAACTCGTCGGTCACCGCGATCGAGTCCACCCGCGGCGCGCCCAGCTCCGCCGAGACCCGGTCCACCAGTTCGTACAGCACCGGCGCGTCCGCGCGCGCCAGCACCCCGGTGCGCTCCGGCCGCCCCAGCCGCGGACGCAGCAGGACCGCCACCGCCAGCGCGACCGCGCCCAGCACCCGCAGCGGCCAACTCGCCACCGGCCACCCGGCCAGCAGCGCCACCCCCGTCAGCAGCACCGCCAGCGACACCAGGTGCACCGCCCCGGCGAGCAGGAACGCGCCCACCGACGCGCCGTGCCGCAGGCCGGAGCCGCCCGCCGCGACCAGCCGGAACACCTGCTCGGCCCGCTCCCTGACGTCCTGGCGGCGGCGCTCCGTGCGGCGCGCCTCCCGGGCGGCGCGGCGCCGCGCCCGCCCCGTCCGGGCCCCGGCGGGCGGGACGGGCGGCAGCAGGTTCCACTCGCAGGCCGGGCACCAGGCGGGGAAGCGCTCGTGCACGGCCACCGGCGCCCCGCACGCGGGACACCGCTCGGTGGCGGGCGCGGGCGCGGGCGCGGGGACGGGGACGGGAGCGGGGACGGGTGCGGCGGGGGGTTCGATGACGGACACGGCGGCGGATCCTGCCACACCCGGCTGACCGGGGGGAAGTCGCTTTCCGCCCGCCCCGGACGGCGGCCGATGCGCTATACAGGGGACGGCCCGCGGCAGAACGCGTTCCACCCAAGCGCCGCCGACGCGCGGCGGCCGACCCCCGGGAGCAGCCCGTGCGCGCAGCGATCCTGCAGCAGACCGGACAGGACACCCTGGACGTCCGCGACGACGTCGAAGCGGTCGGTTTCGGCCCCGGCCGGGTCCGGGTCCGGATCCGGGCCGCCAGCCTCTGCCACTCCGACCTGTCCGCGATGGCCGGCGTCCTGCCGCAGCCCGCCCCGTTCGTGCCCGGCCACGAGGGCGCCGGGGAGGTGGTCGAGGTCGGCGAGGGCGTCAGCGGCCTCGCCCCCGGCGACCGGGTGGTGCTCTGCTGGATGCCCCCGTGCGGCCGGTGCCCCGCCTGCCGGGGCGGTCGCAGCCACCTGTGCGTCGCCTCGCTCCGGCGGCTCTCCACCCCGGGCTTCCGGATCGGCGGCGGCACCGACGCGTACGGCTTCTACAGCACCGGCGCCTTCGCCGAGGAACTGGTCGTCGCCGCCGACAGCCTGATCCCCGTCCCCGCCGACCTGCCGTACGAACTCGCCGCCCTGATCGGCTGCGGCGTCACCACCGGCCTCGGCGCGGTCGTCAACACCGCGCGGGTGGAGGCCGGTTCGACGGTCGCGGTGATCGGCGCGGGCGGCGTCGGCATCGCCGCCGTCCAGGCCGCCCGGATCAGCGGGGCCGCCCGGATCACCGTGGTCGACCCGGTCGCCTCCCGCCGCGAACGGGCCCTCGGCTTCGGCGCCACCGAGGCACTCGCCCCCGAGGAGCTCAAGGCCGCCGCCCGCGCGCTGCCCGCCGGCGGCTACGACCACGTCTTCGAGGCGGTCGGCCGCGCCGCCACCGTCCGGGCCGGGTACGACGCGGCCCGCCGCGGCGGCGCGGTCGTGGTGATCGGCGCCGGCGCCCAGGACGACAGGGTCTCGTTCAGCATGGGCGAGCTCTTCTTCAACGAGAAGCGCCTGCTGCCCTCGCTGTACGGCGGCGGTGACGTCCGCCGCACCGTCGACCTGGCCGTCACCCTCTGGCGGGCCGGACGGCTCGACCTGGCCGGCATGATCACCCATCGCCTCCCGCTGGCCCGCGTCAACGAGGCGGTCGCCCAGATGCGGGCCGGCGAGGCCCTGCGCACCGTCCTGCTGACGGACTGACCGCCCGCGCTCCCGTCCGTCCGGCCGTCGAACGGCCGACGCCCCCGGTTCCCGTCAGGACGGTGACGGGAACCGGGGGCGTCGACGGTGCGGTGTGGTCTCTCCTGCGGCCGGCCGTCAGCGGCGGTGGCGGCCGTGCGGGGCCGCCTCCGGGGCGTCGTCGCTGGCGGTGCCGCCCCGGTGCCGACCGTGCGCCCCGCCGTCGGCGGTCTGGTCGGCGCCCGGTGCGCGGTGGTCGTGCTCGGTGCTGTCGTCGAAGGACTCGGACATCAGGTCAGTCTTCTCCGTGCGGGGATCGCGGTCTGCGGTCTCGACGCTGCCGACGGAATCCGGGCAGCGGACAACCGGCCGCCCTCGGGCCCGTCCGGGGCCACGGCAACGGCCGAATCGGATAGGGAGCCTACCGAAACACCCCGCCGCCGTGCGGAGAACCTCCGACGGACCGCGAAATCGGAGCGCCCGGGACGGAGGAGTGAGGACGAGGGACGGGGAGGGTGACGGCGACGGCGGCGGGGGCGGCGTCAGGCCGGGCGGCCGGTGCGCAGGAAGACCGCCAGCAGCTCGTGCAGGACGGCCGAGCCCTCCTCGGCGAGCAGCTCGTGCCCGGCCCCGGCCGCCTCCACGTAGCGGAAGTCGGCGCCCTCCAGCCGCCCCAGCCGCAGCAGTTCGCGGCGCAGCAGCCGGGACTGCCCGACCGGCACCACCTCGTCCCGGTCGCCGTGCACCACCAGCAGCGGCGCGGGCAGCAGGTGGGCCACCCGCAGGACGTCGCGCGGACCCCGGGCGTCCTCGACGCCGAGGTCGCCGCCGAGCCGGGCGGTCAGCGCCCGGACGGGCGCGCCGGCCTCGGCCAGCAGGTGGCGGCCGGAGAGGAACGGGGCCACCACCGCGCAGCGGGCCACCGACCCCGCCGGGGCGTGCGCCGTCGCCAGCAGTGCCAGGAACGCGCCGTAGCTCACCCCGAACAGGGCCGGCGGCTCCAGGCCCAGCGCCGCCCGCTGCCCGGCGACGCGCTCCAGCAGGGCCAGCACGTCCTCCAGGTCCGGCCCGCCCCACGCGCCGTGGATCGCCGCCGCGTACTGCGGGCCGTACCCCGTCGAGCCGCGCTGGTTCGGGGCCAGCACCGCCAGGCCGTCCGCCGCCATCCGTTGCAGCGCCGGGTCGAACTCCAGCCGCCAGGCGTCCGCCGGGCCGCCGTGCAGGGCCAGCACCAGGTGGGGCGCGGACAGCCAGGACTCGCCGCCGTACACCACCGCCTCGATCGGACCGGCCGGGCCCGCCAGCTCCAGGCACTGCGCCGACCGCCACCGGCCGCCGTCCCCGGGCGGGGCCGACCCGTCCAGCCGCCAGCCCGCCCCTGCTGCCGTCGGCGCGGGCGCGTGCGTGTGCACCGGCGCTGTCGTCGGACCCGGACCCGCTTGCGGCGCACCGCCGTTGAGCGGGGCCAGCGTCAGTGGCAGCGCCATCGGGGCGCTCCCCGTGCGCGGCTCGGCGGCCAGCAGCGCCGCCACGTCCAGGGTGGCCAGCGCCGCCGGGCGGTCCGGCGCCGAGTACGGCATCCGCAGGCCCGCCGCCGACCAGTGCCCGACCCCGCCCAGCCGCCCCGGCGGCACCGGCAGCGGACGCAGCCGCTTCTCGCCCGCCCGCCACAGCACCAGCGCGGACGCCGCGCCGTGGTCCACCTGGAGCACCACCTGAGGCTCCGCGTCCGGCCGCCCCGGTGCCGTGGCCACCGGCCGCAGCAGCCGATCCGGCCGGTGCAGGCAGTCCGGGAAGCGCACCGGCTCCGCGCCGCCGATCAGCCCCCAGCCGAGCCGGTCCCGGCCCGGGGCGTCGCTGCGCAGCATCCCGAGACCCGACGCCGGGTCGAACAGCACCAGCCGGTCGTTGCTGTCCTCGCCCAGCTCCAACAGCGGGGTGGTGACGCCCTGTTCGAGATCCAGCACGACCGTCCGCAACCGGCCCCCGGCCAGCCGGTCCAGGGCCAGCAGCCGCCCCGCCGCGTCCAGCCACACCCCGCCGCCGTGCACCCCCGGAAACTCCGCGACCGCCCGCGGCGCGGACCCGTCCGCGGCCAGCAGCCACACCGAGGTCGCGGGCCGGGCGTCCGTCCCCACCAGCACCGCGACCGGCCCCGCCCCGGACACCGCCGCCCCCGGCAACGCGAGCATCCGCAGCGCCGGCAACCGGACGTCCGCCAGCGGCACTTCCTCCGACTCCCCGGCCGCCAGCAGCACCACCACGTGCCCCTCCCCGGCAGGCCGACACACCAACACCCGGCCGTCCGACAGCGCCACCACCTGCGCACGCAGACCCTGGGCGAACGGCAACCCGGTCGGCACGGCGGGCCCGTCGTCAGGCAGCCGCCAACTCTCCACGTACCAGCCGCCGTCGGCCCCGGCCGCGAGGCACGCGGCGTGCGAGCCGTCGTGGGCGAAGGCGAAGCCGAAGCGTCGCAGCGCGAGGTGCGTGGTCTGCGTGCTCATCGGGGGCCTTTCGGCAGCGGGCCGGCGGGGTCGGTGGGCCCGGGCGGGACTCTCGGCCTTCCGGGAGGGGGGAGGGGTGGGTGCCGGTCAGGGGCGGGCTGCCGTTCGGGGCCGCCGTGGGCGAGGGTGAAGTCGAACTGTCGCAGCGCGAGGTGCGTGGTCTGCGTGCTCATCGGGGGCCTTTCGGCAAGGGTCCGTCCGGCGCGGTCAGTGGTTCCGGGCGGGACTCTCGGCCTTTCGGGAGGGCGTGGGGGCGGGCTGCCGTTCGGGGCCGCCGTGGGCGAAGGCGAAGCCGGACTGTCGCGGCGCGGGATGCGTGCTCGTGGGGGGCCTCTCGGCAGCGGGCCGACGGGGTCGGTCGCCCAGGGCGAGGCTCTCGGTCCTCCGGGAAGGAGCAGCGGCGGGTGCCGGTCAGGGTGGGCTGCGGTCCGGAGCGGCCCGGACATGGCAGGGGGAGAGGTCACGCAGCGCGACGCCGCGCCGGTGGGCCCGTTCCAGCGGGGCGAGCAGGGCGGGCGTGAACGGCCCGGCCCCGGCCCGCGGCCACTCGGCCGGTTCGGGACCCGGTCGGCCGGAGCCCGAACGGACAGCCGGAGCCCGAACGGACAGTCGTTCCTGGACCTGGACCTGGGCCGGTACGCCGGGCGGCCCGGCCGGGGGGTGGGCCCGGGGGACGAGGCCGCTGCCGGTGAGCCGGTCGAGCGGCGCGGCCCGTCGGCGCGGCTCGGTCGACCTCGACGTGTGCCCCCTCGGGGGAGCGCCGGTGGCCCGGCCGGGGGACGAGGCCGCTGCCGGGGCGCACCCCACCCTCGACGTCCGGTCCCGGTGGCCTTCCAGCAGGCCACCGCTGCGCCGGGCGCAGGTGTCCGGCCGTCGTCACCCACACCGCGTACGCCTTCGAAGCAGCCGCCGCGCCGGGTGCCGGGCCCGGGGACGGGAGCGGTCCGGTCTGCCGCCGGTGGTCGATCCCGCCCCCTCGACGGGGTCGGCCACCCGGGGTGGTCGACGGTCGGGCAGGTGCTCGCCCGGGCCGCCGTCGCCGAGCATCGCGCCGCGGTGGTGCCCCGCCCGGCCGCCCGGCCGGTGGCGGCGGGCGGTGGAGGTCGCCGGTCCGGGAATTCCGGCGGTGGCCGGACGGATTTCCGCAGCGATCCGCCGGAATTGCCCGCGGTCACCGCCGCCGTCGCCGATCCAGGCAGTGCCGAATTCCCCGGACGATTTCCGCGCGCCGTCGTGCGCATTGTCGTCACGCGGAATTCCCCGGTCGGCGGCGGCCGAGGCGACCGCGCAGCGCACCTCGACCGCCGCCGGGGAGGCCGCGCCGACGTCCCACCCCCGACCCCACCTCCGACCCCGGCCACGGTCCCGGGCCCGACCCCGGGGCTCGCGGCCGGGCGGCCGGACCGTGCGGCAGGGGCCCCCGGCCGCGACCGTCCGGTCGCCGCCGCCTCCCCGGGCCCTGCCGCCGGTCGCGGTCGCCCGTGCCACCTCCACCGACGTGCCGTCCACACCCGGCTCGTCGTCGACCGGACCCGGCCCCCCTGTCGTGCGCGGCGGTGTGTCCGCCCCCATCTGCTCCACACCCCTTCGCGGTGGACTCGACCGAACGGCCTGCGGAAGTCACGGGAGGCTCGGCGGCGCCCGCCGAATTCCTGGCGGAATTCCGGCCGGTCGCCTTTTTCGACCCCCCCGGTCGAGCAACTCCCGTTCGCAGGACTAGAAGTTACTTTCGGGGCGGGTGTGACTCAACACCGGCCGGGTCACTTCACCCGTAAGGGTGATCGGGTGCGGTTTCCGCCTGCGCCCGGCCGGTCCGGTGCGCCCGGGGAGCGGCGGGCGGCGAACGGTTCGGGGGCGACGGGCCGCCCGCCGCGGCGCCCCGCCGCCCGGTTGACGCGCAGGTGTACGACGGCGGCGGCCGGTCCGCATCCGGGAGCGGGGCCGGGCCGGGCCGCGGCACGCGGTAGTCTCGACAGGTGCCGAAACTGTCCGACGTCATCGCCGTGCTCGAAGAGGTCTACCCGCCGCAGTGGGCGGAGTCCTGGGACGCGGTGGGCCTGGTCTGCGGCGATCCCGGGGCGGAGGTGCGCCGGGTGCTGTTCGCCGTCGACCCCGCGCAGGCCGTGGTGGACGAGGCCGTCGAGTGGGGCGCCGACCTGCTGGTCACCCACCACCCCCTCTACCTGCGCGGCACCACCACGGTCGCCGCGACCGGCGCCAAGGGCCGGGCCGTGCACACCCTGATCAAGCACGACGTCGCCCTGCACGTCGCGCACACCAACGCCGACCACGCCGCCCCCGGCGTCTCCGACGCCCTCGCCGAGGCCGTCGGACTGAAGGTCACCGGCCCGCTGGTGGCCGACCCGACCGACCCGGCGGGCCGCCGCGGCAGCGGCCGGATCGGCGAGCTCCCGCAGCCGATGACGCTGGCCGCGTTCGCCGCGCAGGTCGCCGCCGGCCTGCCCGCCACCGCCGCGGGCGTCCGCGCCGCCGGCGACCCGGAGCGGCTGGTCCACCGGGTCGCGGTCTGCGGCGGTGCCGGCGACTCCTTCCTGGCCGAGGCCCGCCGGGCCGGCGTGGACGCGTACGTCACCGCCGACCTGCGGCACCACCCGGCCTCCGAGGCCGTCGAGGCGGCCCCGGTCGCGCTGGTCGACGCCGCGCACTGGGCCACCGAGTGGCCCTGGCTCGCCCTGGCCGCCCGCGAGCTCACCGACCGCGCCGACCGGCGCGGCTGGCCGCTGGAGACCCGCGTCTCCACCCGGGTCACCGACCCGTGGACGGCGCACGCGCCGATGCCGTACGCCCCCTGACCTTCCCCGCCGAACCAACTCAACAGGAGCCCGCCGCGTGAACGCCGCGCCCGCCGACCAGATCCGCCTGCTCGACCTGCAGGCCATCGACTCCCGCCTCGACCAGCTGGCCCACCGGCGCCGCACCCTGCCCGAGCACGCCGAGATCGACAAGGCCGCCGCCGACCACACCGCCCTCAAGGACCTGGTGGTCGCCGCCCAGGCCCAGTTCGGCGACACCACCCGCGAGCAGACCAAGGCCGAGGCGGACGTCGAGCAGGTCCGCTCCCGGGCCGCCCGCAACCAGCAGCGGATGGACTCCGGCGCGGTCACCTCCCCCCGGGACCTGGAGAACCTCCAGCACGAGAACGTCTCGCTGGCCAAGCGCCAGGGCGACCTGGAGGACATCGTCCTGGAGGTGATGGAGCGCCTGGAGTCCGCGCAGACCCGGGTCACCGAGCTGACCGCCCGCCTGGAGCACTCCTCCGTGGTGGTCGCCGAGGCCGAGGGCCGCCGGGACGCCGAGTTCGCCGAGATCGACGCCGAGGCCGACAAGGTCCGCCGCGACCGCGAGGCCATCGCCAACGTCATCCCCGCCGACCTGATGAAGCTCTACCTGCGCCTGCGCGAGCAGCAGGGCGGCACCGGCGCGGCCCGCCTCTACCAGCGCCGCTGCGAGGGCTGCCGCACCGAGTTCTCGATCACCGAGTTCAACGCGATCAAGGCCGAGCCCGCCGACAAGGTGCTGCGCTGCGAGAACTGCGGCCGCATCCTGGTCCGCACCGGCGAGTCGGGCGTCTGACCCGGTGGCGGGCACCAGGTACGTCGTCGAGGCCGACGGCGGCTCCCGGGGCAACCCGGGGCCGGCCGGCTACGGCGCGGTGGTCCGGGACGCCGACACCGGGCGCATCCTGGTCGAGGCCGCCGAGTACATCGGCCGCGCCACCAACAACGTCGCCGAGTACCGGGGCCTGATCGCCGGGCTGCGGGCCGCCCGCGACCTCGACCCGGACGCCCGGGTCGAGGTCCGGATGGACTCCAAGCTGGTCGTCGAGCAGATGTCCGGGCGCTGGCAGGTCAAGCACCCCGACATGCGTCCGCTGGCCGCCGAGGCCCGCGCCGTCCTCCCGGCCGGGAACGTCACGTACGAGTGGATCCCGCGCGAGCGCAACAAGGACGCCGACCGGCTCGCCAACGAGGCGATGGACGCCGGGAAGCAGGGCCGCCGGTGGGAGCCCGCCCCCCGGGCCGCCGCGCCCGTGGCCGAACCCGCGCCCGTGCCCGCCGCACCCGTGCCCGCCGCACCCGCACCCGACGTGCCCGCGTCCGCCGTCGCGCCCGTGTCCACCGCGGCGGACGAACCGGTGCCCGCCGCGTCCGCCCCCCGGGCCGGCTGGGCCGGGCCCGCCGACCTCGGCACCCCCACCACCCTGGTGCTGCTGCGGCACGGCGAGACCCCGCTCACCCCGCTCAAGCGCTTCTCCGGCAGCACCGGCAGCGACCCGGGCCTGTCCGAGAAGGGCCGCTGGCAGGCCGAGCGCGCCGCCGACTCGCTGGCCGCCCGCGGCACCGTGCAGGCCGTGGTGGCCTCCCCGATGCTGCGCACCCGGCAGACCGCCGAGGCCACCGCCCGCCGGCTCGGCCTGGAGGTGCGGATCGAGGAGGACCTGCGCGAACTCGACTTCGGCGACTGGGAGGGGCTCACCTTCGCCGAGGTGGGGGAACGCCACCCCGCCGACCTCACCACCTGGCTGGGCTCGCCCGAGGCCGCGCCCACCGGCAGCGCCGAATCGCTCACCGCGCTGGCCGACCGGGTCGCCCGGGCCCGCGACCGGATCACCGCCCGGTACTCCGGGCAGACCGTGCTGGTGGTCTCGCACGTCAGCCCGATCAAGACCCTGGTCCGGCTGGCCCTGGGCGCCCCGCCGGACGCCGTGCACCGGATGGAGCTGTCCCCGGCCTCGCTCTGCGCCGTCCAGTACTACCGCGACGGCAACGCCTCGCTGCGGCTGCTCAACGACACCTCCCACCTGCGCTGACCGCCTGCGCTGACCACCGGCGGTGACCGGCCGCCGGGCCGGGACGTCAGTGGACGTCCGCCACCACCACGTCCAGCTGCCACGGCTTGCGCCCGGTGCCGCGCGCCGAGACCTCCACCCGGTAGCCCGACTGCTCCAGCGCGTCCACCAGTTCGCCGGGCGCGGCCGGTTCGTGGCCGGCCGCGAGCAGGTCGCGCACCAGCCGGCCCTTGGTGGCCTTGTTGAAGTGCGACACCACCGAGCGCCTCAGCACCCCGTCCACCTCGCGCTCCTGCAGCACCCGCACCGTCACCGTCCGGCCCGCCAGTTCCCCGGCGGGCTTCCACGCCGCCGCGTACGCCGAACTGCGCAGGTCCAGCACCAGCCCGTCCGCGACCTCCGGCAGCACCCCGTCCAGCACGCCCCGCCAGTACGGGCCGAGCGCGCCCAGCGGCGGCAGCCTGACGCCCATCGAGCAGCGGTAGGGCGGGATCCGGTCGCCGATCCGCACCGCCCCCCACAGCCCGGAGAACACCAGCAGCGAACGCTCGGCCCGGGCGTACGCGGCCTCGTCCAGCTTGGCCAGCCCCAGGTTGTCGAACAGCACCCCCGTGTACACCTCGCCCGCCGGACGCGCCCCCGCCGTGAGCAGACCCGCGTTCTTGCCGACCTCCCCGCGCAGCCCCTTGCTCAGCCCCAGCACCTCGGCGGCCCGCTCACCGTCCCCCGCGCACAGCTCCACCAGCGCGTCGAGCACCCGCCGCCGGGCCCCGGTCAGCCCCGGCAGCGACAGCCCGCCCAACTCCACCGGCGCACCCGCCTCCGGCGCGGCCTTCCCCTCCGACGGCGGCAGCAGAACCAGCACGGCGATCCTCTTTCAACAAGCTGTGGCACCCGAACCCGACCACCCTAACGACCCGCCCACCCGCGCCCCGAATCCCGCCGCGCCCGCGCGGCCCCCGCCGCCAATCCCCGTGCGCCACAACCTGTTTCCGGTACGACTTTTGCGCCGCCACGCCTTACGCTGCTGAGCATGCCGCGCCGACACCTCAGCGTCCGGGCCGCCCAGACCGCCAGGATCAACACCGAACTCGCCGACCTCAGGACCCGTCTGGAGATCCGCACCGACTGGCCCCCGGAGGTGCTCGCCGAGGCCGACCGGGCGGCCTCGCTGCCCCGGCTGCCGGAGTTCGACGCCACCGACCTCGACCTGTTCACCCTCGACCCGCCGGACTCCCGCGACCTCGACCAGGCCATGCGGCTCTCCCGCCGGGGCAGCGGCTACCGGGTGCACTACGCGATCGCCGACGTCGGCGCGTACGTCACCCCCGGCGGGGCGATCGACACCGAGGCCGCGCACCGGGTCCAGACGCTGTACTTCCCGGACGGCAACGTGCCGCTGCACCCCGCCCGGCTCTCCGAGGGCGCGGCCAGCCTGCTGCCCGGCGAACTGCGCCCCGCCCTGCTCTGGCAGCTCGACCTGGACGCCGACGGCGAGCTGGTCCTCGCCGACCTGCGCCGGGCCCGGGTCCGCTCCCGCCGCCGGCTCGACTACGCGACCGTCCAGGACCGGATCGACGCCGGGACCGCCGACGAGCAACTCGCCCTGCTCGCCGAGGTCGGCACCCTGCGCGAGGCCCGGGAGCGGGACCGCGGCGGCGTCAGCCTGCCCATCCCCGAGCAGGAGGTGACCGCCGACGACGGCGGCTACCGGCTCGGCTACCGCGCCCCCCGCCCCGCCGACGGCTGGAACGCCCAGATCTCGCTGCTCACCGGCATGGCCGCCGCCGAGCTGATGCTGGACGCCGGGATCGGCCTGCTGCGCACCCTGCCCGCCGCCCCCGAACCCGCGTACGCCCGGCTGCGCCGCACCGCCGCCGCGCTCGGCGTCGACTGGCCGGAGGACCTGTCCTACCCGGCGCTGATCCGTTCCCTCGACCCGGCCCGCACCGCCGACGCCGCCTTCCTCAACGAGTGCACCGGCCTGCTGCGCGGCGCCGGCTACCGGGCCTTCGACACCGCCCGCGGCACCGCCCCGCCCGCCGACCCGGGCCACGCCGCGCTGGCCGCCCCGTACAGCCACTGCACCGCGCCGCTGCGGCGGCTCGGCGACCGGTACGCGCTGGAGGTCTGCCTGGCGGTGGCGGGCGGCACCGACGTGCCCGGCTGGGTGCGCGACACCCTGCCGCTGGTGCCGGGGCTGATGGAGAGCGGCGACCGGCGGGCCCACGAGGTGGAGCGGGCCTGCGTGGACCTGGTGGAGGCCGAGCTGCTGCGCGGCCGGGAGGGCGAGGAGTTCGAGGCGGTGGTGGTCGACGTGGACGAGCGGCACCCCGCCGTGGGCACCGTGCAGCTGCGCGACCCGGCGGTGGTCGCCAAGTGCGACGCCGCCGACCGGCTGCCGCTGGGCCACCGGGTCACCGTCCGGCTCACCCTGGCCGACCCGGTCACCCGCACGGTGCGCTTCGCGCTGGCGGCCGACGGGTAGCCCCGGGCCCGGGCGGTGTCGCCCCGGGTCCGGGCGGTGGAGCCGGGCGGTTCCAGCCTCGCCTCATGAAATGGTGGGATGATCGGACGGTGAGTCGACCGAGTACCGTGCCGGACCGCCGCCGCAGGCTGCTGATCCTGGCCATCTGCTGCCTCAGCCTGTTCATCGTCGGCCTGGACAACACCGTCGTGAACATCGCGCTGCCCGCCATCCGCACCGACCTGGACGCGCCCGCCTCCGGCCTGCAGTGGGTGATCGACGCCTACACGCTGGTGCTGGCCTCGCTGCTGATGCTCTCCGGCTCGGTGGCCGACCGGATCGGCCGCAAGCGGGTGTTCATGACCGGGCTGGTGCTGTTCGTGCTCGGCTCGCTGCTGTGCAGCCTGGCGCCCGGACTCGGCTGGCTGATCGGCTTCCGGGCGGTGCAGGCGGTCGGCGGGTCGATGATGAACCCGGTGGCGATGTCGATCATCACCAACACCTTCACCGACCGGGCGGAGCGGGCCCGGGCGATCGGCGTCTGGGGCGGCGTGGTCGGCATCAGCATGGCGCTGGGCCCGCTGATCGGCGGCTTCCTGGTGGACACCGCGGGCTGGCCGTCGATCTTCCTGATCAACGTCCCGGTCGGGCTGGCGGCCTGCCTGCTGACCTTCCGCTACGTGCCGGAGTCCCGGGCGTCCCGGCCCCGCCGGCTGGACCCGGTCGGCCAGCTGCTGATGCTGCTGCTGCTCGGCTGCGGCACCGCCGCGATCATCGAGGGCCCGGCGCACGGCTGGACCTCGCCCGGCATCCTGGCCCTGGCGGTGACCGCCGTCGCCGCGCTGGTCGCCTTCCCGCTCTGGGAGCTCCGGGTCGCCGAACCGCTGATCGACCCGCGGTTCTTCCGCAGCGCCCCGTTCACCGGCGCCACCGTCACCGCGGTGTGCGCGTTCGCCGCGCTCGGCGGCTTCCTGTTCCTCAACACCCTGTACCTCCAGGAGGTCCGCCACTACAGCCCGGTGGTGGCCGGCCTGTGGACGCTGCCGATGGCCGGGCTCACCCTGTTCGCCGCCCCGCTCTCCGGCCGGATCGTGGCGGGGCGCGGCCCGCGCCTGCCGCTGCTCGGCGCCGGCGCCGCGATCACCGCCAGCGGACTGCTGCTGACCCGGCTGACCGCCGACTCCCCGGCGCTCCTGCTGCTGCCCGCGTACGCGCTGTTCGGCATCGGCTTCGGCCTGGTGAACGCCCCGATCACCAACTCGGCGGTCTCCGGCATGCCGCTCTCCCAGTCCGGGGTGGCCGCCGCGGTGGCCTCCACCAGCCGGCAGATCGGCCAGTCGCTGGGCGTCGCGGTGATCGGCACCGTGGTGACCAGCGCGGTCGCCTCGGCCGGTGGCTTCGCCCCCGCCACCCACGCCGGCTGGTGGATCGTGACCGGCCTGGGCCTGACCGTCCTGGTCCTCGGCCTGGTCACCACCACCCCCTGGGCGGCCGGCACCGCGGCCCGGGTCGCCGCCCGCTTCGACCGCCTGCCGGACCGCCCCCGCCAGGACGCCGCCGGCCCCGCCCGCTGACCGGCGCGCGGGACCACCGTGCGGGGGTCCCGTGCGGAGACGCCGTGCGAGGGTCCGTGCGGGGGCGTGTCCCGGAGCGGCTACGATGACCAGTACGGCGGACGAGCCGGCCGGGCGGTCGCGTCGGGTCCCTTCGGGGCCCGCCGAGGAACGTCCGGGCTCCACAGAGCAGGGTGGTGGGTAACGCCCACCCGGGGTGACCCGCGGGACAGTGCCACAGAAAGCAGACCGCCCACCGCTCCGGCGGCGGGTAAGGGTGAAACGGTGGTGTAAGAGACCACCAGCGACCGAGGTGACTCGGCCGGCTCGGTAAACCCCACTCGGAGCAAGGTCAAGATCGGTGCCCTCGGGCACCGTGCGCGAGTGTTCGAGGGCTGCTCGCCCGAGCTCGCGGGTAGACCGCACGAGGCTGTCGGCAACGGCAGCCCTAGATGGATGGCCGCCTCCCCCGGCCGCGCGAGCGACCTGGGAGACAGAACCCGGCGTACAGGCCGACTCGTCCGCCGCCCTCCGCCTCCAGGGCCCGACCGCGCACCCGCGGCCGGGCCCTTCGGCGTCTCCCGGCTCCGGGGGTCAGCCGACCGAGGAGTTGTAGCCGTCGATGGCGGGCTGGAGCTCCTTGGCGGCGTCGGCCAGCGCCTGCTGGGCGGTCTTGGAGCCGGAGACGGTCTGCTCGATCGCGGTCTCCACGCCCTTGCGGGCCTGCGGCATCACGCCGAGCAGGCAGCCCGCGGTGGCCGGGGTCGGCTTGGTGGCGGCGAGCTGGTCGATGGCGGTCTGGAACTGCGGGTACTGGGCCACCCACTGCTTGTCGGCGGCGACGTCCAGCGACTTCGTGTTGACCGGGAAGTAGCCGGTGCCGACGTGCCAGGCGGCCTGCTGCTCGGGGGAGGTGAGGAACTTCTCGAACTCCCAGGACGCCCGCTGCTGCGCGTCCGAGTGGCCCGGGCCGGAGACCCAGAGCGAGGCGCCGCCGATGACCGGGCCGCCCTGGTCGCCGGCGGCGGTCTTCGGGAACGGCGCGGTGCCGACGGTGAACTTGGCGGCCTCGGTGTAGCCGCGCAGCACGCCGGTGGACTCCAGGTGCATGGCCACCGTGCCGGCCTTGAACGCGGCCTGCGCGTCGGTGGTCTGCCGGCCGGTGTTGGCCGCGTAGCCGCCCTTGACCAGGTCGGCCCACCACTGGACGATCTCGGCGCCCTTGGCGGTGTCGAAGCCGGCCTTGGCCGCCTTCCCGGTGCGGCCGTTGCCGTTGTCGCAGTACAGCGAGCCGGACTCGGCCAGCAGCTCCTCGACGAACCAGCCGTAGACCGCCGCGCCGAAGCCGTACCGGACGGTCTGCCCGCTGCCGTCCTTCTTCGTCAACCGCTTGGCGAGGTCGCCCAGTTCGGCCAGCGTGGTGGGCGGCTGGGCCGGGTCGAGGCCGACCTCCTTGAAGGCGTCGTCGTTCAGGTACAGCAGCGGCACCGAGGAGTTGAACGGCATCGAGGCGAGCTTGCCGTCCACCGAGTAGTAGTTGCGGATGTTGGGCTGGAGGTCGTCCAGCGCGTAGCCGTCCCGGTCGGCGAACGCCTGGGCCGGGACGGTCTGCCTGGAGTCGATCATGAAGCGGGTGCCGATGTCGTAGACCTGCACCAGCGCCGGGGTGGCCTTCTGCTGCACCGACGCCTTGTACTTGGCGATCAGGTCGTCGTAGCTGCCCTGGAAGACCGGCTTCACCTCGATCTTCCCCTGGTGCGCGGAGTTGAACGCGGACACCAGCGAGGTCAGCGTCTCGGCGTTCTTGCCCGTCATCGAGTGCCAGAACTCGACGGTGGTCACCCCGGACGCCTGGTCGAGCGCGGAGGCGGCGGGCGCGGCGGCGTCACCCGAGGCGCCGCCCCCGGAACCGCCGGAGCTACAGCCCGTCAGGGCCAGGCCGGACACCAGCAGGGCGGCGAGCGCGCGGGCACTCTTCTTCACGGGGCTTCTCTCTTCTACGAGGGTGGGTGCCGGGAGAGTCGAGCGGATGCGGATGCGGATGCGGATGCGGATGCGGGTACGCGGGTGGACCCGGGTGCGGGGCGGGCGTGGGTGCGGTGGCCGGCGGGGCGTCAGCGGACGGCTCCGGCGGTCAGGCCGCGGACGATGAAGCGCTGGCCGAACACCACCAGCGCCAGCGTGGGCAGCAGCGACAGCACCACGCCGGCCAGGATCAGGCCCGGGTCGGCCATCTCCGAGTCGCGCAGCGTGGACAGGCCGATCTGCAGGGTCTGCATCTCGGCGGTGCGGGTGATGATCAGCGGCCAGAAGTACTGGTTCCAGGCGGACAGGAAGACGTAGACGGCGAGCGCCGCCAGCACCGGCCGGTTCAGCGGCACCAGGATCCGCCACAGGAACCGCCAGTGGCCCGCCCCGTCGATCCGGGCGGCGTCCCGCAGCTCGGCCGGGAACTGCCGGAACGACTGCCGCAGCAGGAACGTCCCGAAGCCGGAGGCCAGGAACGGCAGCACCAGCCCGAAGTAGGTGTTGCCCAGGCCCCAGCCGGACAGCGTCAGGTAGTTGGGGATGACCACGGCCTCCCACGGGACCATCAGGGTGGCCAGGAACAGCCCGAACACCACCGCGCGGCCGCGCAGCGGCAGGAACACGAAGGCGTACGCGGCCAGGACCGAGGTGAACAGCTGCGCCGCGGTGATCACGCCCGCCACCAGCACCGAGTTGGCGTACTGGCGGACCAGCGGCACCGCGTGCACCGCGCCGGAGAAGTTCCGCCCGGTGACCGCGTGCGGCACCAGCGCGGGCGGGTACCCGGCGATCTCGTCCGGGCGCATCAGCGCACCGGCGAACACGTAGTAGACCGGGAACAGCACCGTCAGCGCGGCGGCCAGCAGCACCAGGTGGACCACGGCCCTGGCCGGCACCCCGCGCAGGTGGGCGCGGCGCCGGGCGGGACGGGCGGGGGCGGCCCCGGCGGGCGCCCCGGTCTCGGTGCGGGCGGTGGTCATGCGTAGTGCACCTTCCGTTCCAGGACGCCGAACTGGACGGCGGTGCAGGCCAGTACGACCAGCAGCAGCACCACGGCCTGGGCGCTGGCGGTGCCGAAGTCGCTGGAGCCGTAGGCGAACGCCTTCTGGTAGACGGAGTAGACCAGCGTGCGGGTCGAGCCGTCCGGGCCGCCCCGGGTGAGGATGTGGATCTGGCCGAAGCTCTGCAGCGCGTTCACCGTGGAGACCACGACCAGGAAGAACAGGCTGGGCCCGAGCAGCGGCACCGTCACCGAACGGGCCAGCCGCAGCCCGGCGGCGCCGTCCAGCCGGGCGGCCTCGGTGATCTCGGCGGGGATCGCGCCGATGCCCGCCGAGAGCACCAGCACGTTGTAGCCCAGGTTCATCCAGACCGTGGACGCGGCGACCGAGAGCAGCGCGTACCGGGAGTCGGTCAGCCAGCCGACCGGGCCCAGGTGGAACTGCGACAGCAGCCCGTTGAGCACCCCGCTGGCCGGGTTGTAGAGGACCGAGAAGACCACCGAGGCGCTGGCCACCGAGAAGGCGAACGGCAGCGCGAAGGCCGAGCGCAGCAGCCGGACCCCGCGGATCCGGCTCTCCAGCAGCAGCACCAGCAGCAGCGCCCCGAGCACCCCGGGCACCACCGTCAGCAGCACGAACAGGGCGGTGGTGAGCAGGGTGTCGCGGAACTCGGCCGAGGCCAGCAGGTCGGTGTAGTGCCGCAGTCCGACGTAGCGCGAGGGCGCGCCGAACAGGTCGTTGGCGTGCGCGCTGAGGTAGAGGGTGCGCCCGAGCGGATAGCCGATGAACAGGGCGAAGACGGCGACCGAGGGGAGCAGGAACACCCAGGCGAGGCCGTGCTCCCCGAGGCGGCGCGGCGGCGCCTGCGGGGGTGGTGCGGTCGGCATGGGGCGCGTCCGCCTTTCGTGACGTCGGTTCCGGCCAAACCGTGTCGCGCCCGAACGACAGGCCGGCGAGGGGAGGGTGAGCGGAGTGTGGCGCGTTCCTTACGCGTTCGCGTCACACCGGCGGGCCCCGTGTGGTTACCCCTCTCCCGACGCTTCTGCACCTCCCGTCTGTCACCGGATCGTCAGATTCCTTGGCCGGAGCGGCTGTTGGGGCGCGGCCGTCGCCTCGTCGGCCTGTTCTGTTGTCAAGGAGCGGACGGACGGCGGGAGTTCAGCGCAGCAGGCGGCGCTCCTTGGCGATGGCCACCGCACCGGAGCGGGTGTCCACGCCGAGCTTGGCGTAGATCCGGCCGAGGTGGGTCTTGACCGTCGCCTCGCTGATGAACAGCGCCCGGGCGATCTCCTTGTTGCCCAGGCCCTGGCCGAGCTGGTCCAGGATGTCCTGCTCGCGGTCGGTGAGCTGGGGGAGCGGGGAGCGCATCTGGGCCATCACCCGGGAGGCGATCGGCGGGGAGAGCGCGGGCCGGCCCGCCGCCGCGGCGCGGATCGCGGCGAACAGCTCCTCCGGCTTCTCGGCCTTCAGCAGGTAGCCGGTGGCGCCCGCGCTGATCGCCCGGCTGATGTCGGTGTCGGTGTCGAAGGTGGTCAGCACCAGGACGTGGCTCTCCCCGGGCCCGGCGAGCACCCGCCGGGTGGCCTCCACGCCGTCGATCCCGCCGCCCAGCTGGAGGTCCATCAGGACCACGTCCGGCCGGAGGGCGGCGGCCAGCGAGACCGCCTCCTCGCCGGTGCTGGCCTCACCGACCACCTCGATCGCCGGGTCGCTGGACAGCAGGGCCAGCAGCCCGGCCCGGACCATGGCGTGGTCGTCGCAGATGACCAGCCGGACGGTGTCGTTCATGAACCCGCTCCTTCCGTGTTGTCCTCGCCGTGGGGCCCCGGGCCCGGAGGTCGCCCTCGGCCGGGCGCTCCCGGCGACTGACGCTATCGGCCGGGGAGGCCGCCGGGACGGTTGCCGACTCGCCGCCGGGCTGCTGCCGGGCTGACGCCGGGCCGCCGCCGGACTGCCTTCCCGGGCGCGGCCGAGCGCCGCCGCCGGATCGCTGCTCAGCGGCCCGCCATCAACGGCCCTCCAGGGGAATGGCCGCGGAGACCACCGTGCCCTCGCCCGGGGCGGACTCGACGGTGAGCGTGCCGCCGAGCTGGCGCAGCCGGGCCCGCATCGCCGGAAGCCCGTGCCCCCGGCTCCCGTCGACCGCCCGCTCGCCGCGTCCGCCGAGCGCGCCGCGTCCGCCGAGCGCGCCGCGGTCGTCGTACGTGCCGCGGTCGCCGGGCTCGGCCCGCCCGGGCCGTTCGCCCCGCCCGGACCGGCCCGGGGTGAAGCCGCAGCCGTCGTCCGCGACGTCCAGCACCGCCTGGTCGCCCAGGTAGGACAGCGTGATCGAGGCGTGCTCGGCCCGGGCGTGCTCCCTGGTGTTGGCCAGCGCGCCCTGGGCGATCCGCAGCAGCGCGGCCTGCGCGGCGGTCGGCATCGGCGCGGGGGCCCCGTCCAGGTGGAAGCGGACGGCCAGGCCGCTCTCGGCGGCCTCCCGGTCGGCCAGCGCGGCCAGCGCGGCCTCCAGGGTGCCCTGCTCCGCGAGGTCGGCCGGGGCCAGGTCGTGGACGAAGCGGCGGGCCTCCGCGAGGTTCCGCGCGGCGATCGCGGCAGCCGTCCGGACGTGGCCGCGGGCCGCCGCCGGATCCTGCTCCCACGTCCGCTCCGCGGCCTGGAGCAGCATCCGCTGGCTGGACAGGCCCTGGGCGAGAGTGTCGTGGATCTCGACGGACAGCCGCTCCCGCTCGGCCAGCGCGCCCTGCCGGCGCTCCACCGCGGCCAGCTCCCGCCGGGTGCGGATCAGGTCGATGATCAGCTTCCGCTGCCGGGCGCCCTGCCGCTGCATGTACAGGAACACCGCGGTGGCCAGCGCGGCGACGGCCGGGGGCAGCAGCAGCATCGTCGGGTCGAAGCCGCCGGGCAGCCGCAGCTCGGAGACCACCACCAGCACCGTCAGCGCCGTCACCAGCGGGATCGCGGCCCGCGGCGGCAGCGCCCGGAGCACCGTGTACACCAGCGGGACGGCGCACCAGGCGAAGCTCGGCGCCATCAGCACCAGCACCGCCCAGCTGGCCAGCACCGCCGCCAGCCAGGGCTGCCGCCGCTCGGACAGCCCGGACAGGTGGCCCACGGCCAGCGCCAGGCTCAGCCCCACCACCCACGGCGTCAGCGGGCTGGACAGGTGGTGCGCCAGGTACCTCGCCAGCGAGGTGCCGAGCAGCAGGACGAAGGCCAGCCGCATGACGACCGTGAGCCAGCCCGCGTCCGGGTCGACGGCCCGGGACAGGGGTTGACGCATCATGGCTGCCTCCTTCGTCCTCGTCGTTCCCGGCGGCGTGCTGCCTGCGTGCCGTCGGCACGCCCCGGGCCTTCTGACGGGCGCACGGCGCGTCACCTCCGCTCGCGGAGCATCACGCTGCGTCACGCCCGTCATAGCGATGGTGGACCGGGACGGCGGCCCGCACATCCACCGATCGGCTGACACGGATGTCGTCCATCATGCGCCGCAGAGCGAGCCGGTTCGCCGATCCGGGGAGGGGGTGCCGGGGCGAAACATGGATGGCGAGGCCGGGGCGCACCGCGATCCGGCGCCGAACGAACCCCCTCCCGATCCCCGATACGCCCGATCCACCCGATACAGGAGCCGAAAATGAAGAAGCTGAGCACCCGCACCCGCGTCGTCACCGGTGCCGTCACGGTCGTCGCGGTCGGTGCCGGCGTCGTCGGCGCCGTCTCCGCCGGCGCCGAGACCCCGCAGGTGGCCCCGGCCGGCGCCGTCCACGCCGACGTGCAGGACAAGAACACCTTCCAGTCCACCCACCTGACGGTCGAGGCCGCCACCAAGGCCGCCCAAGCCAGCCTGGACGCCGCCGCCAAGGCCGGTCAGAAGGTCTCCGTCGCCGTCGTCGACCGCAACGGCAGCGTGATCGTCGAGCTGCGCGGCGACGGCTCGGGCCCGCAGTCCTTCGAGTCGGCCGAGCGCAAGGCGTACACCGCGGTGTCCTGGAACGCGCCGACCTCCGAGCTGGTCAAGCGCCTGGCCCAGGCCCCGAACCTGAAGGACATCCCCGGCACCCTGTTCCTGGGTGGCGGCGCCCCGGTCCAGGTCAAGGGCGCCCCGATCGCGGCCGTCGGCGTGGCCGGCGCCCCGAGCGCCGACCAGGACGAGCAGTTCGCCCAGGCGGGTGCGGCCGTGCTCAACAGGTGACCCGCCCCGGGCGACGCCGCCGGCCACCCCCACGCCCGGCGGCGCACCACCCCGCGGGCCCGCCCCCCGGAGGAGCGGGCCCGCGGGGCCCCCACGGCGTACCCGGGCGGCAGCCCGGGCGGCGGCTCAGTCCTCCCGGTAGGCGCACAGCGCCCAGATCACGAACACGTCCAGCGCGATGATCACCAGTGACCACAGCGGGTAGTACGGCAGCGCCAGGAAGCTGCCGATCAGGCTCAGCGCGGCCAGGAAGATACCGACGATCCTGGCCCAGGCCGCGCCCTGGATGACGAAGAAGCCGGCCAGCGCGACCAGCGCGCCGATCACCAGGTGGATCCAGCCCCAGGAGGTCAGATCGAACCGGAAGACGTACCGCGGCGTGCTGACGAAGACGTCGTCCTCGGCGATCGCCATGATCCCGTGGAACACCTCGAGGATGCCGTTGACCAGCATCACCACACCCGCGAACAGCACCATCCCGGAGACCCAGCCCCTGTTCCGGTGGCCCTGGGGACCACCGGCGGTACCACCGGAGCGGGGACCGGCGGGCGGTGTCGCGGTCGGACCGACAGACGAGCTCATGGAACCTCCTAGGCCGAAGCAGGTCTTGCCCCGACCCTCCGCCCCCGGCCGCCCCCGGGCATTCGGGCGACTCCGTCCGGGTGAATCCGCCCCTGCCCGCCCCACTCGCCCTTCGCCCGGCTCCCGACTGCCCCCGCCCGTTCCTCGCCCGGCCGCTGGGTGCCGCGCGGTCAGTCGCCGGGCAGCAGGGAGCGCAGCGCGCGGGCGCGCAGCTCGGCCAGCCGGGTGCGGTCCCAGCCGTGGTAGACGGCGTTGGTGCAGAGCACCACGAAGCGGCGGGTGCGCGGGGCCAGGTAGAGGCTGGTGCCGGTGAAGCCGTGGTGGTAGGCGACCGAGCCCTTCGCGGTGACGATCCAGGCCAGGCCCCGGGCCAGGTCCGGTTCGACGGGGACCAGCGGGCGGCGGCTCAGCGCGAACCACTCGGGCAGCGGGCCGGACGGGGCGAGCAGGTGTTCGGCGAAGGCGGCCAGGTCGGCGGCGGACGAGAACACCCCGGCGTGCCCGGCCACCCCGCCGAGCAGGGCCGCGCTCGGGTCGTGCGGGATGCCCCAGGTCCGGGGCGCGCCGCGCAGCCGCTGCTCGGTCGGCGCGAGCCGGTTGTCGCGCGGCAGCGGGCCGTACGCGGTGGCGTCCAGGCCGAGTCCGCACCACAGCGCGTCGGCGAGCACCGCCAGTGGTTGGCCGAGCAGTTCGGGCAGCAGCAGTCCGAGCAGGATGAAGCCCCGGTCGATGTACCGGTGGTGCGCGCCGGGCACCGAGACCAGCGGTTCGGCGCACAGGTGCTCGATCAGCGGTCGTCCGCTGTGCTGGTAGCGGGCCAGTCCGGTCTGCGGGAGCAGCCCCGAGGTGTGGTTCAGCAGTTGGCGCGCCGTCAACTCACCTCCTGGGGAAGGCAGTTGGGGCAGGACGGCGCGCAGCGGGGCGTCCAGGTCGAGCAGCCCGGCGCGGACGGCGGTGCCGACCAGCGGCCAGGTGGCGAGCACCTTGGTCAGCGAGGCCAGGTCGTAGCGGGTGTGCTCGTCGGGGCGGGCGTCGCCGCACTCGGGGGCGACCACCCCGCGGCTGACCACCGTCCGGCCCGCCCCGGCCTGACCGGCCACCAGCACCCCGCCCGGGAACTGCCCGCCGTCCACCGCCGCCCCGAGCAGGGCGCCCAGTGCGGTGGCGGTGGCGGCGGTCCAGTCGGCGGCAGGCTGCTGCGGATCGGCTGACACGGCGTCCCTCTCGTCCGGACCGGCGGGGCCTTCCCCCGGATTGTCACCCGCCCCGGCCGCCGGGGCCAGGGTGCCGGGGCCGGGGCGGGGCCGGGGGCGGGGCCGGTCCGAGGAGTCAGGAACGGTGCGCCGAGAGCGAGTTGAGCGCCTCCAGGGCCCGGTCGGCCTCGTGGACGGGCACGAACAGGTGGTCGTGGTGGAAGCCGGCCACCACGTTGCAGCCGATCCCGTGGTCGGCGAGCGCGGTGGCGACGGCGGCGGTCAGCCCGACCGCCTCCAGCGCGGAGTGCACCCGCAGGGTCAGCCAGGCGGCGACGTACGTGTACGGCAGGCCGAGCGCGTCGGCCTCCTCCTCGGCGACCACGAAGGTCACCCCCTCGGGTTCGGCCACCGTCACCACCGGCCGCAGCCCGGCGGGCACCCGCCCGGGGAGGGTGCAGTACACGTAGCGGCCCGGGTTGCGGACGGGGCGCAGGCCGGAGAGCAGGGCGTCGAGGTCGTGTTCGGCTGCCATGGCGTCACGGTAGTGGGTTCGAACGGGTCGGTGGGAGTGGCGCGGGCCCGTGTCGGACGGCGGGTCAGCCCGCGGCGGTGGCGAGCAGGCGGTTCAGCGAGGCGCGGGCGGGCGGACCCCAACTGGCTTTGCCACCGGGGCGGCCGTGCTCGCCGGCGTGCCCGATCAGCAGGCAGGCCAGGGCGCGCTGGGCGGCCACGGCGCGGGCGCGGCGCAGGGTGGCGGGGTCGGGGGCGGGGCGGTAGGCGGCGTGGAAGCGGTCGATCGCCGCGTCCGGGAGCAGGATCCAGGCGGCGGCCAGGTCGAGGGCGGGGTCGCCCGCGCACAGGTCGCCGAAGTCGATCACGCCGCAGAAGGTGCCGTCCGCGGTGAGCACGTTGGCCGGGTGCAGGTCGCCGTGCAGCCACAGCCGCGGGCCGCTCCACTCCGGCGCGGCGACACCGTCCGCCCAGAGCGCGCGGACCGCGTCCGGGTCGGCGACCAGGTCGGCGTCGACGGCGGAGGCGAGCTGCCGCTCGAAGTGCGCGGAGGCGTCGGCCAGCCGCCCGCCCCGCCCCCGCCCGGCGGGGGCCGCGGCGGGCGCGGGGCGGTGCAGGGCGGTCAGGAAGTCCGCCAGCACGTCGCCCGCCCCGGCCCGGGTGGCGGGCGCCCGGTCGGCGGGCTCGCCGGGCAGCCAGGTGGTGACGATCCAGGGCCGCGGGAACCGCGCGGACGGCTCGCCCAGCCGCTGCGGGACGGGCACCGGCAGCGGCAGCCCCGGCGCGAGCACGGGCAGCCAGGCGTGCTCCTTGCGCAGCAGCGCGTCCGCCGACCCGGTCGCCCAGGGCAGCCGCACGGCCAGCCCGTCGCCGAGCCGCCACAGCTGGTTGTCCCACCCCCGCGCACCGGGCACGAGCGGCAACCCGGCCAGATCGGGATGCTGCTCGCGCAGCAGGCCCCGCACCAACTCCGCGGTGATGTCCGCCGGTTCGCCGATCGAGCTGTCCGTCATGCACCGCAACCCTAGCCGGACACCCACCACGACACCCGGGCCACACCCCCCGACCGGCCCGCCGCCACCGGATCTTCCCCGCGCTCTGCCCGGAGCATGACGCACCCTCAGCCGCAGCCCCCGCGCGTGCCCGGTAGAGGTGTGTCCGCCTGGGGTTCCCCCACGCGACCGGCCCAGCGGTCACATGCCGGTCCGGGGAACTGACGGCATCCGCACCGGGCGAGGTGACGCAGACCGACCTGACGCCGCCCGGACGCCACGGTCCGCCCCGGCCATGGGACAGTCGGCAAGGCCGAGTTCACCGGCGTGACCATCACCGCGTCCGGGGCCACTGCGGACGGCGCGTTCGAGACGTCCCGGTCCCGTCCGGCGGCCTGGCCCGGGACCACCTCGGCCGTCAACTGCCCGAGGCCGCCGGGGGAATCCGCCGAGCGGCGGGCCCGGAGTGCGGGCGGGAGCTGCGAGAGCCCGCTCACGGCCACCCGGCACCTGCCCTCCGGTGCCGGGTTCAGGGAGCGGCGTCCTCCCGCTCGCCGTTTCCGATCCACCATTCGATGCCCTGGCCGCTCGCGGCCCAACTGTCCATGAGCTGCTCGATCACGGGCAGGCCGACCGAGCGGCTGACGGTGACGACGACGAAGCGCAGGTCCGGTGGTGCCTCGGCCAGGCCGTCGAGGGCGTCGACCGCCTTCCTGAGCTCCGCGAAGGACTCGGGGGTGAAACGGCCCTGCCGATAGGCCTGAACGCACAGGTTCCCGCCCCGCTCGACGACCTCGAACTCCCCCTCCTCGCCGACCCGGAGCACGTCGCCGGCCGCACACCCGAACACCAGGCCCGGGCTGCCGGCCAGTTCGAACGAGCCCGACTCCAGCGGCCGCGCGGGCAGCACCTCGAACACCGGGCGCCCGGAGGATGCGTGACCGGCCAGCAGACGTACGTGGACGACAGCGGGTGACTGCGGGGTGGGCGTCATGCGCGTGATCGTCCCACGACGCCAGACGGTACGGAGCCGGGCGGGCCCGCTGACCGTGCGGCCCCGCCGGGAGAACGCCGAGGTTCCCGGCGGGGGCGGGCTCAGACGGGTACGCCGCCTGCGGTGACCTCGGCGGCGCTGGTCCGCGGGCCGCGGACGTCGGCTTCGGTGATGAGGGCCGGTAGGCGCAGGAAGCGGCCGGGGGTGGTGCGCAGGGGGACGGTCTTCCGGTCGGCGCTGTCCGGGAAGGTGCCGGTGGCGACGGGGGTGCCCCAGGCGTTGGTGGAGTCGGAGACGTGGACCTCGTACCGGCCGATCCGGCCGTTGGCGGTGCCGTCCTGGCGGGGAAGGCGGCCGAGGGAGTCCACGGCCTACCGGGCGCCCAGGTCGAGCTGGAGCTCGTGGGGGAGCGACGGGGTGGCGGCGGACCTTGTGCTCGGGAGCGTGCTGCACCAGGCGGCTCGATTGGGCCGAGTGGCCACGTCGCCTCGATCGATTCACCACACCAGTCCAGCTTCGTCGACAAGCCGTCCGCCTTCGCCGTCACAGGTCAGAGGCGGAGGTGTCGGAACGGGTTGCCATCCGATAGTTAGCGATATATCGTTGAGGTATCGAGATGCTTCGGTAGTCGGAGCGTCCGGACTGTGGAAAGACAGGTGTTCGTCATGCGTTACGACAAGCGTTTTGGTGGAGAAGGCCGGCGTCGTTGGGCCGAGGGCCCGGGGCGGCCGGGGCGTGCGGGGGTGCCCGGTGAGGGGGCCGACGAGTTCGAGGGGCGGGCCGCGTTCGGGCCGTTCGGGGCGCCGGGGCGGCCGATGCCGCCGTTCGGGCCCGGGTTCGGGCCGCGTGGGCGGGGGTTCGGCGGGCACGGACCGCGTGGGCACGGAGGTGGTCGGCGCGGGGGGCGGGCCAGGCGCGGTGACGTGCGGGCCTCGCTGCTCGCGCTGCTGCGGGAGCGGCCGATGCACGGCTACGAGATGATCACCGAGATCGGTGAGCGCACCGGCGGGGTCTGGCGGCCCAGCCCGGGCTCGGTGTACCCGACGCTCCAGATGCTGGAGGAGGAGGGGCTGATCAAGGCCAACGAGGAGTCCGGCAAGAAGCTGTTCGAACTGACCGAGCAGGGCCTGGCCGAGGCCGAGCGGGCCGGTGAGTCCCCGTGGGACGAGGCTGGCCGGCAGGGCGACTGGGAGGCCGTGCAGGAGGTCGGCATCGCGCTCGCGGCGGTGGACCAGGCGGTGCGGCAGGTCATGGCGACCGGCACCGAGGAGCAGCGGGCCAAGGGCCTCGCGGTGCTGGCCGAGACGAAGAAGAAGCTCTACCTGATCCTGGCCGAGGAGGACTGAGACGACGGGGGGCGGGCGGGGCCGGGGCCGGGTCAGCCCTCGGGGTCGTACTCGTAGCGCCAGCGGTAGCGCCCCTTGGGGCCGTACTCCTTGGCGCGGCGGTAGACCAGGGTGGTCGCCGGGGTGTCCCCGTGCGCGGGGACGGGCACCCGGTAGACCTTGGGGACGCTGTGCATCATGCCCAGCAGGACCGGCAGGACCCGGCCGTCCAGCGGGCCCCCGGTGAACTCGGTGTCGGCGCTCTTCACCCGACCAAGGGTAGGCGCGCCGCCGGGGAGGCGGACCGGCCGGGTATGTCCGTTCCGGGCCGGGGGTGTGGAGCGGGTGTGACGGGGGCGGCACCGCTCCCGGTCATCCGGAGGGTTCCGGGAGCCTTATCCTGCTACGTACGCCCCCGGGGTTCACCCGGGTCCGCGGGCCCGTACGGGTCGGGCGGGGCGCGCCGAGGTGCGTCCGCCCGCCGGGCGCGACTCTCGCGCCCCGTACCCGACCCCGGACGTCGGCCGCCCGGAGACCCCGGCCCGGTCGACGGCAGGACGCCCCCGCGCGCGGTGCACCCCTCCGGGAAGCAGCGAGCGGCTCCGTGCGTTGGCGTCGGTTGTTGCGTCGGTGGCCGTGCCGTACCTGGCACGGCGACTCGGACAGGTGCGTGCGGAAGGGGCCAGATGGAAACCAGCAGCAGGTGGACGTCCTGGTGGCGGCGGGAGCGGCGGGACCGCCCCGGCGCCGGAGGGGACGCGGCCGCGAGGCTGGATCTGCTGCTGGGGGCGGCCGGGGCGGGTTTCCCGGTGGCGCCCGCGGCGCACCCGGCCGGGTACCGGTGCTCGTGCGACCGGGTCGGCTGTCCGGCCCCGGCCCAGCACCCGCTCTCCTTCGCCTGGCAGTCCCAGGCCACCACCGACGCCGAGCAGGTGGCGCGCTGGCTCGACCGGGACCCGGAGGCGAACTTCGTCACCGCCACCGGCCGCGCGCACGACGTGCTGGACGTGCCGGCCGAGGCCGGCGTGCTCGCCCTGCGGCGGCTGGACGCGCTCGGCGTGGGCGGCCCGGTCGCCGCGGTCGGCGCCGACCGCTACCTGTTCTTCACCGCGACCCGCGGCACCCCGCAGGACGAGGACGAGTGGTGGACCAGCGCGCTGGACTCCACCCCCGACACCGTCTCCGAGCACCCCGGCCTGCGCTGGCACTGCCGCGGCTCGTACACCCTCGTCCCGCCGGCCGCGCTGCCGGACGGCTCCGAGGTGCGCTGGCTGCGCGGCCCCGAGCAGCCCCTGCCGGACCCGCTGCGGGTGCTGGACGTGCTGACCGACGCGTGCACCGAGGTCGGCGCGGTGGCCCAGGAGCAGTGGCTGATCGGCTGAGCCGGCCGCCCGGCCGACCAGCAGGAACGATTGTGCGCGGCAGCGGCCCGCCTCCCCCTGCCGCAGGGGGTGGCGGGCCGCCGTGCCGCGCCGTCAGGGCGGGTGCCGGGGCGTCAGGGCAGGGTGAGGATCTCCGCGCCGTCCGCGGTGACCAGCAGGGTGTGCTCGAACTGGGCGGTCCGCTTGCGGTCCTTGGTGACCACCGTCCAGCCGTCCGGCCAGATGTCGTAGTCGTAGCTGCCCAGGGTGAGCATCGGCTCGATGGTGAAGGTCATCCCTGGCTTGATCACCTGGGTGGCCCGGTCGCTGTCGTAGTGCGGGATGATCAGGCCGGAGTGGAACGAGGTGTTGATGCCGTGGCCGGTGAAGTCGCGCACCACTCCGTAGCCGAAGCGCTTGGCGTACGACTCGATCACCCGGCCGATCACGTTGACCTGCCGGCCCGGCTTGACCGCCTTGATCGCCCGGTTCAGCGACTCCTCGGTCCGCTCGACCAGCAGCCGGGACTCCTCGTCCACCTCGCCGCACAGGTAGGTGGCGTTCAGGTCGCCGTGCACGCCGTGGATGAACGCGGTGGCGTCGATGTTCACGATGTCGCCGTCCCGCAGCACCGTCGAGTCCGGGATGCCGTGGCAGATCACCTCGTTGATCGAGGTGCAGATCGACTTCGGGAAGCCCCGGTAGCCGAGGTCCGACGGGTACGCGCCGTGGTCGCACATGTAGGCGTGCGCGACGGCGTCCAGCTCGTCGGTGGTGACGCCGGGGGCGATCAGCTTCGCCGCCTCGGCCATCGCCCGCGCCGCGATCCGGCCGGCGATCCGCATCTTCTCGATCGTCTCCGCGTCCTGCACCTCGGGGCCGGTGTACGGCGTCGGCGCGGGCTTGCCGACGTACTCCGGACGCGCGATGTGCGCGGGGACCTTGCGGGTGGGGGACAGCGTGCCGGGTACCAGAGCCATGACGGCGAGTGTATCGGCCGCCGCCCGCCCGCCCCCGGCCGCGTGTAGGGCCGCCGCGGCGGGAAAGGATCACCACCGACCGCCGCGGCCCGCCCGCCGCGGCGCCCACCAGGACGGGAGACCAGACGATGGCGTTCGGCCGCAAGCCCACCGGGCAACCGGGGGAGTGGTTCTACTGCATCAAGCACGGCAAGGTCGAGGAGGGCCCGGACTGCCCGGCCAAGGACCGGCTCGGCCCGTACGCGAGCCGGGAGGAGGCCGCGCACGCCCTGGAGACCGCCGCCGAGCGGAACCAGGAGTGGCGGGACGACCCGCGCTGGAACGACGACGAGCCCAAGGGCTGACGGGCCGTCAGGAGACGCCGGCGGCCTGGCGCTCGTGCTGGTCCCGCACCGCCAGCGCGTGCGGGTCGGTGCGCGAGTCCCAGGCCAGCAGCTTCGGGATCGCCGCGGTCAGCGCCAGCACGCCCAGCACGCACAGCGCGCCACCGGCCCAGATCGAGCCGCGCACCCCGGCCAGCGCCGCCATCCCGCCGGCCCGCACCTGGCCCAGCTGCGGGCCCACCGAGTAGGAGAGCACCTCCACCCCGGCGAGCCGCCCGCGCAGCCCGTCGGGGATGGACTGGTTCCAGATCGTCGACCGGGCCACCCCGCTGACCTGGTCGGCCCCGCCGGCCAGCGCCAGGAACAGCAGCACCAGCCAGATGTTCCCGACCAGCCCGGCCAGCGCCACCGCCCCGCCCCAGCCGAGCGCCGCGAACAGCAGCATCCGGCCGTGCCGGTGCACCCGGGCCGTCCAGCCGCCGGTGGCCGCCACCACCAGCGCCCCGGCCGCCGTCGCCCCGTACAGCAGGCCCAGCGCCCACTCCGCGTCCAGCTCCGCGGCCAGGAACGGGTACAGCGCCACCGGGTAGGCGAACACCATCGCCACCAGGTCGATCGCGTACGTGCCCAGCAGGTCCTTGCGGCTCCAGGCGTACGCCAGGCCCTGGCCGATGGTGCGCAGCGAGGGGGCCTCGGCGCTCTCGGCGGGCGGCACCGGCCGCATCCGGACGATCAGCGCCAGCGAGAGCAGGAAGGTCAGCACGTCCAGCGCGTAGGCGCTGCGGGCGCCGGCCACCGCGACCACCACGCCCGCCAGCGGCGGGCCGGCCACCGAGGCGACGTTGCGGTACAGCGAGTTGAGGGCGAACGCGGCGGGCAGCTGGTCGTGCGCCACCACCCGGGGCACCATCGAGTCCAGCGCCGGGCGCTGGAGCCCGGCCAGCGCCGCCGTCAGCGCCGCGACCAGGTAGATCGGCCACAGCAGCGGGTGCGGCAGCAGCGCGTTGGCCAGCAGCAGCGCCGACAGCAGGGCCAGCCCGGCCTCGCTGAGCAGCACCAGGCGCCGCCGGTCCAGCGCGTCCGCCAGGGCGCCGCCCCACAGGCCGAACACCACCAGCGGCACCAGCTCGAACGCGCCGACCAGGCCCACCGCGAAGGTCGAGTCGGTCAGCTGCTTGAGCTGGATCGGCAGCGCCACGAACGACAGGAAACTGCCGAAGCCGGTCACGCACCCCGACGCCCAGAGCAGCCGGAAGTCCCGGGAGGCGCGCCAGGGCGTGAGATCCGGGAGGAGCCTGCGGAGGAACGGGGCGGTACGTGTCACATGGCCAGATGGTGCGCGACCGGGACGGGCCGGGGCAACCGGTTTTCCGGAGCTGCGGCGGCGAGGGGTGGCGGTGGTGGCGGTGGTGGCGGCGGCACGGCCGGGGCGGCTCCGGTCTGGGCCCGGACGGCCCCGGCTACCAGCGCAGCACCGGCGAGGCGGCCAGCCGCTCCGCCAGCCGGGACAGCCGGGAGCGCGACGGGGCGGTCGCGGCGGCCGAGCTGACCAGGTGCTGGACCAGCTCGAACGGCTCCGGCGCGGCCTCCGGCACGGTGAGCCGCTCGTGCGCCAGGTCGGTCAGCTCCGGGTCGCCGTCGTCCAGGGCCAGCAGCACCGCCCCGGCCCGGCGGGCGTCGTCCAGCCGCTCCAGCAGCGGCGCGTCGGCCGGGCCGGGCGCCACCAGCAGCACCGTCGCGCCGGTGCGCGCCTCCGCGAGCCGGGGCAGCCCGCAGGCCAGGTGCTCCGGCGCGCCGGCCGGGACGGCGTGCCGCAGCAGCGTCGGGGCCAGCTCCGGCAGGCCCCCGTAGGCGGCCTCGTCGCTCAGGTGCGCCGCCAGGTGCCACGGCTCGTAGCGGGGGGTGCCGACCAGCAGCAGGCCGGTCGCGCTGCGCCTGGTCACCGAGCCGCGCAGCGCGGAGGCGAAGGCGCCCGCCCGTTCGGGCCAGCCGGTGCCGGCCAGCGACTGCCGGAGTGCGGAAACTCTCACCGCGTCCATGCGCGACAGCATGCTGCCCCGACGCCCGGTTTGGCAGGATCTTGGCCATGACGCAACCCGATTCAGTGAACGCGACGGCAGTGCCCGCGACGGCGGCTGACGAGACGGCCCCGGACGCGACGGCCCCGGACGCGACGGCCGGACCCGGCCGGAACCTGCCCGACGTCTCCCACCTCGTGGTGGGGGTCATCGGCGGCACCGGCGACCAGGGCCGCGGCCTCGCCCTGCGGCTGGCCAGGGCCGGACAGCAGGTGGTGGTCGGCTCCCGCAGCGCCGAACGCGCCGCGGCCTGCGCCGCCGAACTGGGCCTGGGCATCCGCGGCGCCGACAACGCGGCCTGCGCCGCCGCCAGCGACGTGGTGATCGTCGCGGTGCCGTGGGACGGCCACGCCGAGACGCTGACCTCGCTGCGCGCCGAACTCGCCGGGAAGATCGTGGTGGACTGCGTCAACCCGCTGGGCTTCGACAAGCAGGGCGCCTACCCGCTCCAGGTCCCCGAGGGCTCGGCCGCCCAGCAGGCCGCCGCGCTGCTGCCCGACTCCACCGTCACCGCCGCCTTCCACCACCTGTCGGCGGTGCTGCTCCAGGACGAGGGCGTGGAGCGGATCGACACCGACGTGATGGTGCTCGGCGAGGACCGGGCCGCCACCGACACCGTGCAGGCGCTGGCCTCCCGGATCCCCGGCATGCGCGGCGTCTTCGCCGGGCGGCTGCGCAACGCCCACCAGGTGGAGTCGCTGGTCGCCAACCTGATCTCGGTCAACCGCCGCTACAAGGCCCACGCGGGCCTGCGGATCACCGACGTGTGAGCCCGGCGCGCGCCGCGGCCCCGCCCGCGCCCCGCCGGGTCCCACCCCCGGGCCCGGCGGACCCGTTCGGTCGGCGAGAATGGCCGGGCACACCGCCACTCCGAGGAGCCCCCGCCATGCCCCGCAACGCCCTGTACGCCTCGATCGTCCTCGTCCTGGCGGTGACCGCCGCGGTGGTCTCCTTCGTCAAGGGCAACTGGCTGGGCGTGGTGTGGATCCTGATGGCGGGCGTGGCCAGCAACATCGCCTGGTACCACGTCCGCAAGGACCGCGCCGAGCGCCGCGCCGCGACCGCCGCCGACCGGGGCTGAGCCGCCACCGGACCGCCGGCTCCCGCCCGTTCTAGTTCTGCCAGAACCGGAACAGGTGGTCGCCGAGCGCCGGGTAGACCGGGTCGACGCCGAACAGGTCGAAGACGTGCAGCGTCCCCTCCTGGAGCCACTGCCCGACCTGGCTCTGCCACACCAGCGCGAACAGCAGCAGCATGCCGTACGGCGCGTACGGCGCGATCGTCCGGCGGGTCCGGTACGACAGCCAGGGCTCGACGATGCCGTAGCCGTCCAGGCCGGGCACCGGCAGCAGGTTCAGGATCGCCGCGGTGACCTGGAGGTAGGCGAGGAAGCCCAGCGCGGCCGGCAGCGGCGAGAGCGGGTACTCGATGCCGTCGGCGCTCGACGGCAGGTCCGGGTTGTCGAACCAGCCCTGGCTGATCAGCACCAGCGTCACCACGCCGAACGCCACGTTCACCAGCGGCCCGGCCGCCGAGATCAGGCTGTGCTTGAGCCGGCCGGAGATCCGGTCCCGCTCGATGTACACCGCGCCGCCGGGCAGGCCGATCCCGCCCATGATCACGAAGACCACCGGCAGCACGAAGCTCAGCACCACGTGCCCGTACTTCAGCGGGTTCAGGGTCAGGTAGCCCTTGGTGCCGACCGTGAGGTCGCCGCCGGCCAGCGCGGTGCGGGCGTGCGCGTATTCGTGCAGGCAGAGCGAGACCATCCAGCCCGCCACCACGAACAGGAACACGCCCATCCGGTCGTTGCCCCAGCCCGAGGCCAGCGCGATGCCGGAGGCGAGGAAGGTGCCGGCCAGCGCCAGGAAGATCGGGCTGACCCGGCCCTCCGCGCTGCGCTGGCCGGTGCTGGCGTAGGTCATGACGAGAGGGCTCCGGGGATGGGGGGCGGGACAGGCGTCCGATCATGCCGCCGACCGGGCGCGGCAGACAAGCGGCCCCGGGTGAACGCACGGGAGCGGACGGACGTTCCGCCCCGGCCGGGCCCCCCGGCCGGGCCCCCGACCGGCTCCCGGGCCGGCCCCCGGCCGGGCGTTCCGCACGGGTGTGCGCCCGGCCCCCGGTGCGTCCCCCAGAATGGGCGGGTGCACTACGGCATCCTCGGCACCACCACCGCCCACCACGACGACGGCACCCCGGTCGCGCTCGGCGGCGCCCGGCTGCGCGCCCTGCTGGCCGCGCTCGCCCTGCGCCAGGGCCGTCCCGTGCCCGCCGAGCTGCTCGCCGACGAGGTGTGGGCCGACGAGCCGCCGCAGGACGCCGCCGCCGCGCTGCAGACCCTGGTCGGCCGGCTGCGCCGCACGGTGGGCCGGGCCGAGATCGGCTCCGGGCCCGCCGGGTACTGGCTGACCGACCCGCGCACCGACGTCGCCGAGTTCCAGCGCCGGGCCGCCGACGGCGCCCGCGCCCTCCGGGACGGCGACCCGGCCGCCGCCGCCGAGCAGCTCACCGCCGCGCTCGCGCTCTGGCGCGGCCCGGCCCTGGCCGACCTGCCCGACCGCACCGCCCCCGCCGCCCGCCTGGAGGACCAGCGCGCGGAGGCCCGCCGGCACCGGCTGACCGCCGCGCTCGCCCTCGGCCGCACCGCCGAGGTCACCGCCGAACTCGCCGAACTCTGCCGCGACCACCCCTTCGACGAGCAGCTCCAGGCCCTCCAGCTGCGCGCCCTGCGGGCCGCCGGCCGCACCGCCGAGGCGCTCGGCCGCTACGAGGAGGTCCGGCGCACCCTGGCCGACCGGCTCGGCACCGACCCCGGCCCCGAACTGCGCGCCCTGCACCAGGAGTTGCTGCGCGCCGAGGCGCCCCCCGCCCCGGCCCCCGCCGCCGCGCCGCCGACCGCCCCGGCGGCCGGCAACCTCCGTCCCGGCCGGACCAGCTTCGTCGGCCGGGACGGCGAACTCACCACCGTGGCCGACGCCCTGACGGCCGGCCGGCTCACCACCCTGACCGGCCCCGGCGGCTCCGGCAAGACCAGGCTGTCGGTCGAGGCCGGCCGCCGCGAGCAGGACGCCGCCCGCTGGCCCGGCGGCGTCTGGCAGGTCGAACTCGCCCCGCTGGAGGACCCGGCCGCCGTCCCCGACGCCGTCGCCTCCGCGCTCGGCCTGCGCGAGACCGTGCTGCACACCGGCGGCGCTGTCGCCGAGGCCATCGAGGGCGGCCGCAAGGACCCGGTCTCCCGGCTGGTCGACCACCTCGGCCGCCGCCGCGTCCTGCTGCTGCTCGACAACTGCGAGCACGTCATCCAGGCCGCCGCCGACCTCGCCGACCGGCTGCTCGCCGACTGCCCCGGCGTCACCGTGCTCGCCACCAGCCGCGAACCGCTCGGCGTCCCCGGCGAGTCCGTGCTGCCGGTCGAGCCGCTGCCCGACCCGACCGCGCTGCGCCTGCTCGCCGAGCGCGGCGCCGCCGCCCGCCCCGGCTTCCGCACCGACCAGGACCCGGCCGCCTGCGCCGAGATCTGCCGCCGCCTGGACGGCCTGCCGCTGGCCATCGAACTGGCCGCCGCCCGGCTGCGCGGCATGACCCCGCGCCAGCTCGCGGACCGCCTCGACTCCCGGTTCGCCCTGCTCACGGCGGGCTCCCGGACCCTGCTGCCCCGCCAGCAGACCCTGCGCGCCGTCGTCGACTGGTCCTGGGACCTGCTCGGCGACCGCGAGCGCGCCGCGCTGCGCCGGCTGTCGGTGTTCGCCGGCGGCTGCACCCTGGAGGCCGCCGAGCAGGTCGTCGCCGACGGCGAGCTGGTGCGCCGCGAGGAGGTCGCCGACCTGCTGCTCTCGCTGGTCGACAAGTCCCTGCTGGTGGCCGGGCTGGGCGAGCAGCCCCGCTACTGGATGCTGGAGACCATCCACGAGTACGCCGCCGAACGCCTCGCCGAGGCCGCCGAACCCGAGACCGGCCACCGCCACACCGCCCACTACCGCGAACTCAGCCGCACCGCCTACCTGAACCTGCACGGCCCCGGTCAGCTCGACGAACTCGCCCGCCTCGACCGCGAGCAGGAGAACGTCCGGGCCGCGCTGCGCCGCGCCGTCGACACCGGCCGGGAGCAGGAGGGCCTCGTCCTGGTCCTGTCGATGGCCGGCTACTGGATGCTGCGCGACTACCGCGCCGAGTCCCGCTCCTGGTACGACGCGGTCGCCGCGCTCGGCCCCGACCCGTACGCCGACGACGCCCCGCCGGCCGTCCCGCTCACCGCCGGGCCGCTGGACGCGCCGCTGCCGATGCCGCCCGAACTGCTCGACGAGGCCCGCCGCCAGCTCGGCCTGCACCGGCTGATCAGCCTGTTCTCCGGCGACCTGGGCCTGCTCGACAGCTCGGGCGCGCTGGACACCGCCGAACGCATCCTGGCCACCTACACCCCCGACCTGCCGCAGTCCTACCGGCAGCCGGTGCTCGCCCGGGTGTTCACCGTCTTCCTCACCGGCGAGATGGAGCGCACCCGCGAGGTGATGGACGACGCGGTGGCCGGCGCCCGGGTGCACGGCGGCCCGCTCGACCTGGCCTTCGCCCTGCAACTGCGGGCCCGGCTGCTCAACGACCTGGCCGGCGCGCTGGACCAGGCGATCGCCGACAGCGAGGAGGCGCTCGCCCTCTACACCGCGCTGGGCGACCGCTGGGGCATGTCCGACGCGCTCTCCGGCAAGGCCGAGAACGCCACCAAGTCCGGCGACGCCGCCCAGGCCGAGGCGGCCTTCCGGCAGGCCATCGAGCTCTCCGTCCAGCTCGGCGCCCACCAGGAGGTCCCGATGCTGCGGGCCCGGCTCGGCGAGGTGCTGGCCGAGCGCGACCCGGAGGCCGGCGAGCGGATGGTCCGCGAGGCGGTCGCCGCCGCGTCCGAGGACCGGACCGACGCCGAGGGCGCCCGGATGTACGGGCGGCTGGTGCTGTGCAACCTGTCCGCGCGGCGCGGCGACTACGCCGGGGCGCTCGCGGTGCTCGACGAGCTGCCGGTCGACCCCGGCGCGCGCGGCCCGGTGCCCTCGGTGTTCACCGGCATCGTCGGCTGCATCCGCGGCTGGGTGGTGGCCCGGGCCGGCGACCCGGTGGCCGGGCTGGAGCTGATGCGGGCCGGGCGCCGCGCGATGACCGAGGTCGAGGCCGGCGCCACCGTCTTCGTCGAGCACATGGCGATGATGCTGATGACCCCGGTGGCCGGCGCCCTGGTCGAGTACGCCCGCGCGTTCGACGAGCCGGCCGCCGCCCGCCGCGCCGCCGAACTGCTCGGCGCCCACGACGGCATCAGCGGCATGCCCGGCTCGTTCATGGAGCGCAGCGAGCACGCCCGGTGCGTCGCCGCGGCCCGCGAACTGCTGGGCGGGGACGACTACCTGGCCGCGTACGAGCGGGGCGGACGCCTCACGCTGCGTGAGGCGTCCGCCCTGTTGAACGATCCCGGCCCGTTCGGCGCCGGGTCCTGCTGACCCACCGTCAGGTGCGCTTGCGGAAGCGGGCCACCGCCAGCGGCGCGGTCACCACGGTGATCGCCGCCGCCCAGAGCAGCACCGTCACCACCGAGTTGCCCACCGGCTGGTCGTTGATCAGGGCGCGGCAGGCGTCGGCCAGCGCGGACAGCGGGTTGTGCTTGGTGAACGCCTGCAGCCAGCCCGGCATGGTGGTCGGGTCGGCGAAGATCGAGCTGCCGAACTGCAGCGGCATCATCACGATCATCGACATGCCCTGCACGGCCTGGGCGCTGCGCAGCGACATGCCCAGCAGCATCGACACCCACATCAGCGAGGAGCCGAACACCAGCGACAGGCCGACCGCGGCCAGCAGCTTCAACGGGCCGCCGTCGATGTCCATCCCGAGGGCCATCGCGAAGCCGATCAGCACCGCGAAGGCGACCACCGCCCGCAGCGTCTCCGCGATCATCTTCGACAGCAGCACCGCGGAGCGCCCGATCGGCAGGGTGCGGAAGCGGTCCATCACGCCGGTCTGGAAGTCGGTGTTCAGGCCGGTGCCCAGCGCCATCGCCAGGTTGAGGCCGGTGGTGCCGAGCAGGCCGGGCACCATGTACTGCATGTACTGGTGCTGTCCGCCGGCCATCGCGCCGCCGAACACGTAGACGAACAGCAGGATCATGATGACCGGGACCAGCAGCGCGTCCAGCATCGACTCCGGGTCGGCCTTGATCCGCATCAGGTTCCGGCGGGTCAGCGCGCCCAGGTGGCGCAGGTTGGCCCGCAGGCCGATCCGGGTGTCGTCCTCGGTGACGGCGGCCGGCGCCGGGGCGGGGTTCAGGGTGGCGGTGCTCATGCGACGGGCTCCTTGTCACGGGTCTGGGCGGGGACGGCGGACTTGCCGGTGATGGACAGGAACACCTCGTCCAGGCTGGGCAGCTTGGTGTCGATGCCGGCCACCCCGTAGCCGCGGGTGCCCAGCACCCCGATCACGGTGGTCAGCTGCCCGTCGTCGGTCAGGTGCACCGACAGCAGCTCCGACTCGGCCGAGAAGGTGGCCGGGACGCCGGCCTCCTGGAGCACCCGGGCCATCTCCGGCAGCTGCGCCGGGTCGGTCGGCCGCACCTGCAGGCTCTGCCCGCCGACCTGCGTCTTGAGCTCCTCGACGCCGCCGTTGGCGATCACCCTGCCCTTGTCGATCACGGTCAGGGCGTGCGCGAGCTGCTCGGCCTCCTCCATGTACTGGGTGGTCAGCAGCACCGTCGACCCCTCGCCGACCATCCGCTGCACCTCGTCCCAGACCTCGTTGCGGGTGCGCGGGTCGAGGCCGGTGGTGGGCTCGTCCAGGTAGAGCACCCGGGGGCGGCCGATCATCGAGGCCGCGAGGTCCAGCCGGCGGCGCATGCCGCCCGAGTAGCCCTTGGCGGGCCGCTTGGCCGCCTCGGTGAGCGAGAAGCGCTCCAGCAGCTCGGCGGCGCGGGCCTTGGCGTCCTTCGCGGACAGGTCCAGCAGGCGTCCGATCAGGTACAGGTTCTCGTAGCCCGACAGCAGCTCGTCCACCGAGGCGTACTGGCCGGTCAGGCCGATGGTGCGGCGCAGCTGCTTGGGCTGGCGCAGCACGTCGTAGCCGCCGACGAACGCGGTGCCCGCGTCCGGCTTGATCAGCGTCGACAGCACCCGCACCAGGGTGGTCTTCCCGGCCCCGTTCGGCCCGAGCAGCCCCAGCACCGTCCCCTCGCGCACCGTCAGGTCGACCCCGTCCAGGGCCTTCGTCTCCCCGTAGTGCTTCACGATGCCGTGGACCTCCACGGCGTTGCGCTCGATTCGTGTCATGGGAACACCGTGCCGGGCCCGGCTGTCACGACGCTGTCAGCCCGCTGTCAGGCGGGCTGACAGCGGGCTGACGGGGGGTCCCAGGGGTGCCGGGGCGCTAGTTGAAGCTGTGCTCCGGGCCGGGGAAGGCGCCCTCGCGGACGTCGGTGGCGAACTCGGCCGCGGCCTGGGCCAGCGTCGCGCGGAGGTTCGCGTACTGCTTGACGAACTTGGGGACGCGGCCGGCCGTCATGCCGGCGAAGTCGGTCCAGACCAGGACCTGCGCGTCGGTGCCGGGGCCGCCGCCGATGCCGACGGTGGGGATCGCGGAGTGCTCGGTGACCTGCGCCGCGAGCTCCGCGGGGACGGCCTCCAGGACGACGGCGAAGGCGCCGGCCTGCTGGACGGCCTTCGCGTCGCGCAGCAGCTGGTGCGCCGCCTCGTCGCCGCGGCCCTGGACGGGGTAGCCGCCGAAGGCGTGCACGGACTGCGGGGTGAGGCCGATGTGGGCCATCACCGGGACGCCCGCCTCGACGAGCAGCTCGATGCTGCGGGCGCTGCGCTCGCCGCCCTCCAGCTTGACGGCCTGGACGCCGGCCTCCTTCATCAGGCGGGCGGCGTTGTGCAGGGCCTGGGCCGGGGACTCCTGGTAGGAGCCGAAGGGCAGGTCGGCGACGATGAGGGCGCGCTCGGTGCCGCGGACCACGGCGGCGGACATCATCACCATCTGGTCCATGGTCACCGGTACGGTGGTCTCGTAGCCGAGGTGGCAGTTGCCCGCCGAGTCGCCGACCAGCAGGACCGGGATGCCGGCCTCGTCGAAGACCCCGGCGGTGAGGGCGTCGTAGGCGGTCAGCATCGCCCAGCGTTCGCCGTCGCGCTTGGCCCTGGCGAGGTCCCGGACGGTCACCCGGCGGTTGGTGACGCCGCCGTAGAGGGCGGTGCCGGCGGGAGCGGTGCCGGCGGGGGCGTCCTGCGTCTGGGCAGGCTGAAGCGGAGAAGCGTTCATCGAACAGACTCCTGGTGTGTGTCGTCTCGTGGCGCCGTACGGCGTCCCCGGATCTGGCTCCATGCTTGCACGCCGCGGGCCGTGCGCAAAGGGTCGGGGGGCCCCGGCGTGCGCGGGGGGCCGGGGACCCTTGGGGAAGTCTTTGCCTTTCCTTGGCCTCCGGAACCTCAATACGAGACGGTCTCGTATTGAAAAGGCGTCTAGGCTGTTCGTATGACCTCGCCGACCGCCGCTGTCCAGGCACCCCGGGTGCCCGAAGCAATACACCGCCGACGCTGGTGGATCCTGGGCACCCTGGTGCTCGCCCTGCTCGTCGTCGTCCTCGACAACTCGATCCTCAACGTGGCGATGAAGACCATCGCCACCCCCGCCCCGGTGGGCCTCGGCGCGAGCCAGAGCGACCTGGAATGGGCGATCAACTCCTACACGCTGGTCTTCGCGGGCCTGCTGTTCACCGCCGGCCTGCTCGGCGACCGGTTCGGCCGGAAGTGGACGCTGCTGGCCGGCATGCTGGTCTTCGGCCTCGGCTCGCTGCTCTCCGCGCTGGCCGCCAGCCCGGGCGAACTGATCGGCTACCGCGCGGTGATGGGCCTCGGCGGCGCCTTCGTGATGCCCGCCACGCTGGCCATCATCATGAACGTCTTCGAGCGGCACGAGCAGCCCAAGGCGATCGGCATCTGGGCCGGCGCGGTCGGCCTGGCCATCGCCATCGGCCCGATCACCGGCGGCCTGCTGATCGAGCACTTCTGGTGGGGCTCGGTCTTCCTGGTGAACGTCCCGATCGTGATCGTGGCGCTCGGCCTGATGGGCTGGCTGGTCCCGGACTCCAAGGACCCCAACCCCGGCAAGCTCGACCCGATCGGCGTGCTGCTCTCCATCATCGGCCTGGTGGCGCTGATCTACGGCATCATCAAGGGCGGCGAGCTGGCCGACTTCACCGACCCGAAGGCGTGGGTCCCGACCCTGATCGGCCTGCTGGCCCTGGTCGCCTTCGTGCTGTTCGAGAAGCACAGCCGGCACCCGGCGCTGGACGTCACCTGGTTCCGCAACAAGGTGTTCTCGGCCTCGATCGCCGTGGTCGGCATCGTGTTCTTCGCGCTGATGGGCGTCTCGTTCTTCGGCGTCTTCTACACCCAGAGCGTGCGCGGCTACAGCGCCCTGCAGGCCGGCGAGCTGATGCTGCCGCTGGCCGTCGCCCAGCTGGTCTTCGCGCCCCGGGCCCGCCTGGTGGTCGACCGGTTCGGCATCCGGCTGACCTGCGCCGGCGGCATGCTGCTGGTCACCCTCGGCTTCCTCGGCTACGCCTTCCTGACCGCGACCAGCCCGATCTGGCTGCTGATCGTGCTCGGCTTCGTGATGGGCGCCGGCATGGCGCACGTGATGCCGCCGGTGACGGTCGCCATCATGGGCGCGCTGCCGCGCGAGAAGGCCGGCGCCGGCTCCGCGCTGAACAACACCTTCCGCCAGGTCGGCGGCTCGCTCGGCATCGCGGTGCTCGGCGCGCTGCTCTCCACGGTCTACCGCAACGGCATGGACGACCACCTGTCCGCCGTCCCGGCCCCGGTCCGCGACCGGGCCGGCGAGTCGATCGAGTCCACCCTCGGGGTGGCCGAGCGGCTCCAGCTGCCCGCCCTGGTGGACCCGGCGAAGGACGCCTTCATCCACGCCATGCACGTGGTCTCCGGCGTCTCGGCCGGCGTCACCGTGCTGGGCGCGGTGCTGGCCCTGCTCCTGCTGCCCGGCAAGGTGGCCGGTCCCGGCGGCCCGGGCGCCCCGGCGGCCGGCCCGCAGGACCGGACCGGCTCCGGCGCGAGCACCGCCAAGGTGTGACCGCGAGGGTGGAGAATAGGGCCATGACGAGCGCCGACACTCCGCTCCAGCCGTGCCACGGCCCCGCCGGGGAGCAGGACGCTCCCCGGCGGGGCCGCCCGCGCAGCGAGGCGGCCGAGCAGGCGATCTACGGCGCCGTCGAGAAGCTGATGGAGGACGGCACCGGCCTGGCCGAGCTGTCCATCGAGCGGATCGCCGCCGAGGCGGGCGTCGGCAAGGCCACCATCTACCGGCGCTGGCCCAACAAGGAGGCCCTGCTGGTGGACGTGGTGGCCCGGCTGGAGGAGCCGCTGCCCCCGCTGCTCGGCCCGACCTACCGGGACGACCTGATCAACGCCGTCGACTACATGCGCCGGCGCGGCCTGCTCAAGCGCTCCCGCTGGATCGTCAAGTCCGCGCTCGGCCAGATGAACACCTGGCCGGAGCTCAAGCACACCTACCAGGAACGGGTGGTCCGGCCGCGGCGCGAGCTGGTCCGGCAGATCGTCCGGCGCGGCGTCGAGGCGGGCGAACTCCGCTCCGACCTGGACGTCGAGCTGCTCTGCGAGCTGCTGATCGGCCCGATCCTGGTCCGCACCGTCCTGTGGGACGACGCCCCGCTGGAGGACCCGGACCTGCCCCGGCAGATGGTCGACGCCGTCCTCCAGGGCATCGGCGCCCGGCCCGCCCCGTCCCCCGTGCACTGACCCGTCCCGGCCGCCCCTCCGCCCCGCCCTTTCGCCCGTCCTCCTCCGTTTCTTCCGTCCCGTTCGGCACACCTCGGAACTTCCGGGGCGCTTCGCCGCGTCCATCCCGTCATAGGCTGAGCCGAGAATCGGATCGGAGCAGGTCAGGGACGGGGTCGGCGGGAGAGCCGGCCGGGTGCGGCGGCGAGGAGCGGACGATGGTGCGGGCGGACGGCCCGGCGGTGGCGGCGGTGCGGGACGGACGGGGCGGGGCCCGGCGGGAGAGGCTGCGCCGCTGGTTCGACCGGCGCCGGGGGTGGCCGCTCACCGTGCTCGGCCTGCTGGTCACCGGGCTGCTGGTGGGCCACGCCCAGGTGCCCAACGCGGTCGGCAACACGGGCAGCCTGCTGGAGACCTTCCTGCCCTGGCTGGGGCTGGCCGTCCCGGTGCTGCTGGCGCTCGCGCTGTGGCGGCGGGCCGGGGTGGCGCTGGTGGCCGCGCTGCTGCCCGGCGCGGTGTGGCTGAACCTGTTCGGCGCGCTGCTGGTCGACAAGAGCAGCGGGCCGGGCGACTTCACCGTGCTCACCCACAACGTGGCCGCCGCCAACGACGACCCGCAGGGCACCATCCGGATGCTCACCGGCTCCGGCGCCGAGATCGTCGCGCTGGAGGAGCTGTCCGCCTCCGCGGCCCCGGTCTACGCCGCCGGGCTGGCCGGGGCCTTCCCGTACCACGTGGTGGAGGGCACCGTCGGGCTGTGGTCCAGCTACCCGGTCGACGGCGTCGCCGTGGTCGACATCAAGATGGGCTGGACCAGGGCCTTCCGGGCCCGGGTCAGCACCCCCGAGGGCCCGCTCGCGGTGTACGTCGCCCACCTGCCCTCGGTGCGGGTCAAGTTCGACAGCGGCTTCACGGCCGGCCGGCGCGACGTCAGCGCCCAGGCCCTCGGGGACGCGATCGAGCACGAGCAGCTGGACAAGGTGCTGCTGCTCGGCGACCTGAACGGCACCATGAACGACCGCAGCCTGGCCCCGATCACCTCCCAGATGCGCTCCGCCCAGGGCGCGGCCGGCGACGGCTTCGGCTTCTCCTGGCCGGCCTCCTTCCCGCTGGCCCGGATCGACCAGATCCTCAGCAAGGGCGGCCTGGTCCCCACCGACTCGCGCACCCTCCCGGCCGACGCCAGCGACCACCTCGCGGTGGCCGCCGACTACCGGTACTAGGGCCTGTCTTCAAACCCCTGCCTGCCTGCCCCGCAACGCCCGGCACCCGCTCCCGCCGCACCGGGCAGAGAGCCGAGTACTCCGGTACGAGGCCCTTCGCCCGGCACGCCGAGAGCACGCACCAGACGCCGCAGGGCTACGACGGGGGTTCGAAGACAGGCCCTAGCGCCGCGTCAGCTCCTGACGCCGACCACCACGGTGGCGTCCCGCTCGCCGTCCTGCTCGATCCGGGCCGCCAGGCCGTGCCCGGTCAGCAGCGCGGCGGTGGCCGGGGCCTGGCGGGCGCTGGTCTCGATCAGCAGGTGGCCGCCGGGGGCCAGCCAGCGGGGCGCGGCCGCGGCGACCCGGCGCTGGACGGCCAGGCCGTCGGTGCCGCCGTCCAGCGCCACCGCGGGCTCGTGGTCGCGGGCCTCGGGCGGCAGCAGCGGGATCTCGCCGGTCGGCACGTACGGGGCGTTGGCCAGCAGCAGGTCGACCCGGCCGCGCAGGGCGGGCGGCAGCGGCTCGTCCAGGTCGCCCAGGTGGACCAGGCCGCCGTACGGGGCCAGGTTGCGGCGGGCGCAGGCCACCGCGGCCGGGTCGACGTCCGCGGCGTGCAGTTCGACGCCGGGGCCGAGCCGGGCGGCCAGGGCCGCGCCGATCGCGCCCGAGCCGCAGCACAGGTCGAGCAGCACCGCGCCGGGGCGGCCCAGCGCGGCGGCCCGCTCGACCAGGAACTCGCTGCGCCGGCGCGGCACGAACACCCCGGGGGCGAGCGCCACGCGCAGGCCGGCGAACTCGGCGAAGCCCACCACCTGCTCCAACGGGTGCCCGGCGCACCGGAGTTCGAGCATCCGGTCGAGCTGTCCGGGGTCGGGGGCGGCGGCCAGCAGCAGCCGGGCCTCGTCCTCGGCGAAGACGCACCCGGCCGCGCGCAGCCGGTCGGTGACGAGGGTGTGGGTGACGAGGGTGCGGGGGAGTGACACGGGGACCTCTCGAAGAGCCTGGCGGGCTCCCCGTCCGGTCAGGCCGCGACCCGGCGGCGGGGGAGCACCTCGATGACCTGCACGGTGATCTCTCCCACCTCCTCGGTCCGGGCGCGCCGGGCGTGATCAGGCGCGCACTGCGGCGCTCACCCTAACCCCTCGCGCCCCCGCTGTCAGCCCGCCCCCGCCCGGCCCGGCCCGGCGCCCCGCTCAGCCCTGCCGCCAGCGGTTGGTGATGGGCAGCCGGCGGTCGCGGCCGAAGTTCTTCGGCGAGACCTTCGGGCCCGGCGGGTACTGCCGGCGCTTGTACTCGGCGGTGTCGACCAGCCGCACCACCCGGTCCACCACCTCGGCCGGGAAGCCGGCCGCGACGATCGCGTCCCGGCCCTCGTCGCCCTCCACGTACCGGGTCAGGATGGCGTCCAGCAGGTCGTAGTCGGGCAGCGAGTCGGTGTCCACCTGGTCGGGGCGCAGTTCGGCGGACGGCGGCTTGGAGATGGTGTTCTCCGGGATCGGCGGCACCTCGCCGCGCGCCTCGGCCGCCGCGTTGCGCCAGCGCGCCAGCCGGAAGATCAGCGTCTTGTAGACGTCCTTGATCGGCCCGTACGCGCCCACCGAGTCGCCGTACAGCGTCGAGTAGCCGACCGCCAGCTCGCTCTTGTTGCCCGGCGCCAGGACGAGCTGCCCCTCCTGGTTGGAGATCGCCATCAGCAGCGTGCCGCGCAGCCGGGACTGCAGGTTCTCCTCGGCCAGCCCGGTCAGCTCGGTGGCGCCCAGGTACGCGTCGAACATCGGCGCGATCGAGACCGTGCGGAAGTGCAGGCCGGTGCGGCGGGCCAGCTCGGCGGCGTCGTCCCGGGAGTGCTGCGAGGAGTAGCGCGAGGGCATCGAGACGCCGTACACGTTCTCCGCGCCGATCGCGTCCACCGCGATCGCCGCCACCAGCGCCGAGTCGATGCCGCCGGACAGGCCGATCAGCACCGAGCGCGCGCCGTTCTTGCGGACGTACGCCCGGGTGCCCTCGACCAGGGCCGCGTACACCTCGGCCTCGTCGTCCAGCCGCTCGCCGACCCCCGGCGCGACCGGCTCGGCGGGCCGCTCCTTCGGCGCGCCGCCCAGGTCGACCCTGGTCAGCCGGAGGCCGTCGGCCAGCACCGTGCCGTCCGGCAGGCCGCCCTCGGCCGCGGCCGGCAGGTCGAGGTCGACGACCAGCAGCGCCTCCTCGAACTGCGGGCCGCGGGCCAGCAGCTCGCCGCCCTCGGTGACGACCATCGACTCGCCGTCGAAGACCAGCTCGTCCTGCGCGCCGACCATGTTCAGGTACACCAGCGGGCAGCCCGCCTCGGCGGCCCGGCGCCGGACCAGCTCCAGCCGGACGTCGTCCTTGTCGCGCTCGTACGGCGAGCCGTTGATCGACAGCAGCAGGCCCGCGCCGGCCTGGCCGGTGGCCGCGACCCGGCCGCCCTCCTGCCAGATGTCCTCGCAGATCGCCAGCGCGACGTCCACGCCGTGCAGCCGCAGCACCGTCAGCTGGTCGCCCGGCACGAAGTACCGGTACTCGTCGAACACGCCGTAGTTCGGCAGGAAGTGCTTGGCGAACCTGGTCACCACCGCGCCGTCGCGCAGCACCGCCGCGCAGTTCTGCGGCTTGCCCGCGTACCGGGTGCCCGGCTCGCCGCGGCCCAGGTAGCCGACCACCACCGGGGTGTCGCCCAGGCCCTCGGCCCGGAGCTTGGCCGCCAGGTCCACCAGGGCGGCGCGGGAGCCCTCCACGAAGGAGCCGCGGAAGGCCAGGTCCTCCACCGGGTACCCGGTCAGCACCATCTCCGGGAAGGCGATCAGGTCGGCGCCGGACTCGGCGGCCCGCTTCGACCAGCGCAGCACCTCCTCGCTGTTGCGGGCGAGGTCACCGACCCAGGGGTCGATCTGGCACAGGGCGAGACGCAGATTCGGCATGTCCCCGAGTGTAATCGTCTAACTGACGTTATGTCGCGGGGGGACCCCCTCCGGCACGGCGGACGCCGCCGTTCCCGTCCGGATCCTCCCGGGGTCGGCAAGTCGGCGAAGATCCGCCATGATGGGGGGCGACGCGGTCCGTGCGAGGTCCTCGCCGGTCCGGGCCGCCGGTGCGGGCGGCGTAACACGGGCGTAAAGAGCAGAGGTGAGACTGTCCCCATGGGCAAGCAGCAGGAGTTCGTGCTTCGCACGCTCGAAGAGCGTGACATCCGGTTCGTCCGGCTGTGGTTCACCGACGTGCTCGGGTTCCTCAAGTCGGTGGCGGTGGCCCCGGCGGAACTGGAACAGGCCTTCGACGAGGGCATCGGCTTCGACGGCTCGGCGATCGAGGGCTTCGCCCGCGTCTACGAGTCCGACATGATCGCCAAGCCGGACCCGACCACCTTCCAGATACTGCCGTGGCGCTCCGAGAACCCCGGCACCGCCCGGATGTTCTGCGACATCCTGATGCCCGACGGCTCCCCCTCCTACGCGGACCCGCGCTACGTCCTCAAGCGCACCCTGGAGAAGGCCTCCAACCTCGGCTTCACCTTCTACACCCACCCCGAGATCGAGTTCTTCCTCCTCAAGGACCTCCCCGGCGACGGCACCCCGCCGACCCCCGCCGACCAGTCCGGCTACTTCGACCACACCCCGCGCGGCATCGGCCACGACTTCCGCCGCCAGGCCATCACCATGCTCGAATCCATGGGCATCTCGGTCGAGTTCAGCCACCACGAGGGCGCCCCCGGCCAGCAGGAGATCGACCTGCGCTACGCCGACGCGCTCTCCACCGCCGACAACATCATGACCTTCCGCCTGGTCATGAAGGAGGTCGCCCTCGAACAGGGCGTCCACGCCAGCTTCATGCCCAAGCCGTTCTCCAACCACCCCGGCTCCGGCATGCACACCCACGTCTCCCTCTTCGAGGGCGACCGCAACGCCTTCCACGAGTCCGGCGCCGAGTACCAGCTCTCCAAGGTCGGCCGCTCCTTCATCGCCGGCCTGCTCAAGTACGCCGCCGAGACCGCCGCCGTCACCAACCAGTGGGTCAACTCCTACAAGCGCATCTGGGGCGGCTCCCAGCGCACCGCCGGCGCCGGCGGCGAGGCCCCCTCCTACATCTGCTGGGGCCACAACAACCGCTCCGCCCTGATCCGCGTCCCCATGTACAAGCCCGGCAAGCAGGGCTCCACCCGCATCGAGGTCCGCTCCCTCGACACCGGCTGCAACCCCTACCTCGCCTACGCCGTCACCCTCGCCGCCGGCCTCAAGGGCATCGAGGACAACCTCGAACTCCCCCCCGGCGCCGACGACGACGTCTGGGCCCTCACCGACGCCGAACGCCGCGCCCTCGGCATCCAGCCCATGCCCCAGAACCTCGGCGAGGCCATCGACCTCATGCAGCGCAGCGAACTCGTCGCCGAGACCCTGGGCGAGCACGTCTTCGACTTCTTCCTGCGCAACAAGCGCCAGGAGTGGGAGGAGTACCGCTCTGAGGTCACGCCGTTCGAGCTGCGCAAGGTGCTCCAGGTGCTGTAGCAGTTGCTGACGCTCCGTCAGGCCCCGGTCCGAGGTGGGTACTCGGCCGGGGCCCCGGCTTTTCACCGGCGGCCGGTTCCGGGTTGTGTACGGGGTGGGGGCGGGGGAAAGCAGTCCTCTGGACCGGTGAGCGAGAGGTGGGAGGGCAGATGGAACTGCGGCTGAGGTACGCGCCGGAGGCGGCGAACGCGGGGCGGTTCGCGGCGGACATCGTGGCGTCGGCGGCGCAGGTCAGCGGGGTGCAGTTGGACTACTCGGTGGGGAGCCTCGCGCTGGTCGACGAGATCATCGAGGACTTCCGGGGGAGCGGCATCGGCAGCGGGCAGGTCGGGGAGACCCTGTTCGCGTTCGGCTGCTACGTCGGCGAGGTGATGGTCCGCCAGGGCGGGGCGGCCTGGCGGGAGGTGGGCGGGGAGGAGGCGCCGGTGTTCGGGTTCCCGCTGGTGGTGCAGTTGCCGAGCGGGCAGGTGTGCAACCCGATCGGGAAGGTGTTCAAGCGGATGGACAACGGGCCGGAGGAGAACCTGCCGTACTTCTACACGGTGTTCGCGCAGCCGTGGCGGCGGGGGTAGCGCGGAGCCCGGGCGGTGGCCGGGAGAGCGTTGTCCGCAAGGCCGCGGACCCCGCCGCCGGTCACGTCGCGGCGGTTGCGGAACTGCCGTGCTGCGCGCGAGTGTTGCCCCGCGACGGCTCGGCCTACCGCTGTCGCGCTGCGGACGGTGCTTCGGGGGCCTGACGCCCGGTCGATCCGTCGGTGGGGCGGGGGCGAGGCAGGTGGGTGGGGGCGGGCGGGGTCGGGTGGTCGCGGAGGAGGCGTTCCAGGGGGTGTTCGACCAGGTGGTGGAGGATGGCGGCGAGGGTGAGGGAGGTGGTGAGGAGGAGGAGCCAGGTGGTGGCGGTGGGGAGGCCCGGGGTGGGGTGGCCGTAGTGGTGGAGCCAGGGGCGGAAGGTGATTTCGTGGATCAGGTACCAGGCGAAGGACCAGTCGCCGAGCAGGGTCCAGGGGCGGCGGGTGAGCGGGCCGCCGGGGTGGCGGAGGTCGGCTTGGGCGGCGGCGGTGATCAGGGCGGCGAACAGCGGGGCGGAGAGGAGTTGGGAGGCGATGTAGGGGCTGTGCCAGGCCGGGTCGGGGACGGCGTGGTGCCAGGGGACCAGGGCGAGGTGGAAGGCGGCCGTGGCGAGGGCGGTGGGGAGCAGCGGCAGGGCGGGCAGGCGGCCGCGGCGCAGGGCCAGGGCGAGGGCGACGCCGAGCAGGAACTGCGGGGTGCGGCTGAGCGGCAGGTAGTCCAGCAGCCAGCTGCGCAGTGACGGGTCGGTGACGGCGGAGCCGGCCAGCCAGAGCAGCGGGCCGCTCGCGCAGCACAGCGCGGCGGTGCGCAGCCCCGGGCGCAGGCGCAGCAGCAGGGGGAAGAGCAGGTAGAACCAGCCCTCGTCGCCGAGTGACCAGCCGGCCGGGTTGCCGCCCATCACGGTGGTGCGGTCCCACGGGTGCAGCAGCGGGAGCGACCACAGGGCGGCGGTCACCGGCACGGCCGCGCCGACCGCGGCGAAGACCGCCAGCGAGGCGCCGGTGGTGAGCGCGTGCAGCGGCCAGATCCGGGCCAGTCGGCGGCGGTAGAAGCGGTGGGCGGGGACGGGGGAGTCGGCGTACGTCCAGGCCAGCACGAAGCCGGAGAGCACGAAGAAGAACGTCACGCCCGAACGCCCGTACCAGGCCAGCGGGCTGAGCACCGGGAGGGCGCCGACCTGGCGGGAGAGGTGGTAGCAGACCACCAGCAGCGCGGCGAGGAAGCGCAGCCCGGTGAGCGAGGGCAGCCGGGCGGGGAGGGAGGAGGGGAGCGGGGAAGGGAGAGGAGGGGAAGGGAGGGAGGAGGGCGCGGGGGAGGGGCGGAGGAAGGGTGTCACCCCGTGGCCAACGAGTCGGGTGGCGGGGGTGTCACGGGCGGGCGGGGGGAGCGGGGCCCGGTCGACGGTGCGTCACGGGGCGCGTGCGGGGCGGGTGGGAACGTACCCTTCGGGCAGGGAGCGGGCCCCGCGGGCGGGGTGCGGGTCCTTCGGGCAGGGATCGGGCGTGGGAGGCGGGAGCGCGGTGGAGGAACGGGCCGGGAGCCGGGTCAGCCGGCTGGAGACCCGACTGGTGCGGCGGGGGTTCTCCGACCCCGACCAGGCGGTGCGGCTGCTGGACGAACCGGCGCTGCACGGTCTCGCCGCCGACCCGGTGCTGCTGGACGCGCTGGGCGCCGCCGCCGACCCGGACCAGGCGCTGTTCGGCCTGGCCCGGCTGCTGGAGGCGCTCGACCCGCACGAGCGGCACACCCTGCGCGACACCCTGACCACCTCCAAGCCGCTGCGCGACCGGCTGCTCGGCGTCCTGGGCGCCTCCACCGCGCTCGCCGACCACCTGGCCCGGCACCCCCGGGACTGGCACGCCCTGGTCTCCTTCGAGCTGCGCGACATCCACCCCGGACGCGGCGACTTCCTCGGCGAGCTCACCCGCCGGGTCCGCTCCGAGCCGGACGCCGACCGGGCCGACGCGCTGCGCGCCGCCTACCGGCGCTGCCTGCTCGCGATTGCCGCCCGCGACCTGTCCGGCACCACCGACCTGCCGCAGACCGCCGCCGAACTCGCCGACCTGGCCGGCGCCACCCTGCAGACCGCCCTGGACCTCGCCGCCGAGCAGGACCCGGACGCGTCCGCCGCCTGCCGGCTCGCCGTCATCGGCATGGGCAAGTGCGGCGGCCGGGAGCTCAACTACGTCTCCGACGTGGACGTGATCTTCGTCGCCGAGGCCCGCGAGGGCGTCGAGGAGCAGACCGCGACCCGGGCCGCCACCCGGCTCGCCGCGCACGCCATGCGGCTGTGCTCCGACACCACCGGCGAGGGCACCATCTGGCCGGTCGACGCCAACCTGCGCCCCGAGGGCCGCAACGGCCCGCTGGTGCGCACCCTGGCCAGCCACCTCGCCTACTACCAGCGCTGGGCCAAGACCTGGGAGTTCCAGGCCCTGCTGAAGGCCCGCCCGATCGCCGGCGACGCCGAGCTCGGCCGCGCCTACGCCGGGGCCATCGCCCCGCTGGTGTGGCAGGCCGCCGCCCGGGAGAACTTCGTCACCGACGTGCAGCAGATGCGCCGCCGGGTGGTCGACGCGATCCCGGCCGGCGAACTCGACCGGCAGCTGAAACTCGGCCCCGGCGGCCTGCGCGACGTCGAGTTCGCCGTCCAGCTGCTGCAACTCGTGCACGGCCGCACCGACGAGTCGCTGCGCAGCGGCAACACCCTGGAGGCGCTGGCCGCGCTCAGCGACGGCGGCTACGTCGGCCGGGCCGACGCCGCCTCGCTGGACGCCGCCTACCGCTTCCTGCGCGCCCTCGAACACCGCATCCAGTTGCAGCGGCTGCGCCGCACCCACCTGATGCCCACCGACCCGGCCGACCTGCGCCGGCTGGCCCGCACCATGGCCCCGCAGCTCGGCGGGGACGCCAAGGGCGACCCGGTGGCCGCCCTCCAGCGGGAGTGGAAGCGGCACGCGGTGGAGGTGCGGCGGCTGCACGAGCGGCTGTTCTACCGGCCGCTGCTGGACGCGGTCGCCGAGCTGCCGGTCGCCGAACTGCGGGTCACCGGCTCCGGCGCGGCCGGACTCAGCACCGAGGCCGCCAAGCAGCGGCTGGCCGCCCTGGGCTACGCCGACCCGGCCGCCGCGCTGCGGCACATCTCCGCGCTCGCCTCCGGGGTCAGCCGCAAGGCCGCGATCCAGCGCACCCTGCTGCCGGTGCTGCTCGGCTGGTTCGCCGACTCCGCCGACCCCGACGCCGGACTGCTCAACTTCCGCCAGGTCTCCGACGCGCTCGGCCGCACCCCCTGGTACCTGCGGCTGCTGCGCGACGAGGGCGCCGCCGCCGAACAGCTCGCCCGGGTGCTGTCCGCCGGCCGGCTCGCCCCCGACCTGCTGCTGCGCGCCCCCGAGGCGGTCGCCATGCTGGGCGACGCCGGCGGCCTGCTGCCGCGCGGCCGGGCCGCCCTGGAGGCGGAGGTGCTGGCCGCCGTCGGCCGGGCCGGGACCCCGGCCGCCGCCGTCTCCGCCGTCCGGGCCGTCCGGCGCCGCGAGCTGTTCCGGACCGCCGCCGCCGACGTGCTGGGCCGGCTCGACGGGGACCCGGCCCGCGCCCTGGACCTCACCGGCGAGGCGCTCACCGCGATCACCGCCGCCACCCTCCAGGGCGCGCTGCGGGCCGCCGCCGACGGCTGGGCGGCCCGCAACGGCGAGCTGCCCGCCCGGATCGCGATCGTCGCGATGGGCCGGTTCGGCGGCCACGAACTCGGCTACGGCTCGGACGCGGACGTCCTCTTCGTCCACGAACCGCAGCCCGGCGCCGGCGACGAGGAGGCCGCCCGGGCCGCCCGCGAGGTGATCGGCGAACTGCGCACCCTGCTGGCCGCCCCGTCCGTCGAACCCCCGCTGCTGGTCGACGCCGACCTGCGCCCCGAGGGCCGCAACGGGCCGCTGACCCGCACCCTGGCCTCCTACGCCGCGTACTACGCGCGCTGGTCGCACGCCTGGGAGAGCCAGGCGCTGCTGCGGGCCGAGCCGATGGCCGGGGACGCCGAGCTCGGCGCGCGCTTCCGAGAGCTGGTCGACCCGCTGCGCTACCCCGCGGCGGGCGTCCCGGACCGGGACCTGGTGGAGATCCGCCGGATCAAGGCCCGGATCGAGACCGAGCGGCTGCCGCGCGGCGCCGACCCCACCACCCACACCAAGATCGGCCGCGGCGGGCTGGCGGACGTCGAGTGGACGGTGCAGCTGCTCCAGCTCCGGCACGGCCACGCGGTGCCGGAGCTGCGCACCACCCGGACCAGGGCGGCGCTGGCCGCCGCGGCCGGGGCGGGCCTGGTCGACCGGGAGGACGCGCAGGTGCTGGACGCCGCCTGGGTGCTGGCCTCCCGGGTCCGGGCCGCGGTCATGCTGGTGCGCGGCCGGGCCGGGGACAGCTTCCCCGGGGACGCCCGGGAGCTGGCGGGCGTGGCCCGCTACCTCGGCTACGGGGTGGGGCACTCGGGGGAGCTGGTGGACGAGTACCGGCGGACGACCCGGCGGGCCCGCCGGGTGGTGGAGCGGCTGTTCTACGGCGGGGAGTAGGGCCGCCCGCGCGGTTGCCCGCGCCCCCGGTCCCGGGTCTCCGGGCGGGGGCGCGGTGCTACGCGTCGACCTTGGTGTCCCACTGGGCGGGGACGGTCAGTTCCCGGTCGGCCGGCCCGCCGGTGCGGCGGGGGAGGCGGTAGACCCAGGTGTGGTAGACGAGGCGGGCCGCCAGGAAGCCGACGGCCAGGCAGACCAGGCCGCCGACCGCGTCCAGCCAGAAGTGGTTGGCGGTGGAGACGATCACGCTGAGGGTGACCACGGGGTAGGCCAGGCCGAGGGCGCGGACCCAGGGGCGGCGGGCCAGGAAGAAGACGGTCAGGCCGCACCAGGTGGACCAGCCGATGTGCATGGAGGGCATCGCGGCGAACTGGTTGGAGACCGTCGCCCCGGCGCCGGAGGCCAGTGAGCCCCAGGTGTGGTGGACGCTGACGGTGTCGACGAAACCGCCGCCGGTCATCAGCCGGGGCGGGGCCAGCGGGAAGCAGTAGAAGCCGACCAGCGCGATGCCGGTGGTGACGAACAGCACCGTCCGGGAGGCCGCGTAGCGGCCGGGGTGGGCGCGGTAGAGCCAGACCAGCACGCCGATGGTGACGATGAAGTGCAGGGTGGCGTAGTAGTAGTTCATCCCGACGATGAGCCAGGTCACCGAGTTCACGCCGTGGTTGACGGAGCGCTCGACGGCGATGCCGAGGGTGTGCTCCAGGTGCCAGACCCAGGTGGCGTGCTTCTGGGCGATCTCGGCCTGCTCGGGGACGGCGTTGCGGACCAGCGAGTACAGCCAGTAGCTGAGGCCGATCAGGGCGAGTTCGAAGAGCAGGCGCGGACGGCGCGGGGTGCGGCGTTGCTCGCGCAGGCGGTTGCGGACGGCGGCGGTCGGCGACTGGGCGACGCGGGTGGCTCCGCCGGGCGTACGGGCGGTGTGGGCCGCGCCCGGGTCGGAACCGCCGTGCGTGGTCCGGTCGGCACGTTCGGCGCCGGCTGTGTGGATCTCGGTCGGTTCCCCCATGGACGAGAAGTCTGCCAGACCGGCTGTGGCCGCTCGCTCATCCTCTGGTTGGGGATTCTTCACCGACTGTCCCCCTACGGGGGTAGGGGTCGATCGGTTGTCGAGGCGCATGCCGTCCATTGTGGCGCGCGGGTTACGAGGGGTCGAACCGGGGTCTGGTTCGGACACGGACGCAGTCGGGGGCGGGGGCGCGGCCCGGATGCGGCGGGGGCCGGGGTTCAGGTCACGACTCGGTACGACTCCGGAACGAAACAGCTTTCACATCTTGCTGAAACATCTTGCAGAGCGCTAGGTTCCACGCCACCCACCCCTTGCCCGAGCGCCCCCGAGGGAGAGCCCTGCCGTGGCCGACGCCCCGTACCGCCCCCAGCGCCGCACCACCCCCCACCGCCGCCCCGCCCGGGCCGCCGTCCTGCTGGCGGCCTCGCTGATCGCCGCCACCCTGGGCGCCGTTCCGCCGGCCGCGGCCGCGCCCGCCCGGCCCGCCGCCCCGCCGTCCGACCGGGACCTGGCGGCCACCGCCGCCCGGCACGACCTGACCCGCGAGCAGTTCTACTTCGTGCTGCCGGACCGCTTCGCCAACGGCAGCACCGGCAACGACACCGGCGGCATCACCGGCGGCCGGCTGGAGAACGGACTCGACCCCGCCGACAAGGGCTTCTACCACGGCGGCGACCTCAAGGGCCTGATCGACAAGCTCGACTACATCCAGGACCTGGGCACCACCGCGATCTGGATGGCGCCGATCTTCAAGAACCGGCCGGTGCAGGGCACCGGGGCGGACGCCTCGGCCGGCTACCACGGCTACTGGATCACCGACTTCACCCAGGTCGACCCGCACTTCGGCACCAACGCCCAGCTCAAGGAGCTGATCGACAAGGCGCACAAGCGCGGCATCAAGGTCTTCTTCGACGTCATCACCAACCACACCGCGGACGTCATCGACTACGCGGAGCAGACCCACGACTACCGCTCCGAGGGCGCCTACCCGACCCTCGACGCGGACGGCAGGCCGGTCGACGAGACCGCGATCGCCGACGCCCGCGCCCAGTGGCCGGACACCACCAAGGACTCCTTCCCCTACACCCCGGTGCTGCCGACCAGGGCGGCCGCCACCGCCAAGACCCCGTCCTGGCTGAACGACCCCTCGCTCTACCACAACCGCGGCGACTCGACCTTCGTCGGCGAGTCCGCCACCGAGGGCGACTTCTCCGGCCTGGACGACCTGGACACCCAGAACCCGAAGGTCGTCGCGGGGATGGAGAGGATCTACCAGCAGTGGGTCGCCGAGACCGGCGTCGACGGCTTCCGGATCGACACCGTCAAGCACGTCAACCTGGCGTTCTGGGAGCAGTGGGCGCCCGCGCTCAAGCAGTTCGCGGCCAAGCAGGGCAACAAGAAGTTCTTCATGTTCGGCGAGGTGTACTCGGGCGACCCGGCGGTCACCTCCCCGTACGTCACGCGGGGCAAGCTCCAGGCCACCCTGGACTTCGCCTTCCAGGAGGCGGCCCGCGCGTACGTCTCGCAGAACGGCTCGGCCAAGGCGCTCAGCGCGCTGTACGCGCAGGACTACCGCTACACCACGGCCGACACCGACGCCTACGAGCTGCCGACCTTCCTCGGCAACCACGACATGGGCCGGTTCGGCTCCTTCCTGCGGAGCGACGACCCCGGGGCCTCGAACGACGCGCTGCTGGCCAAGGACCGGCTCGCCAACGAGCTGCAGTTCCTGACCCGCGGCCAGCCGGTGGTCTACTACGGCGACGAGCAGGGCTTCACCGGCGCGGGCGGCGACAAGGACGCCCGGCAGGACATGTTCGCCTCGAAGACCCCCTCCTACAACACCGACACCGTGATCGGCGGCGCCCCCGGCTCGAAGGACCGCTACGGCGAGGACGGCGCGCTGTACCGGGGCATCGCGGGCCTGGCCAAGCTGCGCAAGGACAACCCGGCGCTGGCCGACGGCGCCCAGGTCGAGCGGTACGCGGCGGACGGGCCTGGCGTGTACGCGTTCTCCCGGATCGACGCCAAGGAGCAGGTCGAGTACCTGGCGGCGGTGAACAACGCGGCCGAGCCGAAGACCGTCGCGCTGGACACCTTCTCGGCCGGCATGGACTTCACCGGCCTGTACGGCACCGGCGGGAAGCTCACCAGCGGCGCGGACGGCAGGGTGACGGTCACCGTCCCGGCGATGTCCTCGGTGGTGCTGAAGGCGAAGCACAAGCTGGCCGAGCCGGCGGCCGGGCCGTCGATCACGGTGAACGCCCCGGCCGACGGCGCGTACGGCACCGTCACGCTGGGCGCGAGCGTGCCCGGCGGCGGCTTCGACCGGGTGACCTTCGCCGCGCAGGTCGGCGACGGGCCCTGGCAGACGCTCGGCACCGCCGACAACGGCGTGTACAAGGTGACGCAGGACCTGGACGGCGTCGCGCCCGGCACCGTGGTGCGCTACAAGGCCGTGGTCCAGGACTCGGCGGGCCGACTGGCCTCCGCCACCGGGCAGTTCACCACCGGGCAGCAGCCGCCCGCGCCGGTGCCGAGCGCGGTGACCCGCGAGTACGCGGTGGTGCACTACCAGCGCGAGGACGGCGACTACGACGGCTGGAACCTGTACGCCTGGGGCGACCTCGCCGACGGCGAGGCGACCACCTGGCCGGCCGGGCACGGCTTCGTCGGGCGGGACGCGTACGGGGCGTTCGCGTACGTGAAGCTCAAGGGCGGGGCGTCCGACGTCGGGTTCGTGGTGGAGAAGGACGGCGCCAAGGACGTCGACCAGGACCGGCACGTCGACGTCTCCGCCACCGGCGAGGTGTGGATCAAGCAGGGCGACGCCACCGTCCGCACCGCGAACCCGGACGGGGCGCAGCCGGTGCCCGAGGGCAAGGCGGTCATCCACTACCGGCGGGCCGACGGGAACTACACCGGCTGGGGCCTGCACGACTGGACCGGCGCGGCCACCCCGACCGACTGGGGCAGCCCGCTGGTGCCGGCCCGGCAGGACGCGTTCGGCGCGGTCTTCGAGGTGCCGCTGGCCGAGGGCGCGACCAGCCTCAGCTACATCATCCACAACGGCGGCGACAAGGACCTGCCGCAGGACCAGTCGCTGGACTTCGCCACCGCCGGCCGGGAGGTCTGGATCATCGCCGGGCAGGAGGGCCACCTGCTGCCGCAGGGCGCCGGCACCTCCTCGCAGCTCGACCCGGGCTCGGCGAAGGCCCAGTGGATCGACGCGAGGACCGTGGTGGTGCCCGCGAACTACGGTGCGGCGGACGCCCAGTTGAAGGGCGGCACCAGCGCCCAGCTGGTCTACGACCCCGCGGGCGGGCTGAGCGTCGACCGGGGCGTGCTCTCCGGGCCGGGCCACTGGATCCGGCTCACCCCGGCGGCCGGGCTCACCGACGCCCAGAAGGCGAAGTTCCCGCACCTGGCCGGGTACCGGGCGTTCACCGTCGACCCGCGCGACGCCGGCCGGACCACCGACGCGCTGCGCGGCCAACTGCTCTTCACCGAGCACCTGCCGAACGGCGCGGCGCTGGCGGCCACCGGCGTGCAGACCCCCGGTGTGCTGGACGACCTGTACGCGGCGAAGGCGGCCTCCGCGCAGCTCGGCCCGGTGTACTCGGTGCGGAAGGGCCACGGCTGGTTCGGCCGCGACCGGCGCGAGGTGACGCTCTCGCTCTGGGCGCCGACCGCGACCGGGGTGTCGGTCCAGCTGTTCGACAAGGCCGCCGGCGGCACGGCGAGGACCGTCCCGCTGAAGCGCGACGACGCGTCGGGGGTCTGGTCGCTGACCGAGGACGCCGAGGAGCTGGACGGTAAGTACTACCTGTACCAGGTGAAGGTGTGGGCGCCGAGCGTCGGGCAGAACGTGGTGAACACCGTCACCGACCCGTACTCGACCGCGCTGTCGGCGGACTCGAAGCGCAGCCTGGTCGCCGACCTGTCCTCCGCGGCCACCAAGCCCCAGGGCTGGGACCGGCACCGCAGCCCGGAGCCCGTCCCGGCGGTGAAGCAGCAGATCCAGGAACTGCACGTGCGGGACTTCTCGGTCGCCGACGCCACCGTGCCGGCCGACGAGCGCGGCACCTACCTGGCGTTCACCCGGTCGAAGTCGGCCGGCATGCGGCACCTGAAGGAGCTGGCCGACGCCGGGGTGACCACGATCCACCTGCTGCCGACCTTCGACATCGCCACCATCCGGGAGAACCGGGCCGACCAGAAGCTCCCGGCCTGCGACCTGGCCGCGCTGCCCGCCGACTCGGACCAGCAGCAGGAGTGCGTGGCCGCGGTGCAGGCCGACGACGCCTACAACTGGGGCTACGACCCGCTGCACTACAACGTGCCCGAGGGCTCCTACGCCACCGACCCGAACGGGACGGCGCGCACCGTGCAGTTCCGCGAGATGGTGCAGGCGATGCACGAGGCGGGCCTGCGGGTGGTGCTGGACGTGGTCTACAACCACACCGCCGCCGCCGGGCAGGACGACAGGTCGGTGCTCGACAAGGTCGTGCCCGGCTACTACCAGCGGCTGAGCGACAGCGGCAAGGTCACCACCGACTCCTGCTGCGCCGACACCGCGCCCGAGCACGCCATGATGAACAAGCTGGTCGTGGACTCGGTGGTGGGCTGGGCCAGGCAGTACCGGGTGGACGGCTTCCGGTTCGACCTGATGGGCCTGGACCCGAAGTCGACCATGCTGGACGTGCAGGCGGCGCTGCGCGGGCTGACCCCGCAGAAGGACGGCGTCGACGGGAAGAACGTCTTCCTGTACGGCGAGGGCTGGAACTTCGGCACCGTCGCCAACGACGCCCGGTTCGTCCAGGCCACCCAGGCCAACATGGCCGGCACCGGCATCGCCACCTTCAACGACCGGATGCGGGACGCCGGCCGCGGCGGCAACTACCAGCTCTCCTCGGCCGCGCAGCAGGGCTTCGCCTCCGGCCTGTCCACCGACCCGAACGGCTCGGCGGACAACGGCACCCCGGCCGAGCAGCAGGCCAGGCTGCTGCACCAGATGGACCAGATCAAGGTCGGCCTGACCGGCAACCTGGCCGGATACCGGTTCACCGACACCGCCGGGAAGGCCGTCACCGGCGCCGGCGTGGACTACAACGGCGCGCCGACCGGCTACGCGGCCAACCCCGGCGAGGCCGTCGAGTACCTGGACGCGCACGACAACGCGGACCTGTACGACGCGCTGGCGTTCAAGCTCCCGCAGGGCACCTCGCCCGCCGACCGGGCCCGGATGCAGGCGCTCGGCCTGTCGCTGACCGCGCTGAGCCAGGGCCCGGGCTTCGCCCAGGCCGGCAGCGACCTGCTGCGCTCCAAGTCGCTGGACGCCAACTCCTTCGACTCCGGCGACTGGTTCAACGCGATCTCCTGGGACTGCCGGCAGGGCAACGGCTGGGGCCGGGGCCTGCCGATGGCGGCCGACAACAAGGAGATGTGGGACCGCGCCAAGCAGTTGCTGGCCGATCCGGCGCTGCGGGCGGACTGCAACGCGACGGGCAGCTCCACCGCGATCTACCAGCAGTTCCTGAAGATCCGCCGGTCCTCGCCGCTGTTCGCGCTGCCCACCGCGGCCGAGGTGCAGCGCCGGCTGTCCTTCCCGCTGTCCGGCACCGCGGGGGAGCACCCGGGCGTGATCACCATGCACCTGGACGGCACCGGGCTGAAGGGCGCCGAGAAGGGCCTCACGGTGGTCTTCAACGCCACCCCGACCGCGCAGAACCAGACCGTGGCGGGCCTGCGCGGCAGCCGGCAGCAGCTGCACGGGGTGCAGGCGCAGGGCAGTGACCCGGTGGTCAGGCGGGCAGCCTTCGACCCGGCCTCGGGGACCTTCACGGTGCCGGGCCGGACGGTGGCGGTGTTCGTCCAGAACTGATGGTTTCCCAGCGGTAACAGGGGCCTCACCTCCGGGTGGGGCCCCGTCCCGCGTTGGCCGAAAACCGACGCCGCACGGCGATGTTTGGCACGGACCTTCTCGAATGCGTCCCATCTACCGGACCGTGGGCGGCCGTTGACCGGACCGGGGCGCGGTCATTAATCAGTCAATCCGTGGCATGCATCTGTCATTCACGAGGTGTTTGCTGCCAGGATTCCCCCGGCTGCGGAGCGACAGGTAGCCCCGACCCCCGCCGGTGGGACCCTCCCCAGGACTCCGGCGGCCGCAGCCCGGCACGCGTACCCCACGTGCCCGGTACCGCGTACGTGCACCGCACCCCGCGCCGCGAACCGGCGGCAGGGGCCCCCGCTGCGCCGCAACCGCGGCCAGATTCTCTCCACCGCTCGTGACCCCGCGACGGTCGGTAAAGGAGTCCCGCATGTCTCGCCGCACGCATGCCCGCGTGAGCATGGCCGCCCTCGCGGCCACCACCGCCCTACTGGTGACCGCGATCCCGGTGGCGGTGGCCCAGGCCGCCCCCGCCACCCCCTCCCAGACCGGCCAGGTCGCCTCCCAGCAGGCGGTGGCCGGCCACGCCCAGCTGCTCTCCGACGCGGGCAGCCGCTCGGCGGCGTTCGCCCAGGACCTGGGCCTGGGCTCGGCCGAGAAGCTCGTGGTCAAGGACGCGTCCAAGGACGCCGACGGCACCCAGCACTTCCGCTACGAGCGGACCTACAACGGACTCCCGGTGCTCGGCGGCGACCTGATCGTCCACCAGGCCGCCAACGGCACCACCAAGAGCGTCGACCGGGCCTCCTCGGCCACCCTGACCGGCCTGTCCACCACCCCCAAGCTCGCCGCCGCCAAGGGCCAGGCCGCCGCGCTGGCCGCCCAGTCCGGCTCCGCCCTGGAGACCGCGCCCCGCCTGGTGGTCTGGGCCGCCGACAACAGCCCGCGGCTGGCCTGGGAGACCGTGGTCTCCGGCGTCCAGGAGGACGGCACCCCGAGCAAGCTCCACGTGGTCACCGACGCCACCACCGGCGACGTGATCCAGAAGTGGGAGGGCATCGAGACCGGCACCGGCAACGGCGTCTTCGTCGGCAGCGTCACCCTCGGCACCTCGCAGTCGGGCTCCAACTACCAGCTCAAGGACCCGACCCGCGGCAACATGTACACCACCAACCTGAACAACGGGACCAGCGGCACCGGCACGCTGTACTCGAAGACCACCGACACCTGGGGCGACGGCACCGTCTCCAACAAGGAGTCCGCGGCCGTGGACGCCCACTACGGCGTCGCGTCCACCTGGGACTACTACAAGAACACCTTCGGCCGCAACGGCATCCGCAACGACGGCGTCGGCGCGTACAGCCGGGTCCACTACGGCAGCAACTACGTCAACGCGTTCTGGGACGACAGCTGCTTCTGCATGACCTACGGCGACGGCTCGGGCAACACCCACCCGCTGACCGAACTCGACGTCGCGGGCCACGAGATGACGCACGGCGTCACCTCCAACACCGCGGGCCTGAACTACTCGGGCGAGTCCGGCGGCCTGAACGAGTCCACCTCGGACGTGTTCGGCACGATGGTCGAGTTCTACGCGAACCTGTCCACCGACAACCCGGACTACCTGATCGGCGAGCTGATCAACATCAACGGCGACGGCACGCCGCTGCGCTACATGGACAAGCCCTCCAAGGACGGCGCGTCCGCCGACAGCTGGTCCTCCACCGTCGGCAACAAGGACGTCCACTACTCCTCGGGCGTCGGCAACCACGCCTTCTACCTGCTGGCCGAGGGCAGCGGCGCCAAGACCATCAACGGCGTCAGCTACAACTCGCCCACCGTCAACAGCATCACCGTCACCGGCATCGGCCGGGACAAGGCCGCGGCGATCTGGTACCGGGCACTGACCACGTACTGGACCTCCACCACCAACTACGCCAGCGCCCGGGCCGGCATGCTCTCCGCCGCCACCGACCTGTACGGCGCCGGCTCCGCCGAGTACAACGCCACCGCCACCGCCTGGGCCGCCGTCAACGTCGGCTCGCTGCCCAGCACCGGCGGGCCGACCGTCACCAGCCCCGGCAACCAGTCGACCGCGCTGAACGGCTCGGTCAACCTGCAGATCGCGGCCAGCGGCGGCACCGCGCCGCTGACCTACTCGGCCACCGGCCTGCCCACCGGCCTGTCGATCAACGCCTCCACCGGCAAGATCACCGGCACCGCCACCGCGGCCGGCACCTACAACGTGACCGTCACCGCCAAGGACGCCGCCAACAAGACCGGCACCGCCTCCTTCACCTGGACCGTCACCTCCGGCGGCGGCACCGGCTGCACCCCGGCTCAGCTGCTCGGCAACCCCGGCTTCGAGACCGGCACCGCCAGCCCCTGGACCGCCACCTCCGGCGTGGTCAACAACTCCACCTCGCAGGCCGCCCACGGCGGTTCCTGGAAGGCCTGGCTGGACGGCTACGGCTCCGCCCACACCGACAGCATCACCCAGACCGTCACCATCCCGGCCGGCTGCTCCGCCACGCTGAGCTACTGGCTGCACATCGACACCGCCGAGACCGGCACCACCGCGTACGACAAGCTGACCGTCACCGTCAACGGCACCTCGGTCGCCACGTACTCGAACGCCAACGCCGCCACCGGCTACACCCAGAAGAGCATCAACCTGTCGGCCTACGCGGGCCAGACCGTCACGGTGAAGTTCAACGCGGTCGAGGACTCCTCGCTGCAGACCTCCTTCGTGATCGACGACACCGCGATCCAGACCAGCTGACGCACCCGCACCCACCGCTGCCCGGTGGCCGCACCAGCGGCCGCCGGGCACCGGCGCGACCGCTCCCGGCGCGCCCGCTCCCGGCGCGGCCCGGCCGGGTGTCCGGGCGGTGAGATTCCGGAAACCCCCGGGCAACACGAAACACCGTCGAAACACCCGTGACGGCGGCCCGAAATCCGGCCCGGCGACACTCCCCGCATGCTCCTCGCTGACTCCCCACCCACCCTGGACAGCGGCGACACCGCCTGGCTGCTGGCCTGCACCGCGCTCGTGCTGCTGATGACCCCGGCCCTGGCGCTGTTCTACGGCGGCATGGTGCGCACCAAGAGCGTGCTCAACATGATCATGATGAGCTTCGTGTCGATCGCCGTGGTCACCGTCGTCTGGCTGCTGGCCGGCTACTCGCTGGCCTTCGGCAAGGACGCCGGCTGGGGGCTGATCGGCTCCCTCGACCACCTCGGCATGGCCGGCATCGCCCCGGACAACCTCACCGGGCACGTCCCCACCCTGCTGTTCGCCACCTTCCAGCTGACCTTCGCGATCATCACCGCCGCGCTGATCTCCGGCGCCATCGCCGACCGGGCCAAGTTCGGCTCCTGGGTGGCCTTCACCGCGGTGTGGACGCTGCTGGTCTACGTGCCCGTCGCGCACTGGGTGTTCGCCCCCGACGGCTGGATCCTGCGCGACCTCGGCGCCCTCGACTTCGCCGGCGGCACCGTCGTCGAGGTCAACTGCGGCGCCAGCGGCCTGGCCCTGGCCCTGCTGCTCGGCCCGCGCCTGGGCTTCAAGAAGGAGGCCATGCGCCCGCACAACCTGCCGCTGGTGCTGCTCGGCGCGGGCCTGCTCTGGTTCGGCTGGTTCGGCTTCAACGGCGGCTCCGCGCTGGGCGCCAACGGCCTGGCCGCCGCCGCGGTCCTCAACACCCAGGCGGCCGGCTGCGCGGGCCTGCTCGGCTGGCTGGTGGTGGAGAAGAGGCGCGACGGCCACGCCACCACCCTCGGCGCCGCCTCCGGCGCGGTCGCCGGACTGGTCGCCATCACCCCCTCCTGCGGCAGCGTCGACCTGCTCGGCGCGCTGGTCGTCGGCCTGGCCGCCGGACTGGTCTGCTGCTACGCCGTCAGCTGGAAGTTCCGCCTCGACTACGACGACTCGCTGGACGTGGTCGGCGTGCACTTCGTGGCCGGCGTCATCGGCACCCTGCTGATCGGCCTGTTCGCCACCGCCACCATGACCGGCGGCCCCGCCGGACTGCTGCACGGCGGCGGGATCGGCCAGCTCGGCAAGCAGGCGACCGCCGTCCTGGTGGTCGCCGGGTACGCCTTCGGCGCGACGTACGGCATCGGCCGGGCGATCGACCGGCTGATGGGCTTCCGGGCCGCGCCCGAGCACGAACTCACCGGCCTGGACCTCGCCGTGCACGCCGAGACCGCGTACGATCACGGCGTCCTGGGCCACGGCTCCGCCACCGCCCACGCCAGCATGCACCCGCACGGTGCGCCCGCCTCCGACAGGACCCGCCCCGCATGAAGCTGATCACCGCCGTCGTCAAGCCGTTCAAGCTGGACGAGGTCAAGACCGCGTTGCAGGAGCTCGGCGTGCACGGGCTGACCGTCACCGAGGCCAGCGGCTACGGGCGGCAGCACGGGCACACCGAGGTGTACCGGGGCGCGGAGTACCGGATCGACCTGGTGCCGAAGGTGCGGATCGAGGTGGTGGTGGAGGACGAGGACGCCGAGCGGGTCACCGACGCGATCGTGGCCGCCGCCCGGACCGGGAAGATCGGCGACGGCAAGGTCTGGGTGGTGCCGGTGGACGGCATCGTCCGGGTCCGCACCGGCGAGCGCGGGCCGGACGCGGTCTGACGATCCGTCAATCCGCTTGCTTCACCCGGGTGTTGCGGCTCCCCGAGGGCGGGCGCGCGCGGTAATTCGCGTGCGGCCCGACCGGTTCCGGGTTAGTGTCCCGGCATGTCCTCCTTCCACCAGATCTACGGCTGACGCGGCCGGGGCAGCGCCCCGAGCCCACGCGTCCCGCCCGCCCGTGCGCGCCCCTCCGCGGCGCCCCGGCGGTGCGGTGTCCTGTCCACGCCCCGTAGAACCGGAAGCAGGTGCTCTCCGCATGACCCGTCGTGCCCACATCGCCATGGTCGGCATCCCGGCCGTCAGCCACGTCCGCCCCAGCCTCGAGGTGATCCGCGAACTCGTCGCCCGCGGCCACCGGGTGACGTACGCCAACGACCCCGCCGTCGCCGAGCTGATCGCCCCCACCGGCGCCGAGCTCGTCCCCTACCCCTCCACCCTCCCGGTCGCCGACCACGACTGGCCGGCGGACGCGATCGGCGCCATGCGCGTCTTCCTGGAGGACGCGATCGCCGTGCTGCCCCGGCTGCGCGCCCACTACGACGCCGACCCGGCCGACCTCTACCTGTACGACATCGGCGCCTACGCGGCCCGGGCGCTCGCCGAGGCCCAGGGCCGGCCGGTCGTCCAGCTCTCGCCGACGCTGGTCGGCTGGGAGGGGTACCGGGAGGAGGTCGGCGCCCACCTGCGCGGCCTCCCGGGGGCGGACGCCTACTTCGCCCGCTTCGCCGAGTGGCTGGCCGGCAGCGGCGCCACCACGACCGACGTGGACGACTTCTCCGGCCGCCCGGCCCGGGCCGTCGCCATGATCACCGAGGCGATGCAGCCGCACGCCGACCGGGTCGACCGGGAGGCGGTGGACTTCGTCGGCCCGTGCTTCGACCTGCGGGCCGAGCAGGGCGGCTGGCAGCGCCCGGCCGGGGCCGAGAAGGTGCTGCTGGTGTCGCTGGGCTCGGCGTTCACCCGGCAGCCGGAGTTCTACCGCAACTGCCTGGCCGCCTTCGGCGACCTGCCCGGCTGGCACCTGGTGCTGCAGATCGGCCGGCACACCGACCCGGCGGAGCTGGGGGAGGTCCCGGCCGGGGTCGAGGTGCACCCCTGGGTGCCGCAGCGGGCGGTGCTGGAGCAGGCCGACGCCTTCGTCACGCACGCCGGGATGGGCGGCTGCGGGGAGGGACTGCTGGCCGGGGTGCCGATGATCGCGGTGCCGCAGGCCGCCGAGCAGTTCATGAACGCCGACCGGCTGGTCGAGCTCGGCGTGGCCCGCCGGATCGACACTGCGGACGCGACGCCGCGGGCGCTCCGCTCGGCGCTGGCCGAGCTGGTCGCGGACCCGGCGGTCGCGGCCCGCTCGCGCGAGCTGAGCGCGCGGGCGAAGTCCGAGGGCGGCACCGCCCGCGCCTGCGACCTGATCGAGCGGCAGCTGGGCTGACCTCCCGGGGCCCCGGGCCCGCGCCGGTCCGCCGCTGACGAACCGTCAGCGGCGGACCGGCGCGTCCGTTTTCCCCGTCCGTTCCCCCGCCGGCTTCCTCATCCGCAGGGGCCCGCAGCCTCCCTTGACGGCCGTCCGGGCGGACCCTATGGTCATGCCACTGCAAGTTTCCAGCAAGTTTCAACGAGTTTGCAGGGACTTGCAGTAGCGACCCCCCACCCGTCGCGCTGACGGCACCACCCCCGCCGTCGCGGCCCCCCACCCCGCCGCCCCCCCCGTTCCGCGACCCGCGTCCGCGGCCCGGGCTTCCCCCAGGAGTGCTCCCTTGCCCCTCTCCGCCCCCCTCGGCGGCCGGCGCCTCGTCGCCGCCGCCACCGCGCTCGCGGCGCTCGGCCTCTCGGTCGGCGCCGGGCTCTCGCTCGCGCCCACCGCCACCGCCACCCCGCCCGGTGGCAAGGACGTCACCGCCACCCTGTTCGAGTGGAAGTTCGACTCGGTGGCCAAGGCGTGCACCGACACGCTCGGCCCCAAGGGCTACGGCTCCGTCGAGGTCTCCCCGGCCGAGGAGCACATCCAGGGCGCCCAGTGGTGGACCTCCTACCAGCCCGTCAGCTACAAGATCGCCGGCCGGCTCGGCGACCGCGCCTCGTTCCAGCGCATGGTCGGCACCTGCCACGCCGCGGGCGTCAAGGTGATCGCCGACGCGGTGATCAACCACATGAGCGCGGGCAGCGGCACCGGCACCGGCGGCACCGCCTACGGCAAGTACACCTACCCCGGCTATTACCAGGACCAGGACTTCCACTCCTGCCGGACCTCGATCAGCAACTACGGCGACCGCTCCAACGTGCAGAACTGCGAGCTGGTCGGCCTGGCCGACCTCGACACCGGCTCCGGCTACGTCCGGCAGACCATCGCCGACTACCTGAACGACCTGCTGTCCCTGGGCGTCGACGGCTTCCGGATCGACGCCGCCAAGCACATCGCCGCGAGCGACCTGGCCGCGATCAAGTCCAAGGTGAGCAACCCGAACGCCTACTGGGTGCAGGAGGTCATCTACGGCGCGGGCGAGGCCGTCCAGCCCGGCGAGTACACCGGCAACGGCGACGTGGACGAGTTCCGCTCCGCGACCTGGCTCAAGAGCGCCTTCAACGGCGGGCGGATCTCCGACCTGCAGAGCTGGGGCAGCGGCCTGCTCGGCTCCGCCCAGGCCCGCACCTTCGTCGACAACTGGGACACCGAGCGCAACGGCTCGACCCTGACCTACAAGTACGGCTCCGCCTACACGCTGGCCAACGTCTTCCTGCTGGCCGACCCCTACGGCTCGCCGAACGTCTACTCCGGCTACGCCTTCGGCGGCAACGACGACGGCCCGCCCAACGGCGGCACCGTCAACGCCTGCTACCAGGACGGCTGGAACTGCACCCACGCCTGGCGCCAGGTCGCCAACATGGTCGGCTTCCGCAACGCGGTCTCCGGCACCGGCATGACCGACTGGTGGTCCAACGGCAACAACGCGATCGCCTTCGGCCGCGGCAGCAAGGGCTACGTGGCGATCAACCGCGAGTCCGGCGCGATCACCCAGACCTTCCGGACCTCGCTGCCGGCCGGCGTCTACTGCGACGTCCAGCACGGCGACCCGGTGAACGGCGGCGGCTGCACCGGCCCGACCTACACCGTCGGCGCGGACGGCAGGTTCACCGCCACCGTCGGCGCGGGCGACGCGGTCGCCCTGTACGTCGGCGCCGGCGGCGGCAACAGCGCCACGCCCACCCCGTCCGCCTCCGCCTCGCCGTCCGCCTCCGCCTCGCCGTCCGTCCCGCCGACCGGCGGCAACAGCGCCACCGTCTTCTACTCGACGGACCGGAACTGGTCGGCCTACGACCTGCACTACGCGCCCAACGGCGGCAGTTGGACCACCGTCCCCGGCGTGGCCATGGACGCGGCCTGCACCGGCTGGGTGAAGAAGACCGTCAGCCTGGGCGGCGCCACCGGCCTGGCCGCCACCTTCAACAACGGCAACGGCACCTGGGACAACAACGGCGGCGGCAACTACGCCCTCGGCACCGGCAGCGTCACCGTCAAGGACGGCGCGGTCGGCAGCGGCGACCCGTGCGGCACCGCCACCGCCTCCCCGTCGACCTCGGCGTCCGCCTCCCCGCCGACCGGCTCCGGCGCCTCCTTCGCGGTCAACGCCACCACCGCGGTCGGCCAGAACGTCTACCTGGTCGGCGACGCGGCCGGGCTGGGCGGCTGGGACACCGCGAAGGCGTTGCCGCTCTCCGCCGCCGCCTACCCGGTGTGGAAGTTGGACGTGGCGCTCGGCGCGGGCACCGCGATCCAGTACAAGTACATCCGCAAGGACGCGGCCGGGAACGTCACCTGGGAGAGCGGCGCCAACCGCACCGCGACCGTCCCGGCCACCGGCCGGGTCACGCTGAACGACACCTGGCGCGGCTGATCCCGGCCGGGTGCCCGACCCGCCGCCGGAGGCATCGGGCGGGTGCGCACCGCCACCCCCGTCCCGGACGTCGAACTGCGCGGCGGCCGCCGGGGCGGACACCTCGAACGAGTCCGCCCCGGCGCGCCGCTCCCGCCGCTCAGCCGCGGCCGATGTACGGCATCGCGGTGGCCATCACCGTGGCGAACTGGACGTTCGCCTCCAGCGGCAGCTCCGCCATGTGGCGCACCGTCCGGGCCACGTCCGCGACGTCCATGGTCGGCTCCGGCACGGTCCGCCCGTCCGCCTGCCGCACCCCCGCGCCCATCGCCGCCGTCATGTCGGTGGCCGCGTTGCCGATGTCGATCTGCCCGCAGGCGATCCGGTACGGGCGGCCCTCCAGCGACAGGGCGCGGGTCAGGCCGGTGACGGCGTGCTTGGTCGCGGTGTAGGCGATCGCGCACGGGCGGGGGACGTGGGCGGAGATCGAGCCGTTGTTGACGATCCGTCCGCCCCGCGGGTCCTGGTCCCGCATCCGGCGGAACGCAGCCTGCGCGCAGAGGAACGCGCCGGTCAGGTTGACGTCGACCACGGCCCGCCAGTCGGCCGCCGCGACCTCCTCGACCGGGGCGGACGGGCCGAACATCCCGGCGTTGTTGAACAGCAGGTCGATCCGGCCGAAGTGCCCGGCCGCCGCGTCGAACAGCGCCTCCACCTGACGCTCGTCGGTGACGTCGGCGGGCACCGCCAGCGCGCGGTCCGGCCCGAGCCCGGCGGCGGTCTCCGCCAGCGGGTCGGCCCGGCGGCCGGCCAGCACCACCCGCCAGCCGGCCGAGGCGAGCTCTCGGGCCACGGCGCGGCCGACGCCGCTGCCCGCACCGGTGATCACGGCAACCTGCTGGGACACGCGCACACTCCTCGGGACGGTTCCGGAACACGGAACCCCCATGATCGCCGGGCCGGGGCGCCGCGTCAGCCGGAGGATCGTCCGAGCCCGGCCCGGCGCGCCGCGGCCGGCCGCCGCGACACGCCGACCGGCGGGCCCGCGCACCCCCGCCGACCGGCCGGAACCACCCCCGCCGACCGGCGGATTGTCGGCCCGGACGCAACCGGCCCCGAGAGCGGCACGTCATAGGATCACGGGAGGCCCGGACCGCCGCCGCACGCGCGGCCGGGGCCGTACCCGGGGTGTGCCGGTGACAGTCGCGGCCCGTCCCCGACCCTCACTGACCAGGGCCCGGACCCGGCCGCCGGGCCGGCCCCGCCCGGAGAGAGCACCGTGCTGCCGCAGCCCCGCCCCGCCGTCCGCCACCCGCTGGCGGCCGCCGCCCTGCTCGCCCTCGCCGTCCCGCTCGCCGCCTGCGGCAGCTCCGGCAGCGGCGCCGACTCCGCCCGGGCCGCGATCTCCACCGGCCAGAACTCCGCCGCCGCGCCGCCCAGCAGCGCACCGCCGAAGCCGACCAAGGTGCTGATGCCGACCGGCCCGGCCGCCCACTTCTCCACGGCCCGGGACACCAAGGCCGGTCCGATCCTGATGACCACGCTGGCCGGGCCCAAGTCCGGGGTCAGCGGCAAGGTCTGGGTCTGGCTGCCGCCGCAGTACGACGACCCCGCGTACGCGAAGACCGGCTTCCCGGTGCTCACCCTGTACGCGGGCGGGCAGAGCGCCGGGTACAACACCTGGACCGACAACCAGCTGCCGATCCAGGAGGCCGACCAGCAGATGGCCGCCCAGGGCAAGGCCCACCCGTTCATCATGATCATGCCGGTGCAGAACCTGGACTCCGACGAGGCCAAGGCGCTGGAGTGCGCCGACATCCCCGGCCAGCCGAAGATCGGCACCTGGATGTCCCAGGACATCCCGGACTTCGTCCGCGCCAACTTCCGCACCCTCAGGGGCCGGGACGGCTGGGCCGTGATGGGCGCCTCCACCGGCGCGTTCTGCAGCGCGAAGCTCGCCCTCCAGCACCCCGACGTGTTCAAGGCCGCGGTGCCGATCGACGGCTACTGGAACCCCGACTCGCCGCTCTGGAAGGGCCACGAGCAGGAGCGCCTGGCCAACAGCCCCGACCAGCTGATCGGCGCCGGCGCCGCCGACGTGCGGATGCTGGCCACCGCGGGCGGCGCCAACCCGTACGAGACCAAGCTGGTGAAGAACTGGGTCGCCAAGGCCAAGGCCCCCACCACCGTGGAGTACTACGAGCAGCCCGGCGGCAAGCACCTCACCTCGGACTTCAAGAAGATGATCCCCACCACGCTGGAGTGGCTGACCGCCAACACCGCCGGACCGGAGTCCGACTGACGACCCGCCGGAACGGGGTGCAACTCCGTCAGAACCGTCCACCGAGGCCCGTAAAACGCTCTGACCTGCACATCAATCGGTCGTTCATTCGACCCTGATGGACTGTGGTCACCCTGGAGCCGTGGACCGGAGAACTGGACCGGGGCGGCCGCACCGCGGCCCCCGCTCCGGCCAGCCCCAGACCGTCGTGAAGAGAGCGCCATGTCCCGTCACCTGCTGCCCGTCGGCCCCGCGACCGCCCCCGCCCGGCAGGACCGGGCACCCGCCGCGGCGGTCGAACCCGCCCGGGTGGTCGAGCCCCTCCCGTTCGCCGGCCTGCGCCTGGTGCACGCCGCCGTCCGGCGCGACCTGGCCCGCATCCCGCAGGCGCTGCGCCTGCTCCAGCCCGAGGACCGCGAGTCGGCCGACGCGCTCAAGCGGCACTGGGACTTCGTCACCGCCATGGTCACCTGCCACCACGAGCAGCAGGACACCCGGCTCTGGCCGGTGCTGCGCCGCTTCGCGCCCGAGCTGCGGCTACTGCTCAACTGGCTGGAGTCCGACCACCACAACCTCGACCAGTGCTTCACCCGCACCACCACCCTGGTCGGCATCGCCACCCGCGACCCGGCCAGCGCCTGGCCGGTCTCCTACGCGGTCGAGGAGCTGGCCGCCCGGGTGGAGACCCACCTGCGGATCGAGGAGCGCCAGCTGCTGCCCCGGATGGCGGGCGTCTTCCAGCCCGGCTCCCGGATCGGCACCCTGCCCGAACTGCTCGACCTGCTGCGGATCGCCGACGGCCCGTCCGCGTCCGACGCCCTGGTGTGGCTGCTGGAGGGCGTCCACCCGGAGCAGGTCGACCGGCTGCTCGCCGACTGCGACGACGAGACGGTCCGCCACTGGCCCCGGTGGAGGAACACAAGAGAGGGGTTCTGAACTGTGGCGTTTCCTTTCAGCGGTTGCATGAGGACGCCGGGTGAGCCCCTGGACCTGAACATGGACGCCTAGGTGGAGGAGCTGCTGACGGCCCCGCCCGAGTGGTCGCCCGAGCGGTACGCCAGGATTCGCGGGCTGCTGGAGGGTGGCACGCCCGCCGCCGGCGAGTAAGGGACAAGGCATCGGCCCACGAGGGCGGTGCCGGGTGCGTGGACAGATCTGTCCACGCACCCGGCACCACGCTGGTTGGCAAGCGCCGGTCCGCTTCATCGGTGCCGTGTCGAAGCCGATCACGCCACCTTGTCGTAGCGCTGTACCGCCCCGCTCTTGGTGGCGGGCGAGTTGCGGCTCCGGGTGCTGTCCGGCCGGGCCGGGGCGAAGAAGATTTGATAGTTCTGACCTGGGATGTTTTGGGGAGTGGCGGCATGAACACATATAACGAGCGGCTGGGTAGGATCATGGGCGCCTGGGTTGAGGAGAGGTTGGCCGGCGGGCATGCGAGCGGTCATGGAGCCGCTGCCGGCGGTGAAGGTCAGGGCGGGCACAACCCGCCACGTAACCGTCCGGTACGTCCGGCCCCGCCCGTTCGAGTGGGTACCGCGCCGGCGGCGCCGTCTGCTGCCGGGTAAGAGGGTAGCTGGTCGTCCCGGATGTCAGGTTCGAGACCTTGGGCGCCTGCGCCGCGGTGAGCGGGGCACGGAGTGTGGTTGTCCGCTGGAGGACCGATGCATCGACCGCAACGCCGGTGGGCTGCGACGGCCATTCGTACCGGCCGCTCTGATTCCCCGGGCGTGCCACGGGCGATCCACTGGACGAACACGTGCAACCTGACGTGCCAGTACCTTCAGCTCGGCGGTGGCTCTGCCGAGTCTTTCGCTCTGCCCGCAGCCGCTCGTACTCGACGTGGCACGCCTGGTACGTCCAGCCGGTGGTTCAGAGGTAGGTCGGCAGGCCGGAATCCGCGTGCCATTCGTGCCGTACGGCGTCGTCTCGGGTCCCGTCGTCCGGCAGGCGTGCGGTCTCGAACTGGGCGTTCGCCACGGCTGGCGCCCAGTAGCCGCTGAGGACCCGACGGAGGCGCAGCCGTTCGCTGTTCGGGCCGACCCCCACCGACACCCCGCAGCGCCGTTGCCGGTGCTGCGGGGCCCTTTCAGCCGGAGGTCAGTGGACCGGCGTGAGTTGCTGGTACAGCGCACCGGCCTGAGGGCCGGTCAGTGCGTAGGTCCATGCCTGCAGACCGCTGATCGAACCGGGGAAGTAGTCGACCTGAGTGGCGTTGTGCTTGGCCGAGCCGACCGTGAAGGCGCCCGTCGAAGGCCAGTTGGTGATGCCGCTGCCGGTCGCGGCCAGGGCACCGTTGACGTAGAGCCTGGCGGTCTTGGCCCGGGCGTCGTAGGCGCCGACCAGGTGGACCCAGTTGCCGACGGCACCGGCGGCGCTCGCACAGGGTGAGGTACCCACGCCATTGGCGTTGGCCGTGTCGCTCTGCATGAACATCAGGCACCACTTGGCGTCCGACTGGTGGTACTGCAGGTAGAAGCCGGAGGCCTGGCTCCCGCTCTGCGCCGCGATGGTGGCGTTCGTGGTCGGTGGCGAGGCGAGCTTTACCCAGGTGGAGACCGAGAAACTCCCGTCGGTGGTCACCGCCTGGGAGGCGGTGGCACCGGTGCCAGAGGTGCCGTCCAGGGTCAGCACGGTGCCCCGGGCGGCGTCGGTGGCGTAGTTCGCGCCGCCGCTCAGGGTGAGCGGCAGCTGTCCGTACGTCCACGGGGTGCTGGTGATGCCGGTCCCGGTGTCGCCGGCCTGGCCCGGGGTGTTGTCGTTCAGCACCCAGGTGTCCTGCGCCGTGAGGATCGCCGAGGTCAGGGCCCCATAGCCGGCCTGGGTGAGGTTGACGTGGTCGCCCGCGTCGGCACCGGCGGCCAGCTTCTTCTCACCGTTGCCGGTGTCGGCGACACCGAGTGCGGCGTCCGGGTCGGCGTAGTAGAGGTAGGGCGTACTGAACTGGTTCATCGACAGGTTGCCGCCGCCGAGCCAGGTGTTGACCGTGGTGCGGTAGCCGTCGACCGTGCTGGTGCACGGGTCGTTGGCGCCGGCCACGCCGTCGCCGGTGTAGCCGTCGCACGGGGTCAGGCCGACGGTCGTGACGTTGACACCTGCCGTCTGCAGGTACGACAGCAGCTGCGCCAGACCGGTGCTGGTGAGGGTGTTGGCGTCCGTGCCGCCGAGCAGGTCCTCGATGCCTTCCTGGAGCACCACGGAGTTCAGGCCGGGCTGGTCCAGGATGTCGCGGTCGATCCGGGAGAGCGCCGAGACGCCGCCGACGGGGCCCCCGCCACGGGTCTGCGGATTGTCCTTCATGATCTGGTTGGACTCGATGCCCTCGGCCACCGTGCCCGCGGGTGTGCTGGTGGAGCTGACGGCACCAGCCAGGTTCTCGGCCAGCCGCGGGTAGGTGTTGGCGGCCGAGCTACCCGGCTGGCCGGCGTCGGTCAGGCCGTCGCCGAGCACCGCCTGGGTCGGCGTCCCGGCCGTGGTCACGTCGAGGTCGGTGAGCACGTCGGTGTACCAGCCCTTCGAGGTACCGGTGCCGGAGAACGCGGTGGCCGCGGTGTCGGCCGTGTGGTCACCCGAGCCGGGCGCCGACAGGTAGGTGAACGCCAGGTTGGACCACGGGTGTTCGACCAGGTAGGGGACGGAGTTGGTCAGGCTGAAGGAGACCAGCAGTTCCTGGTTGGCGGTCACGGTGAAGGGCAGCGGGTCGCTGTAGACCATGGCGCCCTGCGGGATGCTCACGCTCTGGCTGCCGCCGAAGGTCAGGCCGACCGGGACGGCCGCCGGCGTGGCCGAGGGGGTGGCACCGGACTCGATCGCCACGGTGACGTGGCCGATGTCCAGCCGGCTGGTGCCGAGCGCGTCGTCCAGCTTGACCCGCAGGCTGTTGCCGGAGACCGACGGCCGGACCACGGTCCGGAAGGTCTGGTTGGAGAAATTGCCGCCCTGGTAGTTGAAGTTGCCCTCGGTCGGACTGGCCCAGGCGCCGGTCCAGGTCTGGCCGGTGGCGGGGGCCACGGTGGTGCCGTTGGCCTCCGCGGTGCCGACGGTGGTGTTGCGGGTGGCCAGGCCGAAGATGTGCAGGCCCGGCTGACCCGCCTGGTTGCCCACGTCCGGGAGGCTGATCGAGCTGATCGCCTTGCCCGGCTGCAGCGGGATCGAGAAGGGGTAGATGCTCGCGGCGACGGACTCCTGGCCGGTCGGCTTGTTGCGGTGCGGCAGGGTGATCGCCGCCAGCGCGCTCGGCCCGGTGGTCCAGTCCGGCACGCTCAGGGTGTACGCCTGCTTGGACCCGTCGGAGTAGTTGATCGTGCCGGTGCTCGCGCAGTAGGCGGCTGGCTGGGTGGAGTTGAAGCAGTAGACCCCGGTCACCGGGGTGTCCTTGGGCACGTACGGGGCGGCGTTGCCGCCGTCGACCGCGCCGTTGGCCTTGAAGTTGGAGTTGGTGCTGGTGGCCAGTACGGTCAGCGCAGTGCTGCCCGAGGCCGGTACGGCCTGGTTGAAGGTGACGGTCTGGTTGGCCGCCAGCACGTTGTCGGCCTGGCTGCTGCCGAAGGACGGCAGGGTGAAGGTGGCGCCGTTGACGGTCACCTTCCGGCCGGAGGTCCAGCCGGCGTTGTTCAGGTCGGTGGCCGAGAAGGAGGCCGTACCGTCGGCCGCGCCGGCGGCGCGGTTGCTGTCCGCGCTGATCGCCGTGTTGTTGAAGCAGGCGGTCAGGCTCGCGCAGCTGACCGGGGTGTGCGCGGCGGCCGTGAAGCGGTAGGCGGCCATGCCGGAGACGTCACCGGCCTGGTCCACCGAGGCGGCCCACAGGGTGTGCGGGCCTGGGGCCAGCGGGGTCACGTCGATCCGCGCGGTGTCGTAGATGCGGTTGATGTCCCAGTCGTCCATCGTCCACGAGTACAGCTGGACATCACTGATCTGGGCGTTCGCGTAATCGCCGTAGGCGCCCTTGTAGAGCCGGCGGCCGATCTGTACCGGTCCCCTGGCATCCCAGTTGGCCCCGGTGTACGTGGTGCTTCCGGCCACATGGCCGTTGACGTACATGGTGAGCTTCTGGGTGGCAGGGTCGTAGACGCCCGCCAGGTGGGTCCAGACACCGGCGACCGGGGCCAGCGGGCCGCTGCTCGGGCCGAAGACCTCGGCGGCAGTGCCGGTCATGTCGTCGGCGTTCATCTTGTTGAAGCTGAACGCGTGCCAGCTGGCGGAGTAGTAGAGCTGGAAGCCGTTCTCGGTGCCCGCGGTGTCGGACTGGGAGACGATCGTCGAGTTGCCCGAGAGGCTGTTCAGTTTGACCCAGGTCGAGACCGCGAGGGTCTGGTTGGTGTCGATCACCGGGTAGGAGGTGGTGCCGTAGCCGGTGCTGCCGTCGAGCTGCAGGACCTTGCCGCGGACCGGGTCGTTGACCCAGCTGTTGCCGCCGTTCAGGGTGACCGGGTTGCCGTAGGCGCCGGTGTCCTTGCCGGTGGTGCCGCTGCCGTCGTTCAGCAGCCAGTGCCCGTCCGGCACGCTGAGCCAGCTGCCGTTGGCCGCCGCGATCTGGTTGGCGGGGGTGCCGCTGGTGGCCGGCGGTTGGTCCAGCCCGTAGATCATCTTGGGCGCGTAGGCGCTGTCCGGGTTTCCGGTGATCTCGAAGGTCGTGGTGGTGCCGGCCGCCGCGCCCGTGGCACCGCCCTTGTCGGTGTTCGGGTAGGTGGTGTTGGGCATGACGAACGGGCTGTCTGCCGCGGTCGGCTCTGCGATGAAGTGGCAGACCGGGGACCAGTCGGACCACGCGGCGCCGTCGTAGACGCTGGCCTTCCAGTCCACCACCTGACCGTTGGTCAGGCCGGAGACGAAGTTGCTCGGCAGGGAGAACTGGCCGGTGCTGCCGGAGGCCAGGCTGTCACCGGACCAGCCGGTGCTGACGTTGCTGGAGCCGTCCACCCAGTACTGGTAGCCGACCTGGACGGAGTCGCCGTCCGGGTCCGAGGCCCGGGCGTTCAGTACCGGGGTGTTGGTGGCGATGGTCTTGCCGATGTACGGGTAGGGCGCACCGGTGGCGCAGCCCGCGTTGTCCGAGCCAGTCACGGCGGACAGGTCGCCGACGCCCGGGGTGTACGGGTGGTGGTTGAAGAAGATCTGCAGCGAGGGGTTGTCGGAGAGCCGTGAGAAGCCGTTGCGGTCACGGCTGTTCTCGTAGTCGTCCTCGGTCAGCGCGGCCGTGAACTGGCCCCAGTGGCCGGCCGCCGACTGCCGCATCGGCCCGGTGACGTCCAAGCCGTGGGTGACCGAGCCGTTGCCCGGGCAGTAGTCGTGGTTGTAGGAGGGGCCGAACGGCGCGCTGGAGAGTGCTGACCCATAGCCGGGCTGGTTGTTCCAGTTGGTGCCGGAGCCGATGCCACCGGCCCAGTGCAGGTAGACCGTGGCGGTCACGCCGCAGCTGGAGGAGTACACCTTGGTGGCGTTCACCGTGGCGGAGTTGATGTCGGCGTCCCACATCACGGTGGGCAGGCTCCACTGGTAGAAGGCCCGCTCGATGCCGATGCAGCTGCTCCAGCCGTTGTAACCGGCGCCCAGCTGGCCGTAGTTGCCCGCCGAGGAGGTGTTGTTGTAGAGCGAGGCGCCGTTGCACGGCGAGCCCTGCTTCACCTCGTCGAAGGCGGGGTTGTTGGCCGAGGCCGGGTGCCAGTTGAAGGTCGGGTCGATGAAGGCCGGGTAGACGGTCGAGCTGTCACCGAGCATCGCCGCGTCGGGCACCAGGGTGAGCCTGTCGCCGGTCGCCTTGGTGCCCACCATGGCGATCCGGGCGGCCGAGCCGGGGTGGGCCGCGTCCGACGGGTCGCCCACGGACGCGGTGGGAGCGGTCGTGGCCGCCCGCGCCGCGGCGGCGGTGCGCGGCACCTGTTCCTCGGCCGGATCGGCCGTGGGGGCCGCTCGGTTGGAGTCCCACATGATCGGTGTGCCGGTCTCCAGGGCGGCGTGGCCGCCCTGGACGAGCACCCCGTCCTGTGCCTTGCCAGCCGTGACGGTGCCGCCGGTGGTCTTCGCCGCCAGCTCCAGCTCGGCCACCGCCGGGTTCTTCGCGGCCTTGGCGTCCTTGACCACCAGGACTTCGCTGAAACCACCTGCCACGGTCGCGGACAGCACCAGGTCGACGCCGGGCAGTACCTCGCCGTAGGTCGCGGTGCTGCCCTTGACGACGGGCGCGGGCAGTGCGCCGGGCCAGCTGAGGCTGTACGTCGTTCCGCCCGAACTGGTCGACACCATAGGCCCGTTGCCGCCGCCCGAGAAGCTGACGGAGCCGTAGGCGGTGGCCGCTGGGGCGAGGGTGCCGTCGGCCTGCCGGTGCAGGGCGGTGTCGACCTGGGTCCAGCTGCCGGCCTGCTTGGTGCGGACCGGCTTGGGGTTGCCGGTAAAGGCGAAGCCGCCCTTGGGCTGGGCCACCACCTGGGTGGTCTCGGTCGTCAACTCGTCGACCGCGACCGGCTGCCCGGTCGTACGAGCCTTGGCGGCGGCCGCGGTCATCGCGGCCTCCTGGGCCGGGGTGCGACCTGAACTCCCGCTCAGAATAGGCAATTTGTCGTCAAGTTTCGCAGCGGCCTGAGCCGGAGCGGCGGTTCCGCTCACCGAGACGGGGTCGAACGGGCCGGCCGCGGTCGCCGGAATGGTCCAAAGGGCTGTGGAGAGAACAGCGCCGGCGACTGTCGCCAGCGAGGCTCTTCTGCCGTAGGTTCTCGGACCGGATATCGGTCGATGGGATTTCTGCATGGGGGTGGTTCCTTCGTCGAGCCAGAAGGGATTTTCTTCGTATCGCCCCTGCCGGGGGCGCGAGCGGACCTTATGACCAGGGTTGACACCCGGGCAAGCCGTCATCGGTTGACGACGGTTCGATGTCAGCTGCGGCTTTCAAGGCAAATGATGCTGCTATGCAATGAAGATGATTGTCCGTCACCGATTGTCCGTTTTTAATCCACCTTGTCGATGTGGCGACGGAAAAGAATCGCATGCGCATGGCCTTTCTGTTGTGAAGGGCGCTTTCGTCGTTCTCTGAACCTCTGGTACTTTCCCTGCCGGATTTGGCGGAAACCGCCATGACATGAGGGGCGCGACGATGGCGTTCGGGCAGCACCCGACGAGAACCAGTGGTCCGGGGGACCGGCCACTGAACCGTAGACGAACAGCGCCACGCGCGCTGTTGGCCGCACTGCTGACGGGAAGTATCGCCGCCGGCACGCTCATCGGCTCACCGCTCGTCCTCGCTGCCGAGAGACGACCGGCGACTCCTGCCAGGCCGGCTGAGCGCTCGGTGCCGGTGGCCCCGGTCAAGAGCCACTACGAGAAGCCCAAGCCCATGGGCGCCTGGCAGCCCACCAGGACCAGCTGGCCGAGCGGCACGGCCGACGCCACGGTCGGCGCGACCGCTGCGACCGCCGGGCAGGCCGGTTCGCTCCCGGTCCGGCTCTCGGCCGCGCAGCACTTGCCGACCGCCGCCACACCGGCCAAGGTGCACGTGACGGTGGCCCCGCACGACACCGCGACCGCTGCCGGCGTCAGCGGCGTGCTGCTCTCGGTCCAGCGCGCCGACGGCACGGACGCTCCGGGCGCGGCGCACCTCTCGCTTTCCTACCAGCAGTTCCAGGACGCCTTCGGCGGCGACTGGGGCTCCCGGTCCGGCTCTCGGCCGCGCAGCACTTGCCGACCGCCGCCACACCGGCCAAGGTGCACGTGACGGTGGCCCCGCACGACACCGCGACCGCTGCCGGCGTCAGCGGCGTGCTGCTCTCGGTCCAGCGCGCCGACGGCACGGACGCTCCGGGCGCGGCGCACCTCTCGCTTTCCTACCAGCAGTTCCAGGACGCCTTCGGCGGCGACTGGGGCTCCCGGCTGGCGCTCGTCGAGCTGCCGGCCTGCGCGCTGACCACGCCGCAGGACCCGGGCTGCCGTACCCGCACGCCGGTGCACTTCACCAACGACGCGAAGAACCAGCGGCTGGAGGCGGACGTCCAGGTCCCGGCGTCCGGCTCTGCCAAGGCGGCGTCCCCGTGGGCAGCCCGGAGAATGACGGCTTCCGCCCCGATGGTGCTCGCGGCCACCGGGTCCGGCGCGGGCGGCGCGGGCGGTGGTGGCGGCGACTTCACCGCGACCGATCTGCGGGCCTCCGGATCTTGGCAGGCCGGCGGTTCCTCGGACGCCTTCACCTGGAGCTACCCGCTGCCGGTCCCCGCCGTGCCGGGCGGCCAGGAGCCCAAGCTCAGCCTCGGCTACAACTCCCAGACGGTGGACGGCCTCACCTCCTCCACCAACGACCAGGCATCCCTGGCCGGTGACGGCTGGCAGTTGCCGAAGTCCTTCGTCGAGCGCTCCTATGCCTCGTGCCACCAGAACCCGGCGGGCGCCACCCAGACCTGGGACGTCTGCTGGTCGGCCAGGAACACCCTGACGCTCTCGCTCAACGGGTCCTCGACCACGCTGGTCAAGGACGACAACACCGGTGTCTACCGGGCACAGGACGATGCCAACGAGCGGGTCGAGTACCTGACCGGCGCCACCAACGGGGCGCAGGGCGGCGAGTACTTCCGGGTGACCACCGCCGACGGCGTCCAGTACTACTTCGGCCTCAACCAGCTGCCGGGCTGGGCCTCGGGCAACGCGACGACCAACTCGGTCTGGACCGAGCCGGTCTACGCCACGGACGCCGGCCAGCCCTGCTACAACGCGACCTTCGCCAACTCCTGGTGCCAGCAGGCGTACCGGTGGAACCTCGACTACATCGTGGACCCCCACCAAGACGTCACCTCGTACTTCTACACCACCGAGCAGAACGCCTACGCGGCCCACATGGCCAGTACAGCGACCGTCGGCTACACCCGCGGCGGCTACCTGTCGAAGATCCAGTACGGACAGCGGGCAGGCCAGGTCTACTCGACCCAGCCCGCCGGTCAGGTACTCTTCAGCGTCAACGGCCGCTGCAGCACGGCCGCCACCGGCTGCAACGTCTCGACGCTCAACTCCGCCAGCGCCGCCAACTGGCCCGACGTGCCCTACGACCTCAACTGCGCGATGGGTGCGAGCTGCCAGAGTCAGGCGCCGTCCTTCTGGACGGAGTACGAGTTGACCGGCGTGCAGACCCAGGCGCTGGTCGGCACCACCGAGACCAATGTCGACTCCTGGGCGTTCACCTACTCGTTCCCGCCCACCGGCGACTCCACCAAGCCGGCCCTGTGGCTGAGCACCATCACCCACAGCGGGCAGGACATCAGCGCGGGCGGCTCGACCGCCGCGCTCACCCTGCCGGCGGAGACCTTCACGGGCCGTCCGCTGTCGAACCGGGTCAACGTGACCAACGGCTACCCGCCGATCACCCGTCAGCGGTTGACCGGGATCACCACCGAGAGCGGTGAGACCATCACGGTCAACTACTCGGCTCCCGACTGCGCGGGCGGCACCCCGGCCGACGCCTCGCAGAACACCAAGCGCTGCTACCCGGACTACTGGACGCCGACCGGCCAGGCCAACCCGATGCTGGACTGGTTCAACAAGTTCATCGTCACCAACGTCACCGAGCAGGACCCGACCGGCGGTAGCGCCCACGACACCATCGTCACCAGCTACACCCCCGTCGGCACCCCCGCCTGGCACTACAACACCGACCCGACCACGCCCGCCAACCAGCGCACCTGGGACCAGTGGCGCGGCTACTCGGGCATGATCGTCTCCACCGGCACGGCACCGGATCCGATCACCAAGACCCAGTACACCTATTTCCGCGGCATGAACGGCGACATCCTGCCGAACAGTGGTGTGCGCAGCGCCTCCGTATCCGACTCCCGGGGCGACCCGGCCGTCACCGACCTCGACCCGTACGCGGGAAAGGTCTACGAGATCCAGACCTTCAACGGCACCGCCACGGTCACCGACTCGGTCACCGACCCGTGGATCTCCGGCGCCAGCGCGACCCACGCCCCGAGCGGCGGACTGCCCGCGCAGCAGGCGTTCCACACCGGGGACGCGGACATCAGGGTCTACACCCCGCTGGCCTCGGGCTCGACCCGGGTCACCGAGAAGGACTTCACCCACGACGGCTACGGCCGGGTGACGGCCATCAACGACCAGGGCGACACCGCCACCACCGCCGACGACCTGTGCACCACCGTCTCGTTCGCGGACAACACCACCGCCTGGATCCTCGACAAGACCGCCGAGGTGAAGACCGTCTCGGTCGACTGCGCCACCACACCCAGCCTCCCGGCCAACGCCGTCTCCGACGCCCTGGCCTTCTACGACTCCTCGACCACCTCGGGCGCCGCACCGGCGGTGGGCGATGTGACGATGAGCCAGAAGGCGACGTCCTACACCGGTCCGACGCCGGTCTTCACCACGCTGACGAGCGCGACCGTGGACCAGTACGGCCGGACCACGTCCACCTCGGACGCGCTGGGCCGGAAGACCGGCACCACCTACACCCCGGCCACCGGCGCGGCTCCGACCTCGGTCGCCGTCACCGACCCGCTGCTGCAGGTCACCACCACGAACTACGACGCGTTGCGCGGACTGCCGGTCAGCAAGACCGACCCGGCCGGCTAGGTGACCTCCGAGAAGTACGACGCGCTGGGCCGGGTCACCGCGGTCTACCTGCCCGGTCAATCCGCGCCGAACCCGCCGAACCTGAAGTACGGCTACACGGTCAGCAACTCGGCGGCGTCCACGGTCTCCACCTACACCCTCAACGACGATTCGACGTACCGGCAGACCGAGGTGTTGTACGACGCGCTGCTGCGGGCCCGGGAGACCCAGACGCAACTCGTCGGCGGCGGCCGGATGATCACCGACACGATCTACAACACGGACGGTTGGAAGTCCGTGACCACCGATTCCTACTACAACGGCGCGCCGGTCGACGGCACGTACGTGCAGGCCCAGATCGGTGACGTGCCATCGGCCCTAGGCTTCGCCTACGACGGCGCCGGCCGCCGGGTCACCTCCACGGCCTACGCGAACGGCACCGAGACCTGGCACACCACCACCACGTACGGCGGGAACTTCACCACCGTCGTGCCGCCGGCCGGCCGGACGCCGAGCACCAGCGTGGTGGACGCCCGGGGCCGCCAGACCGACCTGATCCAGTACAAGGCCGGGATGCCGACGGACTACGTCACCGACCCGCCGGCCGACTACACCGACACCAAGTACACCTACACCCCGGACGGCCAGAAGGCCACCGAGCGGGACCCGGCCGGCAACACCTGGTCGTGGGGATACAACCTGCTCGGCAAGCGCACCGACAACTACGATCCGGACACCGGCCACGCGGTGCTCGGCTACGACGCGGCCGGTCAGCTGACCACCTCGACCGACGCGCGCGGCCGGCAGAGCACGACCACCTACGACGCTGACGGCCGCAGGACCGGCGTCTACGACACGACCACCACCCAGGCGCTCACCAGCGCCAACAAGCTGGCGGGCTGGGTCTACGACACCCTCAAGAAGGGGATGCTGACCTCCAGTACCTCCTACTCCAACGGTGACACCTACACCTCCGCCGTGCTGGCCTACAACAGCCTCGGCAAGCCCTCCGCCTCCAAGGTCACGCTGACCGGCGAGGCCGCCGGCCTCATCCCGGCCGCCGGCCTGACCACCACCTACGGCTACACCCTCACCGGTGCGCTGAAGACCCAGAACGACCCCGCCGAGGACGGTCTGCCGGCCGAGACCCTCACCTACCAGTACGACCAGTTCGGCAGGCCCACCCAACTCGGCTCCAGCGGCGGCGCCAGCTGGACCTACGTGAGCTCCGTCGGCTACAGCAACGAGGGCCAGCCGGTCGAGTACCGGATGGGCCCGACGACCAGTCAGGTCTGGACCGACCTGACCTACGACCCGCAGACGCACAACCTGACGGACGTGCAGACCAAGGCCTCCACGGTCTCCGGCACCATCGACGACCTGCGGTACAACTTCGGCAACTCCAGCGTCTCCAAGGGCGCCGGCCTGCTGACCTCGGTCGTCGACAGCCGGAACGCCGGCACCGCCGTCGACACCCAGTGCTTCCAGTACGACTACGCCGACCGGGTCCAGCAGGCATGGTCCGCGACCGACAACTGCGCCGCCACGCCCGCCCCGGGCAGCAGCGCCGGCGTCGGCGGCCCGGTCAGTCCGTACTGGCAGTCCTGGACCTACGACGCCGCCGGCAACCGCACCACCCAGACCGACCACAACCCCGCCGGGAGCATCACCAACGACACCACCACCACCTACAGCTACCCGGCCGCCGGCTCCGCCACGGACCAGCCCCACACGCTGACCGGCACCACCGCCACCGGCCCGGCCGCCACGGACAACACGGCCACCTACCACTACGACACGGCCGGCAACACCACCAGCATCACCGGTGGGGTCCTGGGCAACCAGACACTGAGCTGGAACACCCGGGGCAAGCTGGACACCGACACCACCAGCGCCGGCACCACGTACTACGTCTACGACGCCGACGGCAGCCTGCTGGTGCGCCGCGGTCCGGGCAGCACCACGCTGTACGCGGGCGACGCCCAACTGGTGTACGACACCGGCACGCAGACGGCCAGTGGTACCCGCTTCTACGGCATCGCCGGTGCCACCGTCGCCTCCCGGACCAGTGCGGGCACCGTCTCGTACCTGATCCCGGACCGGCAGGGCAGCGACCAGCTCGCGGTCGACGCCTCCAGCCAGGCGGTGACCCGCCGTCAGTTCCTGCCGTTCGGCACCGCCCGCGGTACGAGTTCGACCTGGGTGGGCGGCGACCTCGGCTATGTCGGTGGTCACAAGGACGCCGTCACCGGGCTGGAGAACCTCGGCGCCCGGGAGTACGACCCGGTCATCGGCCGGTTCCTCAGCGTCGACCCGCTCCTCGAGTCCGGTGATCCCAACCAGACCAACGGGTACGCCTACTCCGGGAACGATCCGGTCACCGGGGCCGATCCGACCGGTCTGAGGGCCGATTCGATCGAGCCGGGCGACTGCGGTGCGGCCTGTGTCCAGCACAACATCGACATCATCAACCAGGCCAACGCCGACACCGAGAAGTACTTCGAGGAGCAGCGGGCGGCCAAGCAGGCCGGCCAGGTCCGGATCAGCCAGCACGTCTCGATCGCCGCCGGCAACCCGCACGCCGCAGGCCTGAAGGCGGCCTGGGAGCACGAGGTCGCCCGGTTCGGCCACCTGCCGAAGGACGCGGATGAGGAGTACCGCACCTGGCGGGCGGCCTGTCGCGTGAGCAGCGACTGCACCCCGTACATGATCGGCGCGCTGGGCATGGGCGCCTCCGGGGCGCTAGATGGCGGCGGCAGCGGGGACATGTTCGAGAACGGTGCGATGGAGGTCACCGAGACCGGAACCGTGCGCAGCCTCAAGGACCCGCAGTCCATGCGCGGGGCGACCCGGGAGGAGGTGCGCTTGCTGGCCGAGGAGGCCGGTTTCGTTCACCAGCCGATGAATGAGCGGGCCGCCACCGGTGGCGAAGGCGACCTGTACCGCATGCCGGGCGAGTCCGGCGTGACGATCATGTGGGAGAAGGGCGACCCGAGCGCGTACGGCGATCCCGTGCACCATGGTCCCTACATCAAGTACCAGGTCTCCAAGAAGGCGAACGAGGGCAAGGCCGTCGAGCTGCGGGTGCCCGCGGACGGCAATCCCGATCCCAGCGCGGGCAGCACCGGTCAACTGCCGGCGCGGGCCCAGGGCTGGCTCGACGAGAAGATCCCGGAGCCGGGTGCCGCTCCCGGCGAGATCGACTTCCCGGGCACGGGGGCAGCCCCGTAACACCAGCGCGCCCGTACCATGACGGGCCGTGACACCACCCGAGGCCGCCGGGACGCCACCGATCACGGGCGTTCCGGCGGCCCCACCGCACCGATGGAAAGGCTTTCAACCATGGAGCGCGCCAACCGTCTCCCCGAGGATCCGACCGAACTCGAGCAGCTCCTGATGCGCGGGGCTTCCACCGTCCGGCAGGTGGAGGCAGCCGAGCGGCTGGTCCTGCGGGTGCCGCAGCTGCGGGCCTGGCTCATCGAACGCGGCTTCCTGGCCGTCCGTCGGCAGGGCGACTTCGTGTACGCCTCGACGTACTTCGAGGAGGCGGTCGATGCCGCGGTCGAGATCCTGCGGGGCGGCCACCAGGCCCTGGCGGACACCGGCCTGACCATGTCCGGCTTCTCCGTGCTCGGGGTTGCCGCCAACCTCTCCGGACAGGTGCAGAACTCCCTGCGCTACGCCGCCCACACCATCGATGACGACGATGCCAAGCTAGTGGCCGAAGCGGTGCTGTACGCCCTGGGCTACATGGACGCCACGGTCGACGTCCACGGCAACGAGGTGGACGGCTGGGGGCCGAACTCCCTCGCCTACGAGGAGCGGCTGGAGAACCTCTGAACCGGCACCACGACACGTACGCCCGCTGCACCGACCGGCTGTGGGGGCCGGCCGGGCAATAGCCGGCCTCCGGGGCGCGGGCCGACCGATCGGGTCGTGATGTCCCGGCAGGACTGATGTCCCGCCGGGACATTTTCAGGAGTACGGTGGGGCCATGAGCACCGACCGGTCCGCACCGCGCGCCGAGTCCGCGCCCGCCGACACCTTGGGCGTCCCCGGGCCGCGCGGCACCGACGAACCCGCTGCGTACGACACCGCGCCGCCCGGGGCAGAGTTGCCTGAGGCGGGGCCGTCCGGGGCGGGGCCGTCCCGGGAGGAGCGCGGGCGGCGCGACCGCAAGGCCCGCCGCACCCGCGAGACGATGGCCGCCGCCGCGCTGCGCCTCACCCTGGCGCACGGCTTCGCCGCCCTCGCCGTGGAGGACGTCACGGACGCCGCCGACGTCTCCCGCCGCACCTTCAGCCGCCACTTCGGCTCCCGCGAGGACGCCGTCCTGGACTGCCTGCGCGCCGACTTCGCCCGGATCAACGAGGCGCTCGCCGCCCGGCCCGCCGCCGAACCGCCGGTCGCCGCCTACCGGGCCGCCGTCGCCGCCTGGCTGCACGACCCCGACCCCGAGCACCCCGCCTGGCACCGCCGTCCCGGCATGCGCGACCTGTTCGTCCTGATCGACGAGGAGCCCGCGCTGACCGCCGCGTTCCGGCGGATCGCGGTCACCGAGGAGGAGCGCTCGATCCGGCTGGTCGCCGCCCGGCTCGGCCTGCACCCGGAGACCGACCTGCGGCCCGCCGTCGCCGTCGGCCTCGGCGTGGCCGCCCTGCACGCCGCCACCCGCACCTGGGTGCGCGACCCCGCGGGCGACCTGCCCACCCTGCTCGACCGCGCCTTCGACCTGGCCGCGGCCGAACCCCCGAGCTGACCGCCCCCGGACCGGCCGACCCGGGCCGCTCCCGGGCCGCCCGACCCCCGCAGACCACCCGCCGGCCACCCGCCGGACGGGAACAGCACCACCCGCGCCCACCCGCGCGCGGCGTACGAGAGGAACCACCCATGACCACCCAGGAGTTCGCCGGCCGCACCGCCCTCGTCACCGGAGGCGCCTCCGGCATCGGCCTGGCCACCGCCACCCTGCTCGCCGAGCGCGGCGCCGACGTCGCCGTCGCCGACTACAACCTGGACGGCGCCCGCGCGGCCGTCGCCGCGCTGGAGGCCACCGGCGCGAAGGCGCTGGCCGTGCAGCTCGACGTCACCGACCCGGCCTCGGTCGAGGCCGCCGTCCGCGCCACCGTTGACGGCCTCGGCCCGCTCAGCCTCGCCGTCAACAACGCGGGCATCGGCGGCCCGGTCGCCCCCACCGGCGAGTACGACCCCGAGGCGTGGCGCCGGGTGCTCGCCACCAACCTGGACGGCGTCTTCTACTCGCTGCGCTACGAACTGCCGGAGATCCTGGCGGCCGGCGGCGGCTCGGTCGTCAACATGGCCTCCATCCTCGGCACCAACGGCTTCGCCGGCTCGCCCGCGTACGTGGCCGCCAAGCACGGCGTGGTCGGCCTCACCAAGACCGCCGCGATCGAGTACGCCCCGCAGGGCGTGCGGGTCAACGCGGTCGGCCCCGGCTTCATCGACACCCCGCTGCTCAAGGACACCGACCCCGAGGGCCGCGAGCTGCTGATCTCGCTGCACCCCGCCGGGCGCCTCGGCCGGGCCGAGGAGGTCGCCGAGCTGACCGTCTTCCTGCTGTCCGACCGGGCGTCCTTCGTCACCGGCAGCTACCACCTGGTCGACGGCGGCTACGCCGCCCGCTGAGCCACCGCCGGGGGTTCCGTTCCGGGGGGGTTTCCGTTCCGGGGGTCCGCGCGCAGAGGAGCGTCGAACATGAAGGCAGTCCAGTACCGCACCGTCGGCGGCCACCCCGAGGTGGTCACCGTCCCCGATCCCGAGCCCGGCCCCGGGCAGGTCCTGCTCAAGGTCACCGCCGCCGGGGTCTGCCACTCCGACATCGCCGTGATGAGCTGGTCGGCCGAGCAGCTGCCGTTCCCGCTGCCGCTGACCCTCGGCCACGAGGGCGTCGGCACGATCGCCGCGCTCGGCGCGGGCGTCACCGGCTTCACCGAGGGCGAGTCGGTCGCCGTGTACGGCCCGTGGGGCTGCGGCAGCTGCGCCAAGTGCGCGGAGGGCAAGGAGAACTACTGCCTGCGCGCCACCGAACTGGGCATCCGGCCGCCCGGGCTGGGCGCGCCCGGCGCGATGGCCGAGTACCTGGTGGTCGACGACCCGCGCCACCTCGTCCCGCTCGGCGACCTCGACCCGGTCCGCACCGTCCCGCTCACCGACGCCGGGCTGACGCCATACCACGCGATCAAGCGCTCGCTGCCGAAGCTGGTGCCCGGCTCCACGGCCGTGGTGATCGGCACCGGCGGCCTCGGGCACGTGGCGATCCAGCTGCTGCGGGCGATGACCGCGGCCCGGGTGATCGCGCTCGACGTCACCGAGGAGAAGCTCGCGCTGGCCCGCACCGTGGGCGCGCACGAGGCGGTGCTCTCGGACGGCGCGGCGGCCGGCAAGGTGCGCGAACTCACCGCCGGGCTGGGCGCGCAGGCCGTCTTCGACTTCGTCGGCGCCCCGCCCACCACGGCCCTGGCCGGGCAGCTGGTCGCCGTCGAGGGCGACGTCACCCTGGTGGGCATCGGCGGCGGCAGCCTGGCGGTCGGCTTCGGCGTGCTGCCGTACGAGGTCTCCGTCACCTCCCCGTACTGGGGCAGCCGGGCCGAGCTGATCGAGGTCCTCGACCTGGCCCGGGCCGGCGCGGTCGACGTGCACGTCGAGACGTACGGCATCGACGAGGCGCCGCTCGCCTACGAGCGGCTGCACGCGGGCAAGATCAACGGCCGGGCGGTGATCCTCCCCAACGGCTGACGGCCGGGTGCTCCGGCGGTCCTGCGGTTCCGCGGTCTCGCGGCGGTGGCCCCTCGTCCTGGACGGGGGGCCACCGGTGTGCCGGGTGCCGCCGCCGTGCCGTGCGCTACCGGCGTTCGACGACCCGGACGGCCTCGCCCGGGCGCCAGCTGCTGATCACCAGGTGGTCGTCCGCGACCTCGGTCAGCACCGCCCCGGTGAGCTCCAGCCGGAACGCGTGGTACGGGCCGGGCGGCGGCCCGGGCAGTGCCGCCTCGTACGCCGCGATCTCCGCCGGGTCGGTCAACTCGACGGCGCGCAACGAGAGTTTGGCGTCGCCGCCGACCATGTCGGTGCCGGGCCCGGGGTTGGAGTGCAGCGCGCAGCGGCCGTCCCGGCGCAGGTCGGCCGCCTTGACCGCGCCGGCCATCGAACCGAGGAACAGCTCGGGCCCCTGGAAGTCGACCTCGGTGCCGCTCACCCGGGGCGAGCCGTCCCGGGTAAGGGTGGCGAGGACGTGGTGCTTGTGCGCCTCGAAACGGGCCCGGACCCGCTGGGCGAGGTCGGGTGCCTGCTGCTCGAACTCCTGCCAGGTCGTCATGGCGCGCAGTGTAGGCGGTGGGACCGACAGTTCCCGGGACGTGTCGGCGGCCCGGCCTACACTCGGCCGCATGGAGACCTACATCGCCTTCCTGCGGGCGGTCAACGTCGGCGGACGCACCGTGACGATGGACCGGCTGCGGGAGCTGTTCGCGGGGCTCGGCCTGGAGGGCGTGCGGACGTACATCCAGAGCGGGAACGTGTTCTTCCGCAGCGCGGAGACCGACCGGGCGGCGCTGGCGGCCCGGATCGAGGCGGGCCTGGCGGCCGGGCTCGGGTACCCGGTGCCGGTGATGCTGCGGACGGTCGAGGAGGTCGAGGCGCTGCTCGCGCTCGACCCGTTCGCCGGGGTGGAGCCCGGTGAGGACAGGCGGCTGTGCGTGCTGTTCCTGTCCGAGCCGCTGCCGCCCGAGGTCGCGACCGCGCTGCCGGTCGCCTCGCCGAAGGGCGACTGGGAGCTGATCGGCGCCACGGCGGACGCGGCGTTCGTGGTGATGTACCTGCGCAACGGCCGGCTGAACGGCAACCCGGCCACCGCCTTCCCCAAGTCCTACACCGGGCAGGCGACTTCGCGGTTCTTCCACACCACCGCGAAGATCGCCGCCGCGGCCCGCAAGGGCTGAGCGCCCGGGGGCGGTTCGATTCAGTCGCCGGGAGGCCGGGCCGCGGCGGCGAGCCGATCGGCCAACGCGGCGACCAGGCGGCGGAGTTCGGCCGGTTCCTCGATCGTGAACGGGCGGTCGATGGCCGCCAACGCGGCCGGGAGCCAGTCGAGTTCGGCGACCCGCAGTTCGACGTCCGACCAGCCTTCGACGTCCGGTCCGCCGGGGTTCGACCCGCCTGGGTTCGGTCCGCCTGGGTTCGGCCCGTCGAGGTCCGGTCCGTCGATCAGGGCCAGGCCGGGCGGCAGGTGCCGGTGGATCCGGTCGGCGTCCGCGCGGATCCGCAGCCGGACGCGGTGCCGGTGCGGGGCGGTGGCCAGCGCGTGCAGGACGCGCGCGGCCGGGTCCGGCCCGGCGGGCGGGTCGAAGGTGCCCGGCAGCGGGCGGGGCGCGGCCAGCCGGTCGAGGCGGAACAGGCGCTCCGCGTCGGCGCCGGTGTCCCGCCCGGTCAGGTACCAGCGGCCCGCGTGCAGCACCAGCCCGTGCGGCTCGACGGCCCGTTCACCGGTGCGGCCGTCCGCGGCGGTGTAGCGGAAGGCCAGCGGACGGCGGTGGCGCACCGCGTCGGCGACGGTCAGCAGCGCCGCCGGATCGGGCGCGGCGGGGGTGGCGGGGGCGGCCGTGGTGGCTGCGGGGGCCGGGGGAGCGGGCGCGGGGGTGAAGGCCAGTGCCTCCAGCAGGGCGTCCAGCCGGTGGGCGAGCCGACGGGGCAGCACCCGGCGGATCTTCGCGGCGGCCGTCTCGCCCGCGGTCGCGGACGCGGCGGACAGCCCCGCCCGCCCGGCGGCGACCAGGCCGAACAGGGCGGCCAGCGCCTCCTCGTCGGTCAGCATCAGCGGCGGCATCCGGTGTCCGGGCGCGAGCCGGTAGCCGCCGTACCGCCCGCGGACCGACTCCACCGGCAGGTCGAGGTCGACCAGGTGCGCGACGTACCGGCGGACGGTGCGCTCGTCCACCTCCAGGCGTTCGGCCAGCTCGGCGACGGTGCGGATACCGCCGGACTGCAGCAGCTCCAGCAGGGTGAGCACGCGGGCCACGGGTCGGGTCATGCCGACGATTCTCCTCCGATCCCTGCCCGATACCGGGCGGATCCTGTCCGGTATCGCCGTTAGCGTCGGTATCGACCGCACCGGAACACCGGCCCGGACGCCGCTCCTCCCGCCTGCTCGCCTGTCGGGCCGGGGCCGGGGGCGGAGCGGCACCGGGACCGGCCGCACCGGATCACCGCACCGACCGCACGGGAGCCCCCGCATGCACCTCGTCTCCGTCCGACTGATCACCGCCGACGTCGACCGCCTGGTCGCGTTCTACGAGCGGGCCACCGGCCTGACCGCCGTCCGGGCCACCCCCGACTTCGCCGAACTCCGCACGTCCGCCGGGACGTTGGCGATCGGCAGCACCCGTACCGTGCCGCTGTTCGCGCCTGGCTCGGCCGAGCCGGCCGCGAACCGCAGCGCCATCGTCGAGTTCCTGGTCGAGGACGTCGACCTGCTGCACCGCCGACTGGCCGACGGCGGCGCGGAGTTCGTCAGCGGACCGACCACCCTGCCGTGGGGCAACCGCTCACTGCTGCTCCGCGACCCGGACGGCACGCTGGTCAACTTCTTCACGCCGGTGACGGCGGAGGCCCGCGCCAGGCAGGGTGTCTGACGTGGCGTCAGGAAGACTTCCGCTGCTGGAGAGTGTGCAGCCACCCCGGCGGCAGGGCCGTCTCCGCGTCGCCCGGCGGGCCGGTCCGCTGCTTCGGCTGGGCCTCCAGGCGGCGGGCGGCGGCGCTCAGTTGCCCTGGAGTTGGCGGAGGGTCTCCTGGGCGTCGGCGAGGTCCTCGGGGGTGGGGGCGTCGTCCTGGGTGAGGCGGGTGCGCCAGTAGCCGGTGGAGTGGACGGTGGGGCGGGGGAGGCGGCGGTCCTCGATCAGGTGGCGGCGCAGGGCGCGGACGGTGGTGGCCTCGCCGGCCAGCCAGGCGGGGCCGGGGGTGGGCGGGAGTTCGGCGGTGCGCAGGGCGGCGATCAGGCGGGTGCCGTGGGGGGCGTCCCCGCGGTGGACCCAGTGGGCGGTCAACTCGCCGAAGCCGAGCAGGGGTTGCTCCTCCTCGGGGCCGGCCACCTCGATCCAGGCGTGCGCCCGGGCGCCGGCCGGCAGGGCCTCGACCAGGGTGCCGAGGGCGGGCAGCGCGGACTCGTCGCAGGCGAACAGCAGCGGCAGGCCGCCGTCCAGCGGGAACGGGCGGGCGAACTCGGGGGAGGGCCCGAACATCGCCAGCACCTGCCCGGGCCGGGCCTGCGCGGCCCACGCGGCGGCCGGTCCGCCCGCCCCGGGCGCCCCGCCCGCTCCGGGCGCCCCGCCCGCTCCGGGCGCTCCGGCCGTCCCGGCCGGGCCGTGCAGGACGAAGTCGACGTCCACGGTGTGGAGTTCGGCGTCGTGGGCGCGCAGGGTGAAGGAGCGCATCCACGGGCGGCGGTCCTCGGGGACGGCGTGGCAGGCGTGGTACCAGCTCATCAGGTCCTGGCCGGGGGCCGGGACGGGGAGATCGGGGGCGTCCTGGCCGGGGCGGGGGAAGTACAGCTTGACCTGCTGGTCGGGCCCGGCCAGGGCGAACCCGCCGGGCGGCAGCGCGAAGGTGACCCGGGCGGTCCGCGGCGTGGGCCGGTGCACCCCGGTGACGGTCAGACGGCGGATCGGCAGGTCGGACACGGTGCGCTCCCGGCAGGCTCGGGGGATGGACCGCCCCAGCCTGCCGGGGCCCGCTCACAGACCGCTGTCAGCCCGCTGTCACCGCCCGGAACGGGACCGGCCGCGGGCCCCGCGCGGGACTCCGGCGCGCGAGGCGGCAGCGTACGGGTGTCGGCGCACGGGTGTCGGCGCACGGGCGGCAGCGCACGGGCGTCGGCGCACGGGTGTCGGCCCGGCAGGGAGTCCCGGCGCGCGGAGCGTCAGTGCGCGAGGACGTCCTTCAGCGCGTCCGGGGTGCGCCCGATCACGGTGTAGCCGTCGTCCGCGGTGATGATCGGGCGCTGGATCAGCGCCGGGTGCGCGGCCATCGCCGCCGTCCAGCGGGCCCGGTCGGCCTCCTCGCGGCCCCAGGAACGCAGGCCCAGTTCCTTGGCCACGGCCTCGTCCAGCCGGGCCACGTCCCACGGCTCCAGGCCCAACCGGCCCAGCACTTCGGTGAGTTCGGCGGCGGTCGGCGGCTCGTCCAGGTAGCGGCGCACGGTGTACTCCACCCCGGCCGCGTCGAGTTCGCCCAGGGCGGTGCGGCACTTGCCGCACCGCGGGTTGATCCAGATTTCCATGGCCGCCCAGCCTACCGAGCCCGGCCCGTCCGCCACCGCCGTCCGCCGCCCCCGCCGCTCACGGGCGGTGCACCAGCGGGGTGGGCGTCGGCCCCGCCACGTGGCGACTCCGGACCGGAGCGCGTCGGACTGCCGCGGGGGCGGGCCCGCGAAGGGCTCGGCCGACTCGCCGGGGACGACGATCCGCGCCCGCGGGGACGACGCACTCCACCGCGGAGAGGTCATCCGCGGTGGAGTGCGTCGACCCGGTGGGCGCCGAGGAGGAAGGCGAGCACGGTCGGCCGGATCCACTGCGCGTGCCGCCCCCCGGCCCCGGCGTCCCCCGGCCCCGGCGTCCTCGCATTCCCGTGCCCACCGGCTTTCCCGGTGACCCGGCTCACAGCACGTCCCCCTGCCCGGCCGGAACAGGTCCAAGGTCCCGAGCCGTCGGGACCTTGGCGGGCAGTGGCCGGGACCCGTCGCACCCCACGATGGAAGGAAGTCCGCACCCGTACCGGTCGTCCAGGAGGTCAGCATGGCAGCGTCGCCCGCCACCGCAGTCCGCAGCGCCGGCCCCATCCCGCGCCCGGCCGCCGCCCCGCCGCCGGAGAACGCCGCCGGGCACGGTGTCGGGAGCGGCGTCGAGGACAACGCCGGGAGCGGCATCCGGAACAGCGCCGGGAGCGGGGCCGGGAACGGCATCCAGGACAGCGGCGGGAACGGCGGTGGCCGCGACCCCCGGCAGGCCGGGGCGCGCTGGGAGGCCGCGATGGCCCGGGCGCTGCGGGTGCCCGCCTGGGTGCGGCTGCTGCCGGTCCTGCTGCTGGTGGCGGACCTGGTCCTGGAGTGGTCGATCCCCAGCTCCGTCGCGGCGGGCTTCCTGCTCACGGTGATCCCGGTGGTGGTCGCGTCCAGCGGCGGGTCCGCGCTGGTCGCCGGTTCCGCCGTCGTCACCGTCGCCCTCCAGGCGCTGCTCGCCCTGCGGGCCGGGCACCTGACCGAGCAGCACCACCTGTGGACCTACCTGGCCACCGTGCTGGCCGGCGCGATCGGTGCCGGACTCGCCGCGCAGCGCCGCCGCCAGGCCCGCGACCTGGTCCGGATGCAGGCCGTCACCGACACCCTCCAGCACGCCGTGCTGCGCCCGGTCCCGGCCCGCGCCGGGGGCCTGCGCACCGCCGGGCTCTACCACCCCGCGCAGGCGGACGTCGGCATCGGCGGCGACCTGTACGAGGTGTGCGAGACCCGGTACGGGACCCGGATCCTGCTCGGGGACGTCCGCGGCAAGGGGCTGGACGCGGTGCGCACCGCCGCCGACGTGATCGGCGCGTTCCGGGTGGCCGCCCACGAGACCGCCGAACTCGGCGAGCTGGCCGACCAGTTGGACCGGCAGGTGTGCCGCGACGCCGAACAGGGCGGCGACCGCGAGCTGTTCGTCACCGCGGTGCTGCTCCAGCACCGTCCCGGCTCCGCCGAGATCGACCTGGTCAACCGGGGCCACCTCGCCCCGCTGCTGGTGGCCCCGGGCAGCGTCGGCACCGTCCGCTGCGCGGAGGACCTCCCGCTGGGCCTGGGCCACCTCGCCGCCGGTCCGCCCGAGCCGCCCGCCACCGTCCCGCTGCCGCCCGGCCGGACCCTGCTGCTGCACACCGACGGCGTCACCGAGGCCCGCGACCGGGCCGGTGCGTTCTACCCGCTGGCCGCCCGCCTGGCCACGCTGCCCGCCACCGACCCGGACGCCGTGGTCGCCTTCCTCGACCGGGACGTCCGCCGCCACGCCGGCTCCCTGACCGACGACGTGGCGGTGCTCGCCTTCACCCCCGCCTGAGCCCGAGCCCGCGACCCGGGCCCGAGCCCGAGCGCGCGTCCGAGCCCGCGTCCGCGTCCCAGGCTCACGGCCCGTTGGTGACCGCGTTCTGGATCGCGCCGACCTGCAACTGGTGGTCGGCCAGCACCTGGTCGTAGGTGCCGTCGGTGATCAGCCGGTTCATCGCCCGCATCAGGACGTCGCGCAGCTGCTCGTCGTCCTTGCGCAGCGCGATGCCGAACGGGCGGGGCTGGAGCTGCGGGCCGCCGATCTGGAGGGTGCCGCCGTTGTCGACGGTCTGCACGGCGTACGTCGCCTTGGGGTAGTCGGTCATGTAGGCGTCCGCGCGGCCCTTGAGGTTCTCGATGGCGGCGTTGTCGCTGTCGGTCTCCATGACGGTCAGCGGCTTCCCGTTGTGGTCGCAGACCGTCTTCTGCCGGCTCACCAGGTCGGCGTGGGTGGTGCCCTTCTTGACCGTGACGGTGTGCCCGCACAGGTCGTCGATCTCGTGGATGTTCTGCGGGTTGCCCTTGTCGACGGCGATGCCGATGCCCGCCATGAAGTAGTCGACGAAGTCCACGCCCTCGTTGATCTGCTTGCCGTCCTTGTCGACGCCCTGCTCGCGCTCCCGGGTGTCGGTGATGCCGGACATCGCGATGTCGTACTTGCGCCCCAGCAGCCCGGGCAGCACGTTGGCGAACGGCCCGGCGTCCTGGAACTCCAGCCGGATGCCGAGCAGCGAGCCCAGCTTCTGCGCCAGGTGCGGGTCCAGCCCGTCCGGTTCGTTGCGGTCGTTGCGGTACACCACCGGCGCGGCGGTGAACGAGGCGCCGACGGTCAGCACCCCGGACTTGCGCACCCGTTCCGGCAGCAGCGCGCGCAGGTCCGTCGGCCGGTGCGAGTCACCGCCGATGCCGACGACGCCGCAGCCGCTCAACAGCAGCACCCCGCCCATCACGGCGGCGAGCGCGGCGCGCCCCCGCCCGTCCAACTGAGCCATGTCGTCTCTCCCCGTGGTCGACGCGGAACACGACAAGCCCAGGGACGACGGACGGCACGGCGGCATGACGGCGGAACGCGGCATGGCGATACCGAGGAAGACCCCTCGGCCGGCCGCCGTTCCGGCTAGATCGTTCCGATGATAGCCAGCATGGTCACGACAGCCCAATGCCATCCGCCAACTACCCTCCGTCAGACCCGCGTTGACGCCCGATCAGCACCCATCGGCCCCGTTTCGTCCCGCCGCCGACCCCGCCGCCGTCCCCGGCCCGCCACCCGCCCGCCCGGTGCGGGCACGAACGGGCGCTGACGGGCACGGATGGACGCTGACCGGCACGGACGGATCGGGCGCTGACGGACCCGGGCTCAGGACCAGCCCGGGTCGTCGAAGGTCGGCATGGTGTCGGGGCCGCCGTCCGCGCCGGTGGGCAGCGGGCTGGGGGCGGGGCCGAACGGGGCGGTGGTGCCGGGGTCGGCGATCCAGGCGTCGGCCACCACGGTCACGTTGCCGGGGACGCCGATGGTGACCGTCACGCCGGTGCCGTCGGGGGCGGCGGCGCTCGCCTCGTACGGGGAGTCCGTGTCGTGCAGGGTGTAGCCGAGGCCCTTCCAGTACGTCCTGAGCTGCTCCAGCAGCCGCGGCCGGTTGGCGGCGGCGATCCTGGTCAGCACGTACCGGCGGAGCGTCAACTGCGCGGTGCCGTCGGGGTCGCGGGCCGCGTTCTCGTGCGGGACGGCCCGGAACGCGTCGTCGGCGTACCGCACCGCCGGGGTGAGCGCCCCGGTGGTGCCGTCCACCACGGTCTGCAACCGCCCCCGGGCGACGTCCAGCGCCACCGCCGGGCGCCGCGCCGTCCCGCCGTCCCCGGACGGGCCGCAGCCCGCCGCGCCCAGCACCAGTGCCAGCACCGCGACGGCGCCCGCCACCCGCAGCCTCATCCGACCTCCCGCTCCCCGCCGATTCCCGGTCCGCCCGGTGGTCCCGTCCGCGCCGCCCGTCCGCACCGCCCGCCCCCGGCCGGCCGATCGCTGCTTCCGACCCTAGACCGACCAGAACGGGTCCTGCCGCCGGGGCATGGTGTCCATCGACCCGTCCGGCCCGATCGGCACCGTGCTGTCCCCGCCGAACGGGTACGAGGTGTCCGGCGCGGCCAGCCCGTCGACCCGGGCCAGCAGCGTCCCGTTGCCCGCGAAGCCGATCCGGAACTCGGCCGTCCCGAACGGGGACTTCGCCCGCAGCACCGGCACCACCGGGTCGTCCTCGCCGTCCACCGCCCAGCCGCGCTCCCGCCAGGCCCGGCCCAACTGGGCGAGCAGCTCCGGGTAGCGGTGTTCGGCCACCCGGGTCAGCAGGTAGCGCCGCTTCTCCAGGTGCGCGGTGCCGTCCGGCTCGCGGGTGAACGCGTGCTCGTGGGAGACCGCGACGTACGGGCCGTCCGCCCAGACCACCGGCGGGGTGAGCGCGGCGGGCGCGGAGTCCAGCAGTTCGTCCACCGCGGCCCGGGCGGCGAGCAGGTCGCGCGCCAGGTCGTCGTTCATCGGTACTCCTGTCCGGACACCCGGTCGCCGTGGCCGGAGACGATCAAGCCCATGTTGCGCAGCGAGTGCCCGTCCCGGCCGTCGCCCTGGTTCCAGTAGTCCGAGTGCGACTCGAAGCCCAGCGGGCCGTCCGCGACGTCGAAGCGGTGCGCCCCGAACTCGCCGCTCGCCGGGTCCTGGCCGAACCACAGCTCGTGCGGGTCGCCGTGCCCGGCGATCTTGTCGCCGAGGAAGCCACCGGCCACCGCGCCCAGCGGGCCGGCCAGCACCCCGCCGATGCCCGCGCCGATGCCGATGCCCTTCGCGTCGTCGTGGCTGGGCAGGTGGGAGACCGGGTCGTGCTCGGCCGCGCCCACCCAGACGTGGTCGGCGCCGACGCCCAGCTGGCCGGCCTGCTGCGCGCCGGTGCCGGGCGAGCCGACCAGGATGATGTCGTCCGCGGGGATGCCGCCGGGGCGCTGCGCGGCCTGGCCGACCGTGAGCGAACCGTAGCTGTGCCCGAGCGCGGTCAGGTGCGCGGGCTGCCCCTCGTGCGAGGCGCGCAGGCCCTGTAGGAACTCCTGGTAGGCCGCGCCGCCCTGTTCGGCGCGCTCCTTCCCGGCCACCGCGAACATGTCCGGGCTGAGGCCCTTGACCTGCGGGGTGTCGTACCCCAGCCAGGCGATCGAGGCGGTGGAGCGGCTCGGGTCGAGGTCGTGCGCGGTCTGCCACAGGTCGCGGGCCCGGTTGGCGTCGCCGCCGCCCATGTTCTTGACCTCGGTGTTCAGGCCCGGCACGTACGCCACCACGTCGTCCGCGGTGTCCGGGTTGCCGTACGCGATCGCGGCCCGGCCCTGGCCCTGGTCGCCGATCACCATCAGGTACGCGGGGGGCTGCTTGCCGGTGTCGTCGCGGAGCCGGTCCTGGATCGCCCGGAAGCCCTCCAGCTTCTTCCGGTCCCACTCGGACAGGTCGGTGCGGGAGGACAGGTCCTGGACCATCCGGTCCAGGGTGATCCGGTTGGCCTGGTCGCGGGCCGGGGTCGGCAGGCCGTCGCGGTTGCCGAGCTCGGCCGGGTACGCCCGGATCAGGCGCTGCTGCTCGTCCGGCGGGAGCGACTTCCACCAGGCGTTGACCTCGGACGGCGGGGCGTCCTGGCCCGGCATGCCCGCGCGGACCAGGTCCTCGGGGCCGCCGAACGGGTTGAGCGCGCCCAGCACCGCGCTGTTCAGGCGCATCGCGGCGGTGCCCGGGTCCAGGCCGGCGCCGGTCCGGGCGTCGTCGGTGTACCGGCGCAGGCGCTGGGCGGTGACCTGGTCGGCGTGCGCGGCCTCGGACAGCGCGTCGGCGATCCGGTCGCGCAGCTCGGTGCCCCGCCGGGAGCGGTCGGGGGCGTCGGGGTCGTGCCGTTCGGCGGCGCTCGGCGGCGGCCAGGAGATCCCGCCGTCGTCCGAGACCGTGAAGCCGCCCGCGTCCGCCTCGGCGAGCGCCGCCCGGAGCTTGGAGCGGGCCAGCAGGAACGCCTCCGCGCCCTCCCGCAGCACGGGCGCGATCCGGGCCAGCTCCAGGTGCGCGGCGGTCAGCTTGCCGGTGGTCCGGGCCAGCGACTGCCGGGCGCCGTCCGCGGCCCGGCCGCGCCAGCCGGAGTCGCGTACCCGGCCGTCCACCCCGTCCCGCCAGGTGTCGGTGTGGCCGGCGAACGCGGCGGCCAGCGAGGCGTACGCGTCGGCGGCCGTGAACAGCCGGTCCGGGTCCGCGTCGCGCAGCGTGGGGACGTCCATGCTCACCGCCCCGTCAGTCCGCCGGCCGCGTCCTGCTCGGCCCGGCGGTAGTTGGCCGCGGTCCGCCGCAGGTTGCCGCCCTGCCGGTCCATCTCGGCGGAGAGGCTGTCCAGCAGCCGCTTCCACTCGTCGGTGCAGGCGTTCAGCTCCCCGCCGGTCGTCCACCCGCGCAGCCCGGCCTCGGCGTCGTCCGACGCCCCCAGCACCCGCGAGGTCCCGCCGGGCACCTGCTCGGCGACGCTCCCCGCGGTCTGCCCCGCCCCGTCCAACTCCCCCGGCTCCACTTGGAACCCGTCGCCGCTGCCGCCACCGCCGCCGCTGCCGTCCGGCCCCACGCTCAGCACGCCATCCCCCACCACCGGTGTCAGTCCGACCACTTGAGCGCGCCATGCTAGCGAACCGACCCGCCGCAACCGCACGCGTTCACCACATTCGCACCCCGCTCGCCCATCCGTCGCTTGGGCACCCCTTGGGGTTTCCTTTGCCGGATCGGGGTGCCGGATCGGGGCGCCGGATCGGGGCGCCGGACCGGGCGAATCGCGACTGCCCCGCCGCGACCGCCCGATCCGGTGCCCCGCCCCTGCTCCCGGGCCCCCGGCCGCTACGCGTCCAGGTAGGGGCTGTACAGCGCGGAGAGGAACCGGGTGGCGAGCCGGTCGCGCAGGTGCGGGGGGAGGCCGTCGAGGAGGCGGTTGACGCCGGCCATCCGGGTGGTGGAGCCGGGGGAGAGGTCGAGGCCGGTGGCCGGGAGGAGGGCGGCGAAGGTCGCGTCGTCCAGGGTGGTGAAGTCGAGCTGGTCGAGCAGGGCGAGGATCTCGGTGGGCGGTGCCACCGGTCCGCGCGCCCGGACGGCGGCGACGCTCGCGCGCAGGGCCGCGAGCAGGTCCTCGACGCCCTCCCCGCTGACTCCGGTGAGGGTGAGGTGCAGGCTGGCGGGCAGGCCGTCGACGCTCAGCTGGGGTTGCAGGAAGAAGCCGCGCTCGCGCGACTCGTCCGCCAACTCCCAGAGGTCCAAGGGGTCTTCGCCCTCGGTGCCGATCGCGACCAGCGTGGCGTCCGGTGAGCCGAGCACCCGCAGCCCGTCGATCTCCCCGACGCCCGCGATCAGCCGCCGGGTCGCGGCGAGCGCCGAACGCCCCAACTCCCGGTAGCCGTCCGCCCCGAGGGCCTGCAGGGTGGCCCAGGCCCCGGCCAGCGGTCCGGCGCCCTTGCTGCTCTGGACGGTGGAGTTGACCACCGGGTAGCCGGGCCACTGCGCGCAGGCGAAGTACGCGGCCAGCCGCATCGCCTGGTCGCGGAAGAGCAGCACGGAGGCGCCCTTGGGCGCGTACCCGAACTTGTGCAGGTCGCAGGAGAGCGAGGTGACGCCGGGCACCGACAGGTCGAACGGCGGGACCTCGGCCCCGGCCTCGGCCAGCCAGGGCAGCAGCCAGCCGCCCACGCAGGCGTCCACGTGGCAGGGCAGGCCGCGTTCGGCCGCCGCCGCGGCGATCGCGGCCACCGGGTCGACCACCCCGTGCGCGTACGAGGGCGCGGAGGCGACCACCAGCACCGTCCGGTCGGTGCAGGCCGCCGCCACCGCCTCCGGCACCGCCCGGAAGGTCGCCGGGTCGACCGGCACCGCGACGACCTTGACCCTCAGGTACGTCCCGGCCTTGAAGAACGCGGCGTGCGCCGTCGCGGGCACCACGATCTCCGGCTCGGCGACCTCGGGCCGGGCGTCCCGGGCGGCCTTGACGGCGAGCAGGATCGACTCGGTGCCGCCGCTGGTGAAGATGCCGGGCGTGCGCCCGTCCCCGCCGAGCCGGGCGGCGACCGCGCCGACCACCTGCCGCTCCAGGGCGACGGTGCTCGGGAACGCGGTCGGGTCGAGGCCGTTGACCTCCAGCATGGCCAGGTACGCGCCCTCCGCGGCGGCCCGCACCTCGGGCCGCCCGGCGTCGTAGGTGTAGGCGGTGGTGCGCCCGCCGCGGGTGGGCAGGTCGGCGGCGGTGAGCGCGCGCAGCTCGGCGAGCAGCTCCTCGGCGGGGCGGCCGGCGGCCGGCAGCCCGTTCTGACGGTCCGTCACGAGAGTTCTCCAGCAAGCGAATCGACGACAACGGCGGGAACGGCGGCCCGCCGCCGCCCGTACGCCCGCAGGGCGGGCAGCGAGGCCAGCATCAGCACGGCCGGGACCAGGCTGAAGCCGAGCAGGACGCCGGCCCGGGCGGTGGCGGTCTGCGCGACGGGGTGGTCGGTGGTGGAGGAGGCGAAACCGGCGGCGGCCAGCGCCAGCGAGAACAGTCCGGGCCCGGCGGCCAGCCCGGCCGTCTCGCCCGCCGTCCACAGGCCGGTGAACGCCCCGGACTGCAGGCGCCCGGTGCGCGCCGCGTCCGCGTGCACGGTGTCCGGCAGCAGCGACAGCGGCAGCACCTGGAGCGCCGCGTACGCCACGCCGATCAGCGCGCACAGCACCAGGGTGGCGGTGACCCGCGCCGCCCCCGTCCCGGCGGTGGGCCACAGCGCGGCGGCGGCCAGCGCGAACAGCGCGGTCGCGGCGCCCAGGCAGCGCAGCCGGCCCCAGCGGGCCGCGGCCCGGCCCCACAGCGGCACGGCGACGGCGCTCGGCGCGACCAGGCAGACGAACAGCACCGAGGTCAGGCCGTAGCCGCCCAGCCAGTAGGCGGCGGTGTACGGGGCGGCGGCCAGCATGATCGCCACCGCGGCGGCCTGCAGCACGAACGCGCCCAGCAGCGCGAAGAACGCCCGGTTGCCGCGCGCGGTGCGCAGCGCGGCCCGCAGGCCGAGCGGCTCGGGGCCGGGCCGGGCGGCCACCCGGCGGGCGCCCAGCGCGGGCACCAGCAGCGTCGCCAGCAGCAGGACGGCGATCACCGCGCCCATCACCGCGTACCCGCGCCGCCCGCCCCCGGCCAGCGACACCAGGGCGGGGGCCAGGCCGCCCGCGACCAGGATGCCGACGGTCAGGCAGACGATCCGCCACACCGTGATCCGGGTGCGCACCTCGGGGCGGTCCGACATCTCGGCGGGCAGCGCCACGTACGGGACCTGGAACAGGGCGAACGCGCTGGAGGCCAGCACGAAGGTGACGGCCACCCAGGCGGCGGCGCCGGCGCCGGTCAGCGGGGAGAGGAACATCGCGGCGAAGGCGACGGGCAGCGCGAGCGCGCCGGCCAGCAGGATCCGGCCGCGGCGGCCGGTGCGCAGCGCCTCCCGGTCGCTGGCGGCGCCGACGGTCGGGTTGAACAGCGCGTCCCAGGCCTTCGGCAGCGCCACGACCAGGCCTGCGACCCCGGCGGGCACGCCCAGCGCGTCGGTCATGAAGTACAGCAGCAGCAGGCCGGGGACGGTCGCGTGGATGCCCGTCCCGACCGAGCCGAGCGCGTACCCGGCCAGCTCCCGCCGGCCTATGCCCCCGGCGCTCACGGCGTCCCCCCGATCCCCAGCTCGCGCAGCACCAGCGCGTGCAGGTGGGCCCGGAACCGGGGGACCTGCCCGCGGATCATCGACCGGCAGAAGCCGTGCACCGTCCACAGCACCGTCCACACCGCCAACTCGGCGCGCTCCGGCGGAACTCCCGGCAGCGCGGCGGCCAGCGCGTCGCGCACCGACTCCAGCAGCGGCCGGGTGTACTCCTCCTCCAGGCCGGCGAACTCGGCGGCGTCCGCCAGCCAGCGCCGCATCCACAGCGCGGGCACGTCCGGCCGCTCCAGGCAGAAGTCCAGGTACCGGTCCGCGAAGGCGACCGCCGCCCCCGCCGGGTCCGCCCCCGCCCGCGCCCCGAACTCCCGCAGCGCCCCCGCCACCGCCGCCCGCTCGGCCTCGTGCGCCCGCCGCATCACCTCGCGGTACAACTCGCCCTTCCCGCCCACGTGGTACGCGACGGTGGCGACGTTCAACCCCGCGGCGGCGGCGATCGTCCGGGTGGTCGTCCCGTCGTACCCGCGCTCCGCGAACAGCGTGGTCGCCGCCGCGACGATCCGCTCCCGACTCAGGTCGGCCTGGCTCTGCGGCGCGCTCGGCGCCGGTGGCTCGGTCATGGCGGGGAGCGTACGCGCGCCACCCGCGTCAATCAACCGTTTGATGGATGACGGCCGTGTGAAATCCGCAGCCGCCGAAAACCGCCCCGGACCCCGCCGCGCGGTGCGGCGGGGTCCGGGGCGGGAAGGGCTCGGCGGGGCTCAGCAGTGGGCGACGGCCTCGCAGTCCTCCCAGCGGGTGCCGGTGTAGCCGTCGTCCGCGGCCGGGGCGTTCAGTGACCTGGCCTTCTGCTGGGGGGTGCCGGCCGCGGGCGTCGTGGCGGGGCCGGTGGCCAGGCGGACGGCGATCGCGTCCAGGACCGGGCGGGGGCTGGTGCCGGCGAAGTCGTTGATCAGCACGGCGAAGACCAGGCGGCGGCCGTCGGGGGCGGTGGCGTAGCCGACCAGGTTGTCGACGCCGCCCATCGAGCCGCTCTTGGCGTGCACGTTGTTCGCGGCCTTGGTGCCGGTCATCCGGGCGGCCAGCGTGCCGCCGACCATCCGCTGCGGGTTGCCGGCCACCGGCAGGGCGTCGTACCAGGCCCCGAACCAGGGCCGGTCCTGGACCAGCCGGAGCAGGTCGGCCATCTTGGCCGGGGTGATCAGGTCGTAGCGGGACAGGCCGGAGCCGTCGACCTGCCGCCCGGCGGGGGTGCCCAGCCCGTTGGCCTTCAGGAACGCCTGGACCTGGGCGATGCCGGTCGCCCAGTCGCCGCGGCCGCCCTTGACCTTGCCGATCTCCTTGGTCAGGTGCTCGGCCATGCCGTTGTTGCTGATCTTCAGCATCGGGACGACCAGTTCGGCCAGGGGCTGCGAGCGGTGCGAGACCAGCGGCTGCGAGCCCTCCTGCCCGGTCGCCGCCTGCGCGCCGCCGTGCGCCACCCGCACGCCGTGCCGGGCCAGCGCGCCCGCGAACACCCGGCCCGCGTACGTCGACGGGTCCTCGACCGTCACCCAGGAGGTGACCGGCGCGGCCCCGGCCGCGATGCTGCCGGACAGCGCCAGCTCGTTGCTGCCGCGCCCGCGGTCCACCTCGACGGACGAGCCGCTGCCCGCCGCGCCGGTGGCCACCGACCCGGCGAACGCCATCGGCGCCTCGGCCGGGTTCAGGGTGACCTTCGCCGCCTGCCCGGCGACCGCGCCCGGCGCGACCGTCACCTGCACGGTGTCCATCAGGTACTCGGGGTCGTTGGCGACCGTCAGCCCGGATATCTGCGGGCTGTACGAGTACGGCTCGTCGTCCCAGGCCCAGCCGGGGCCGAGCGGCGTGCTGTCGTAGCGGGTGCCGTCGGCCAGCACCCGGCCGGTGACGGTGGTGATCCCGGACGCCGCGACCTGCGCGGCCAGGTCGTCGAGGTCCTGCACCAGCAGGGTGGGGTCGCCGCCGCCGCGCAGCACCAGGTCGCCGACCACCTTGGAGCCGTACCGGCTGCCGGTGGTGCGCACCTCGGTGGTGAACCGGTAGTCCGCGCCGAGCAGGTCGAGCGCGGCGGTGGAGGTCACCGTCTTCATGGTGGACGCCGGGGTGAGCAGCGCCTGCGGCTGCCGGGCGTACAGCACCTGCCCGGTGGCGGCGTCCAGCACCTCGACGCCGGTCTGGGCGTTGGCCAGCCGGGAGTCGGACAGCAGGGCGTCGAGGTCGGCGGTCAGGGTGGCGTCGGCCGGGGCCGGGTCGTCGGCCTGGGCCGAGCCGGCGAGCAGGGAGGCGGCGAGGACCGCGGCGGCCAGCGGCAGGCTGCGGCGGTACCGGTGGTGGCGGGGCGGGCGTCCGGGCAAGGGTGCTCCAGGGTGCGGATCGGCCGGGGGCACACGTCACCCGCGCCCCCATTTTGGCATGAACATTACCATTTGCCGGGTTATCGGTTGATCTCTCCCCGGCCCTGCGGAACCCCGGCCGTACTCCCCGCGCCGACGTCCCACCCGATACCGACGCGGCGGCGCCGGAAAAGGTCGCACCCGAATCCCGATAAACTGGCCACCCGCTCGAAGGGCCGCGCACAGGACGGGGAACATGGCTGCGCACGCTGGGCTGACGGTCGAACGCATCACCCGCGCCGCCGCCGAACTCGCCGACCAGGTCGGCATCGAGAAGGTCACCGTCTCCGCGCTGGCCCGCCGGTTCGGGGTGAAGGACGCCAGCTTCTACTCGCACGTCAAGAACCTCCAGGAGATCCGGGTCCGGGTCGCCCTGCTGGCCTCCGACGAGCTGAACCAGGCGCTGGCCGCCGCCATCGCCGGCCGCTCCGGCGGCGAGGCGCTGACCGCCTTCGCGGACGCCTACCGGCACTACGCGCTGGCCCACCCCGGTCGCTACGCCGCCACCCAACTGCCGCTGGACCCCGACCGGTTCACCGACACCGCGGTGTTCGCCCGGAGCATCGAACTGACCTACGCGGTGATGCGCCACTACCGCCTCGACGAACCCGACCTGACCGACGCCGCCCGCCTCCTGCGCAGCACCTTCCACGGCTTCATCGGCATCGAGAGCGCCGGCGGCTTCAACCACCCGCGCGCCGCCGCCGACTCCTGGCGGCGCATCACCACCGGCCTGCACCACCTCCTGGAGAACTGGCCCCCGGCCCGCTGAACCCCTGCGCGCCGCCGCCGAAACTCCCTTTCGGCGCTTGGACGTTCGGCGCTTGGACGTTCGCCGCCGGACCGTCCGCCACGGCACCGGTCAGCGGGGCGAACGCCCCCACCCCGAACACCAGCGCCGCCCGCACCAGCGCAGGCCGCACCACCTGCCGTCGACGGACGCCCGCGCCACCGGAGCGCCCGCCCCCGCCCCCGCCCTCGCCTCCGTTCCCGCCTCCGCCCCGCCGCTCACGGCCGCACCACCCGGTCCAGGAACGCGGCCAGGTTCACCCGGACCCGGGCGACCCGCTCCTCGGTGCTCAGGCTCTCCCGCATCCGCACCCCGCCCGCCGACGCCCGCCGGTGCCCCCGCACGTACAGCGAGCACGCCAGGTCGCCGCAGAAGTACTCGCCCGCCGACGCGTACTCCTCCCCGGACGGCCGCCCCGCCTTCCGTGCCGTCAGCAGCGCCACCCCGGACGCCGCGTGCACCGTCCGGCAGATCGAGCACATGGCCCCCTGCCGGGCCCCGGCCCCCGCCCGCTGCGCCCGCCGCAGCGTGACGCCCACCAGCCGCCCGCCGTGCTCGGCCACCAGGTGCCCCCGGTCGGGAGCTCCGGGGTCCCGCCACCCCAGGAAGTCCAGTTCCTCCCACGGCAGTTCGGCCAGGCCCCGGGGCAGCGCGAGCCGACTCGCCTCGCCCTTGGTGCAGTTGACGAACGACGCCCGGATCGCCGGTTCGGTCAGCGCTTTCATGATGCCTCTCGCCCTCTCCGCTCCTGCTCGCGCCTAGGAACCCTAGGCTTGAGCCAAGGTATCCTAGGCTTGAGCCAAGGTATCCTAGGGGACCTGCCCCGCCAAGCCGATTTCCCACCCCCCGCACCGCCCCTCACCCCGCCCGGCCGCTCCGGTGCGTGAGCGGCCCGTGGCCGTCCGGTTGTGGAGAATTCGCGAGGATGGTTGCGCCTTCAATCAAAAATAGGTGAGGCTAACCTAAGTTTCTGCTGTGAACGCGCTGAACGCGTCGCATGCGCCCATGGAGGCCCCCATGTCCCCGTCCGCTCCTCACCACACGGTCGAAGCGGCCCGCCCCTACCTCGTCGGCCTGACCCGCGCCGTGACCGGCCTGCTCTTCGCCTGCCACGGCGCGGCCTCGCTGTTCGGCGTCCTGGGCGGCGCCAAGGGCGGCGGCACGGTGGAGACGCTGTCCTGGCCCGGCTGGTACGCGGCCGTCATCCAACTCGTCGGCGGCACCCTGGTCCTGCTCGGCCTCGGCACCCGGACGGCCGCCGTGGTCTGCTCCGGCTCGATGGCCTACGCCTACTTCTCCGTCCACCAGGAGAACGGCCTGCTCCCGATCCAGAACGGCGGCGAGAGCGCCGCCCTCTTCGCCTGGACCTTCCTGCTCCTCGCCGCCACCGGCCCCGGCGCCCTCGCCCTCGACGCCCTCCTCCCGACCCGCCGCCGCACCGCCACCCCGGAGCCCGCCACCGCCCCGGACCCGGCCGCCGCCACCGCCTGACCCCGGCCCGCCCGGCCGCGGACGCACGAACGCACGAACGCGCGGACATGCGAACGCGCGAAAGCCGCCCGGCGCGGGGTGGGGGACCCCGCGCCGGACGGCTCACCGTCCTACCGCTTCAACGCCGCACCGGCCGGCGCTCAGTACTTGGTGTACTTCATCCAGTCGTAGCGGGCGGTGAGCGGCGTGCCCGGGTAGGTGAAGGGGCTGAGCCAGCTGTCGACCCCGGTGCCGGGCCACAGGTTGGCGATGAGCCGCATCGGGTGGGTGGGCAGGGCGCCGCGCGAGCCGTTCTCCTGGTGGACGAGCTTGCCGTCGACGAACCAGTTGATGGTGCCCTGGTTCCACCACTCGATGGCGTAGTTGTGGTACCCGGCGGAGGCGTCGAAGCCGAGGTCGATGACGGTCTCGTGGCCGCCGACGCCGTTGGTGAAGTAGTTGGTCTGGAGCTGGGTCGGGTTCTTGCCGAGGATCTCGACGTCGATCTCGTCCCAGGGCTGGTTGTCGCTCGGTCCGGTGTAGGTGAAGAACCCGGTGACCGTGCCCGGGTTCTTCACGGCCTGGAGCCGGGCCTCGAAACGCCCGTACGAGAACAGGTCGTTGGAGCGGAACTCGCCGGAGGCGTAGGGCCGGCCGGAGCAGCCGCTCGGGCAGGTGGCGGTGTCGAGGTTCTCGCCCATCACGCCGCCGTTGAACCAGACGTGGTCGGCGCGCCAGCCGGCGTTGAACATGCCGCCGTTGGTCCAGCCGTCGGCCTTGTGCCAGCGGCCGGTGTCGAAGGAGTCGAAGTTGTCGGTGAAGCTGCCGCCGATGGCGGCGTTGGCGGCGGGGCTGGCGATCGGGCTGACGGTCAGCGCGAGCGCGGCGAGCGGGGCGAGCAGCCAGCGACGGCCGCGGAGTTGACGGGACTGCGCAGAGGATCGCATGGTCGGCCTCCTTGGGGCACGGGTGGGTGGGGGATGGTGCCTGTGGTGCCTGTGGTGCGCCGCGCGCGGACGCCGGTGGGGGTCCGTCGTGTCGCGCGCGGAACTCCGGGGTGGTGGGGGAAGCGCTCCCGTCCGGCGGGTCCGGAAGCGCTTCCACCCGTGGGCGTACGGCTCTGCCGCCCGGTGCGCGGGTCAGTCGCGCGGGGCCAGCTTGAGGATGATGTACTCGTACGCCTGGCTGTTGGGCGACGGGTTCATGTACGGGTCGCTCTCGTTCGGCCAGCCGGTGAACTGGGTGTCGTTGTACTCGTACCAGGCGGGGCCGTAGAAGACCGGCACGGCGGGCACGTCCTGCGACATGATCCGCTGCAGGTCGTGCAGCGCGGCCTGCTCGGCCGCCGGGTCGGCCGCCGATTCGAAGGCCTTCACCGCGTCCAGCGACTTCGCCGGGTCGTACTTGCTGAAGTCGCCCGCCGCGACCTTGCCGGTCTCGGCACCCATCCGCGGGTCCAGCACGTACTGCAGGCGCTGGTAGGCGGTGCCCCCCTGGCCCCAGTGGATCGCCGCGTCGTACTTTCCGGTGGTGATCGCGGTGTTCCAGCTGTTGAAGTCGAACGCGCCGTTCGCGTCGACGTCGAAGCCGAGCGCGTCGAGGTCCTTGGCCATCGCCTGGGCCGCGCACCAGTAGTCGGTGAACGAGTTCGGGTCGATGATCGTGAACTTGATCGTCCTGCCGTCCTTGGTCCACTTGCCGTCGGTCTTGCTCCAGCCGGCCGCGCCCAGCAGCGAGTCGACCTCGGCGGCGTCGGCCTCCGGCTTGAGGTCGTCCTTCAGCGCCGGGTCCAGCGCCTTGGCGTCGTTGGGCAGCAGCAGGCCGCTGGAGGAGGTGGCGGGCAGCGCGTAGTCGGTCTCGCACTGGCTGGTGTACGCCTTGCGGTTCATGCCCGCGCTGATCGCCTGCCGCACCGCCGGGTCGGCCAGCGCCGGGGCGCTCCCGCTCTTGGTGTTGAGGAAGAGCGAGGCCGTGTTGGACGCCGGGAAGTACGGCGCGTCCTCCTGGAACAGGTGGTGGTGCTGCGGGTTCTTCCCGACGAAGGTGTTCAGCACGTTGTTGATGTTGTTGCCCGCGAGGTCGATCTCGCCGGAGCTGAGCGCCAGGGCGGCCGCGTCGTTGGTGGCGTAGGCGGGGAAGGAGATCCGCTTGACCTTCGGGGTCTCGCGGAACCGCGGGTTGACCTTGAAGGTGACGTTCTGGCTGGTGAACTTGTCCAGCAGGTACGGGCCGGTGCCGATCAGCCGGTCGGCCTTGATCACCGCGGTGGCCGGGTCCTGGACGCCGGACCAGACGTGCTGGGGCACGATCAGCTGGTTGGCGATGCCGGCGAAGTTGGCCTTCTGCGGGACGTCGAAGCTCATCACCACGGTGTCGGCGTCGGGCGTCTCGATGGTGCCGGGCAGCGGGGCGCCGCCGCCGTTGGCCGCCGGGTTGGCCTTCAGCAGCTCGAAGGTGAACTTGACGTCGGCCGAGGAGAACGCCTGGCCGTCGCTCCACTTGACGCCCGGGGCCAGCGTCAGCTTGAGGGTCTTGTTCCCGTTCGACCACTCGTAGCCCTGGGCCAGCCACGGGATCGGGTCCTGCTCGGTGAGGGTGTTGAACTGGAACAGCGGCTCCCACACCAGCGAGCGGGCGTTGGCGAGAGTCAGGAAGGAGTTGCCGTCGAACGGGTTGTAGTTCTCGGTGAAGGAGGGCACCGGGTTGGACTCCACCACCAGGGTGCGGTCCTTCGCGGCCTTGCCCGAGCCCGCGCCGGAGCCGGAACAGGCGGTGATACCGAGGCCGATCGCCGCGACCAGGGCGGCGGCTCTCCGAGCGGTGGAACGGCTCATGGTGACGTGCTCCTTCTGTGGTTCGGCGCCGACTCGGCGGCGGCGTCGAGTCCCGGCGGTCGCACGCCGCCGGGCGGGGTTTCGGTGGGAAGCGCCGTACGCGGACGTACGGGACCAGGGGCGCGGGACGGGCCCGCTACTCGCCGGGGTAGGGGGTGGCACCGTCGGCCTCGGCCACGGCGGCGGGCCCCACGGCCTCCGCCGTCCGGTCCGGGCTCAGCAGCCAGCAGGCCGCGACCCGGTCGGGCCCGGCCGGCAGGGCGGGCGGCGCGGCCTCGGCGCAGACCGGCATCGCGAACGGGCAGCGCGGGTGGAAGCGGCAGCCGCCCGGCGGGTCGATCAGGCTCGGCGGCGCGCCCCGGCCGCGCAGCACCACCGGCCCGCTGCGGTGCGGGTCCGGCGCGGCGCTCAGCAGCAGCCGGGTGTACGGGTGGGCCGGGGAGTCGGTGATCTGCTGCGCGGGGCCGGACTCCACCACCTGTCCCGCGTACATCACCACCACAGTGTCCGCCAGGTAGCGGGCCGAGGCGATGTCGTGGGTGACGTAGAGGATGGCCAGCCGCTCGCGCTCGCGCAGCTCGTCCAGCAGGTTGAGCACGCCCAGCCGGATCGAGACGTCCAGCATCGACACCGGCTCGTCGGCCAGCAGCACCCGGGGGCGCACCGCCAGGCCGCGGGCGATGGCGACCCGCTGGCGCTGTCCGCCGGACAGCTCGTGCGGGAACTTGTCGAGGTAGCGGTCGGCCGGGGTGAGACTGACCCGCTCCAGCAACTCCTTTGCCAGCAAGTCCAGTTGCTCGCCGCGTGCCTTGCGGTGCAGCTTCAGCGGCCGCTCCAGGTGGTAGCGGACGCCGTGCACGCCGTTCAGCGAGGAGAACGGGTCCTGCAGGACCAGGTGGACCTGGCTGGTGTACGCCCGGCGCTCCCGGGCCGAGGTGCCCACCGGCTCGCCGTCGAGCAGCAGTTCGCCCGAGGTCGGCGCGATCAGCCGGGTCAGCAGCCGCGACAGCGTGGACTTGCCGGAACCCGACTCGCCCACCACCGCCGTCACGGTCGCCTCGGGCAGCGCCAGCGAGATGTCCTCGGCGGCGTGCACCACCGCGCGGCCGCGCAGCCCCCGGTGCACCGGGAAGTGCTTGGTCAGGCCCCGGGCCTCCAGGGCCGGGACGCCCGGCCGCTTGGGGCCGTGCACCACGCGGGGTGCGGCGGGGTCGACGGTGCCGGTCACAGGTTCCTCCCCAGGGATCGGGCCGGCGGTGCCGGCAGTCCACGGCCGCCCCCGTGCAGCCAGCACGCGGCCAGCCGCTCGGCGGAGTCGCCCGCGGGCACGGTGGTGGGCGGGAAGTCGACGGCGCAGCGCTCCAGCGCGAACGCGCAGCGCGGGTGGAAGGAGCAGCCGGTCGGCAGTGCGGTCAGGGCGGGCGGCGAGCCGGGGATGCCCTCCATCCGCACCCGTTCGCCGTGCAGCGCGGGGAAGGAGTCGAGCAGGCCGGCCGTGTACGGGTGCCGGGGGCCCTCGAACAGCGCCCGGGCCGGGGCGCGTTCCAGCAGCCGCCCCGCGTACATGATCGCGATGGTGTCGGCCAGCTCGACCAGGAGGGACAGGTCGTGCGTGATGAAGACGATCGCGAAGCCCAACTCGTCCTTGAGCCGCAGTAGTTCGGTGAGGATCTCGCGCTGGGTGACGACGTCCAGCGCGGTGGTCGGCTCGTCCATGATGACGATCTCCGGGTCCAGCGCCAGGGCCATCGCGATCATCACCCGCTGCCGCATGCCGCCGGACAGCTCGTGCGGGTGGCTGCGCAGCCGGTCCGCGCTGATGCCCACCAGCCGCAGCAGTTCCGCCGCCCGCTCGGTGCGCTGCGCGGCGGTCAGCCGGGCGCGGTGCGCCCGCAGCGCGTCGGTCAGCTGGGCGTCGATCCGGGCCACCGGGTTCAGGGCGTGCATGGCGCTCTGGAAGACCACCGAGATCTGGTTCCAGCGCACCCGGCGCAGCTCGGCCGCGTCGGCCGCCAGCAGGTCCAGCGAGCCGTCCCGGCCGTGGAAGCGGACCTCGCCGCCGGTGATCACGCCGGGGGCGCGCAGCAGCCGGGTCAGCGCGTACGCCAGGGTGGACTTGCCGGAGCCGGACTCGCCGGCCAGGCCGAGCACCTCGCCCCGGCGCAGGGTGAGGCTCGCGTCGGTGATGGCGCGCACCGCCCGGTCGCCCAGGCCGTAGTCGACGCACAGGTCGCGCACTTCGAGGATCGGTTCGCCGGTCACGGCTGGGCCTCCAGGGTCTTCGGGTCTCCGCTCTTCGCGGCGGTCCGCACCGCCGTGGGCGTGAACTCGCCGTCCGCGGAAGGCGGTTCGGTCCGGTCGCGGTCGCCCGTGGCGGTCCGCAGCACCGGGGTCAGCCCCAGCCGGAAGCGGACCTTGACGCCCCGGCCGCCGCGCACCGAGGACAGCCGCGGGTTGGTGATCTCGTCGATGCCGAAGTTGATCAGCGCCAGCGCGATGCCGACCAGGGCCACCGCCAGCGCCGGCGGCAGGTACCACCACCAGTAGCCGTTGATCGCCGCACCGGACGCCTGCGCCTCGTTGAGCACCGTGCCCCAGGTCACCGAGGCCGGGCTGATCACGCCGAGCCAGGCCAGCGCGGTGTACGTGCCGATGCCGTAGATCACCGTGAAGATGAACGCCGAGGCCAGGATCGGCAGCAGGTTCGGCACCACCTCGAAGAGGATGATCCGCCAGGTGCGCTCGCCGATCACCTTGGACGCCTCGACGTAGTCCTGACCGCGCAGCGCCATCGTCTGGGCCCGCAGCACCCGGGCGCCCCAGGCCCACGCGGTGACCGCGATCACCGAGCCGATCAGGAACGGGTTCGAGGTCTCCGACGGCGGCAGCGGCTTCATGATCACCATCAGGATCAGCAGGCCGGGCAGCGCGAGGAAGATGTTGGTCAGCGCGGAGAGCACCTCGTCGGCCAGTCCGCCCAGGTACCCGGCGGTGACGCCGACCAGGACGGACAGCACGTTGGCCAGCGCGCCGGCCAGGAAGGAGATCAGCAGGGTGTCGCGGCCGCCGGACAGCAACCGGGAGAACAGGTCGTGCTGCTGCTGGTCGGTGCCGAGCCAGTACTCGGCGGACGGCGGCAGCGGCAGGCCGCTGCTGCGGTTGGCCTGGAAGTCCGGCGCGTGCGGGGCGAGCAGCGGACCGACCAGGGCCAGCAGCAGCAGGACCAGCAGCAGCACCAGGCCGGTGGCCACCTTGCGGGAGCGGAGCATCCGGGGCATCGCTCAGGCCTCCTTGCGGGCGCGGGGGTCGAGGGCGACGTAGGCGATGTCCGCGATCAGGTTCACGGCCAGCACGGTGAACACGACGACCAGCAGGATCCCCTGGAGCAGCGGGAAGTCACCGGTGAGGACGGCCTGGTAGATCTGCCAGCCGACGCCCGGGTAGGTGAAGACGATCTCGGTCACCAGTGAGCCGGTGACCACCAGGCTGATCGACAGCGCGAAGTTGGCGATGGTCGGCAGGATCGCGTTGCGCGCGGCGACCGCCGCCACCCGCCACTGCGGCAGGCCCTTCGCCGCGGCGACCAGGACGTAGTCCTCGTCCATCGTGGTGATCATCAGGTTGCGCATGCCGACCACCCAGCCGGCCAGCGAGGCCAGCACCACGGTCAGCACCGGCAGTGCGCCGTGCTCGACCACGCTGAGCACGAACGGGCCGTTCCACCCGGGCGTCAGGTCGGCGTCCCGGCCGATGTCGTAGCCGTTCTGGTACGGGAAGAGGCCGCCGAAGAAGCCCAGCGTCATCATCACCAGGAAGGCCAGGATGAAGTACGGCACGGCCTGGAAGAAGGTGGTGGCCGGCAGCAGGCCGTCCAGCAGCCCGTTGCGCTTCCAGCCGATCACGATGCCGCCCACCGTGCCGACCAGGAAGGCCAGTACGGTCGCCGTGCCGACCAGTCCGAGCGTCCACGGCAGGCTCTCGCCCAGGATGGTCGCCACCGGCGAGGACTGCGAGGTGGAGACGCCCAGGTCGCCCCGGAGCAGGTGGCCCAGGTACGTGAGGTACTGCGAGAGCAGGCTCGCGTGGCCCCCGCCGTACTGGGCCTCCAGGGCCTTGACCGCCTCCTGGTCGAGGTTGGCCGAGCGCAGCTTGGACAGCACGTTCTGCAGCGCGCTGCCGGGCAGCAGCCGGGCCAGGAAGAAGTTGGCGGTCACCGCCGCGAAGCCGGCCAGCAGGTAGAAGCCGAGACGGCGCACGATCGTTCGCATCTGCGGGCGCTCCTTCAGGGCCGCCGGGTCAGGCCGCCGCGGCGGCTGGTCCGGCCGTACCAGAGCGCGCTGTTCTTCGGCGTGCGCCGCTGCGAGGCGAAGTCCACGTAGACCAGGCCGAAGCGCTTGGCGTAGCCGTACGCCCACTCGAAGTTGTCCATCAGCGACCAGGCGAAGTACCCGGCCACCGGCACCCCGGCCTCGATCGCCTCGTGCACCGCGCCCAGGTGCTGGTGCAGGTAGGCGATCCGTTCGGTGTCGTTGACCACGCCCTCGGGCGAGACGTAGTCCTCGCAGGCCATCCCGTTCTCGGTGATCACGATCGGCAGGCCCGGACGCTCCCGGTGCACCCGGTCCAGCAGGTCGCGCAGACCGGACGGGTCGATGCTCCAGTTCATCGCGCTGACCTCGCCGGGGGGCTGGTGGAACGCCACCCCCTCGGCGCCCGACCACGGACTGTGCTCGCTGCGGCCGTGCGCGTCGTTGCGGACGCCGCCGCCCGCCGAGACCACCGCCGGGGTGTAGTAGTTCAGGCCCAGCTGGTCGATCGGGGCGGCGGCGGTGGCCAGGTCGCCGGGCCGGACCAGCCCGTCCCAGTCCACCAGGTGCGCGGTGTCCGCCAGCAGGTCCTCGTCGTAGGCGCCGCGCAGCATCGGACCGAGGAAGACCCGGTTGCCCACCGCGTCGATCCGCCGGGCGGCGTCCAGGTCCGCCGGGCTCGGGGTGAGCGGCCGGACCTGGTGCAGGTTGAGCGACACCGACAGCTCGGCGCCGCGCGGCAGCACGGAGCGCAGCGCCGCCGTGCCCAGGCCGTGCGCCAGGTTGAGGTGGTGCGCCGCGCGCAGCGCGTCACCGGCGTCGGTGCGGCCGGGGGCGTGCACCCCGGAGCCGTAGCCCAGGAAGGCCGAGCACCAGGGCTCGTTCAGGGTGGTCCAGTGCCGCACCCGGTCGCCCAGCGCCTCGCCCACCAGCCGGGCGTACTCCGCGAAACGCTCGGCGGTGGCGCGCCGCGGCCAGCCGCCCGTGTCCTCCAACTCCTGCGGCAGGTCCCAGTGGTAGAGCGTGGCGACCGGCGTGATCCCGGCCTCCAGCAGCCCGTCCACCAGCCGCCGGTAGAAGTCCAGCCCGCGCTCCACCGCCGGGCCCCGCCCGGTCGGCTGCACCCGCGGCCAGGACACCGAGAACCGGTACGCGTTGAGGCCCAGCTCCTTCATCAGCGCGACGTCCTCGCGCCAGCGGTGGTAGTGGTCGGCGGCCACGTCACCGGTGTCGCCCCGGTGCACCCGGCCGGGCGTGCGGCAGAAGGTGTCCCAGATCGACGCGCCGCGCCCGTCCTCGTTCGCCGCGCCCTCGATCTGGTACGCGGAGGTGGCGCTGCCCCACAGGAAGCCGGCGGGGAAGCGGCGGACGTCCTCCGCGTCCTCCGGGAGGTTCACGGAGTCCGTGGAGTCCGCGGAGACGGCGGAGACCGCGGAGGGGGCCGGTCGGGCCTGGACAGAAGACATGTGGGAGCGCTCCCATTCGTGGGCGTGACGCAAGGCTGCGCTGCGTCGCCGGCCGGGCCGGACGACTGCTGATGCGGAGGGGATTTCCATGGTCCTTCAGCCGGAAGCCTGATACTGGAAGCGCTTCCACGGCTGTGCCGGAAGTTTCGGCTGTGTGAGGTCGGGGTGTCAAGGGCGTTGCCCGGGTGAACCGGAAAAAATTTGGAAGCGCTTCCAGTCGTCGCGCGCCACGCCGCCCCGCAACGCCATCCGCCCCGGCACCCGCTCCGCCCTCGAACGGCCGGCCGCCGTCGGAGCGGTCGACGGGCTCCCCCCGGCCCGGCCCGGCGGGTTCGGGCCCGGGCTGTCGCCGCAGGTCGGCGCCGTCCGCCGAGCCCTGCCCCGACGTCCGAGCCGTCCCCGAACTGCCCGGCGGCGCAGGGGCGGTGGGCCTTCCCTGATCGCCCCTGCGGGTGTCGACCGGCTCTCAGCGGGTTCGAGCCCCGGCCGGCCGTCGATCGCGCCGCCGAACGTCAGCGCCGTCCGCCGTCCGCCGTCCGCCTCCTGCCGCCGTCTGTCGGAGTCCTGCCCGTGCGCCTGCCGCGCCCGACCGGCCCGCCGCCGGTGCGGGCGGCGGGTTCCTTCCCGGCCGTCTCCGCAGGTGCCGCCCCCGCTCCTCAGTGGGTCCCGCGGGTCGCGGCCGGGGCGGCGGTCGGGGCCGGGAGGGCGGGTGACGGGGCGGATTCGCGGACGGTCAGCCGGGTGGGCAGGATCAGCGGGCTCGGGTCCTGGCCGTCGATCGCGCCGACCAGCATCCGGGCCATCTCGTGGCCCAGGGCCCGCACCGGCTGGTGCACCGTGGTCAGCGGCGGGTTGGTCAGCCGGGCGCTGGCCAGGTCGTCGAACCCGATCACCGCCACGTCCTCGGGCACCCGGCGTCCGCGGCGGCGCAGTTCCCGGAGCGCCCCGATCGCCATGCCGTCCGAGGCGGCGAAGACCGCGTCCAACTCCGGGTGCGCGTCCAGGAGTCGGGCCATCGCCCGGACGCCGCCCTCCTCCTGGAAGTCGCCGGAGACCGCGTCCAGCAGGGGGACGCCGGCCAGCAACAGGCCCTCGGTGAAGCCCTGTCGGCGGGCCGACGAGACCCGCTGGTCCGCCTGGCCGGTGATCATCACCGGACGCCGCCGACCGGTCCGGGCGAAGTGCTCGGCCGCCAGCCGGGCGCCGCCGCGGTTGTCGGCGTCCACGTACCAGCGCGGCTCGCCGGTCAGCGGCAGGCCGCCGAAGACCACCGGGACTCCGGGTTGTTCGCCCAGCCCGCCCAGCGGGTCGTCGCCGTCCAGCGGCATCAGCATGATGCCGTCCGCCCGCCGCGAGCGGACCGTCTGCCGCAGGCGTTCCCGGCCGCGCGGGGTGTTGGCCAGCAGCAGGATCAGCTCCAGGTCGGACTGTTCCAGCGCCGCGCTCACCCCCACCACGACCTCGGCGAAGAAGGGATCGGCGAACAGCCCGGCCTCGTCGCTGGAGGCGGCCAGCACGACCGCGCCGACCTTGCGGGTGGCCAGGGCCCGCGCGGTCGGGTTGGGGACGTAGCCCAGCTCCTTGACCGCCCGCTCCACCGCCTCCCGCTTCGCCCGACTGACGTGCGGCACGTTGTTGATCACGCGCGAGGCGGCGGTACGCGAGACGCCGGCCCGTTCCGCCACTTCGTCGAGGGTCGGCATGCGCCTGGGCGACGGCTCCATCGAAACACTTGCTCCTCGGCTTCACGTGGCGGCGGACACTGCGATGATCCCACGCCCCCGGCCGTCCGGATCGTGACCCACCGGAGCCGACACCCGCGCATGCCCGGTTTTTCCGGTAGCGCTTCCGGCCGCCGACCCGCCACCCGCCCCACCCCGGACGCACCGACCGTCCCGGCCGCCACCCGCCACCGTCCTCCGCCGGGCCGCTCCGACGCCTCGACGTGCGGCACCCGGCCGCTTCGGGCCCGCCTCAACCCACCCCACCCACCTGTCTGAGCTGCGAAAAGAAGACCCACACCACCCCGCGGCTCCCCTCGACGGCCACTCCGGACCGCACCTGACCGCCGTCGCCCGGAGCGCCGCCGACCGTCCGCCCGCGGTGGCGCCCCCGCCGCCCGGCTGCTCGGAAGGCTCTTGACACGTCCGTCGCGCACCCCCCACCATGAGTGCCCACGGCGGCCCGGGTCGGCGACAAAACTGGAAGCGCTTCCACCTGGCGAGCCTTCCGACGCACTGCCGACCGCCCCGCCTCGTGCTTCCCGCCTGCCCGCCTGCCCGCCTGCCCGCCTGCCCGCCTGCCCGCGCGCACGTACGCACCGCCGCCCGCACCACCGGCCCGCGCCCTCGACGGCGCGCCGCCCGGCCCCGCGTGCCGCCGATCCGCCGGACCCCGGCACCGGGCACACCCCGCCGCCGGGCACACCCCCACCCACCCCTGCCCCACCCCGTACGAAGGAGACCTTCCCCATGAGCAGAGTGCGACGGTTGCTCGTCCCCGTGGCCTGCGCGGCGCTCGCCTCCGGCGGCCTGGGCGGCGGAGTGGCCGCTGCCGCGTCCGGCACTCCGGCGGTCGACCACACCCTGCCCGGGAACACCCGCTTCTACGTCGACCCCGAGGCCGGGGCGGCCCGGCAGGCGGTCGCCGACCTCAAGGCGGGCAAGGTCCAGGACGCCCTGCGGATGGCCCAGTTGGCCAGCTGGCCGCAGGCGATCTGGCTCGACTACGGCACCCCCGCCGAGATCGGGAAGGTCGTCCGGAAGACCATGCTGGCGGCCAAGGCCACCGGCACCGTCCCGGTCTTCGTCCTCTACAACGTCACCGGCCGCGACTGCAGCTTCTACTCGGCCGGCGGCGCGGCCGACCCGGCGGCGTACCGGGCCTGGGTCCAGGGCGTCGCCGACGGCATCGGCACCGGCCGCGCCGCCGTCATCGTCGAACCCGACGGCCTGGCCCTGCTGCCCGAGGACTGCCCCGAGGGCGACCCGGACGGCACCCGCACCGAGCAGCGCTACGCCGACATCCGTGCGGCGGCGGACATCATGGAGGCCCAGCCGAAGACCTCCGTCTACCTCGACGGCGGCAGCAGCAACTGGCAGCCGGTCGGCGAGCTGGCCGGACGGCTGATCAAGGCGAACCTGTCCAAGACCCAGGGCTTCTCGCTGAACGTCTCCAACTACCAGCCCACCGACCAGCTCAACCGGTACGCCACCTGGGTCTCCACCTGCGTCTGGTACGCCACCGAGGGCCCGGCCGAGGCCCGCGGCCGGACCGACACCTGCGCCAGCCAGTACTACTCGCCCGCCGCCCCCAACGACGGACAGCCCGGCAATGCCGTGGACTTCTCCGACCCCTCCACCTGGAAGTGGGTCGACGCCTGGTTCGACCAGACCGTCGGGAAGCCCCCCGTCAAGGACCTCACCCACTACGTCCTGGACAGCAGCCGCAACGGTCAGGGCGCCTGGATCCCCCCGGCGGGCAAGTACACCGACGCCGAGCCCTGGTGCAACGCCCCCGGCCGCGGCATCGGCGTCCGCCCCACCGCCGACACCGGCCGGCCCCTCGCCGACGCCTACCTCTACGTCAAGACCATCGGCGAGTCGGACGGCACCTGCCACCGCGGCACGCCGGGCCCCGCCGACCCCGAGTACGGCAGCGAGGACCCCGCCGCCGGCGCCTGGTGGCCGGACTTCGCCCACACCCTGGCCCGGAACGCGAACCCCGCCCTCACCTTCAACCTCGGCCGCTAGGGCCTGTCTTCGAACCCTTGCCGCCGACGGACCACCGGGCCGCCGGATCGCCCACCGGGGGAGGCGCATCCGGCGGCCCGGTGCCGCTCTCTCCGGGTGGCCCGGCGGTCAGAGGGTGACGGTGGAGACGGAGGCGGCCCACCCGTCGGGGTTGCCGAACCGGATGGTGTTGTCTCCGGCCCGGAGGGTGACGGCGACGGTCTTGGCCTGCGGGACGGTCCAACTGCCGTTGCTGGGGAAGTCGACGGCGGTCGGGGCGCCGCCGTTGACGCTGATGTTCCCGGTGCGGGCGCCGGCGTCGCCGTTGATGTAGTCGATCCGCAGCTGGTAGGTGCCCGTGGTCTCGGCGGGGACGGTGAAGGTCAGGGTGCCGGTGTTGGTGGTGCCGCCGATGAAGCCGACCAGCCTGCCGTCGAGGCAGGTCGGGCAGGCGGTGACCTGCGCCTGGCCGCCGAGGGTGCCGTCGGTGTCGGCGAAGTACAGCCGGCCGGTGGGGACGGTGGGGACGCTGAGGGTGGCGATGGAGGCGGCCCAGCCGTCGGGGTTGCCGAACCGGATGGTGTTGGCGCCGGCCTTCAGGCCGACGGTGACCAGCTTCGACTGGACCGTGGTCCAGCTGCCGTTGCTGGGGAAGCCGACGGGGGTCGGGGTGCCGCCGTTGACGCTGATGTTCCCGGTGCGGGCCCCGCTGTCGCCGTTGATGTAGTCGATCTGCAACTGGTAGGTGCCGGCGGTGGCGACCTCGACGTCGGCGAAGGTCAGGGTGCCGGTGTTGGTGGTGCCGCCGATGAAGCCGACCAGCCTGCCGTCGGGGCAGGTGCCGCAGGCGGAGACCTGCGCCTGGCCGCCGAGGGTGCCGGCGCGGTCGGCCTGGTAGGTGGAGGCGCCGACCGGTGCCGCCCAGACCTGGGCCGCCTTCAGGGCGTCCGGGGCCGCCGCGCAGGCGGTGAGGTCGACCGGGGTGCCGGAGGTGCCGGTGGTCGCGCCGTAGACGTCCGCGCACAGGCCCGCGCCGGCGGTGGACCCGGCCAGGACCAGGTTGCCGTCACGCCCGTAGGACCAGTTCTGGTAGCCGGCGTCCGCGGCGGCGCCGCAGGCGTCGACCCGCAGCCACCGTCCGGACTGGCCGTTGACGGCACTGGTCGTGGTGCCGGACGGCGCGGTCAGGCACTGGGCGGTTCCGCCCGCTCCGGGCTCGACCAGACGGACGGTGCCGTCGGCCCTCAGCCGCCACTGCTGCTTGGTCGCCCCGGTGCAGGTGGCGATGTCCACCGCGGTGGCGGACCCGTACCGCTCCAGACACAGCGGGGCGCTGTTGATGCCGCGCGGGCTGGCGGATATCTGGCCGGTGGGGGTGTACCCGGCGCAACCGGCGTTCGGGGTGATCCTCAGCATGGCGTTGTCGTGGCTGCCGATGTTCGCCAGCGCCACCGACCCGGCCGAGGCGGCGGAGGTGTTCCCGGCCCAACCCTGGTTGCCCCAGAGGTCCTTGACGGTGTAGCCGCAGCCGCTCCCGGCCGTGTCGAGGCCGAGCGCTGACAGGCTCAGGATGTAGCCGGCCTGGACGGCGGAGCCCTTGTTCAGCACGACGGCGGCCAGGCTGCCGTCGGACAGCGGCTTGGCCACGAGCTCGACGCCGCTGCCGGAGTTGGCCGGCCCGTCGCCCATCCGCACGGCGCCGGCGCCCAGGGCGTCCTGGTCGACGCCGATCACCTCGGAGTTGCTCAGGGCGGCCAGCGCCGCCGCCGACAGGTGGGGGACGTCGGTGCTCAGGATCAGCGGCGACGACGTCACCGAGTACAGCGCGATCTGGCTGCGGGTCTCGGCGTCGGTCAGCTGGTCGGGGATCAGGAAGTCCGGGTCGTTCCAGTTCCCGGGGCCGGAGTAGCGGGCCAGTTCGGTGTTGTAGCCGTACTGGGTCAGCACGCCCGCCTGGTTGCCCGGCTTGGTCCAGGCGCTTCCGCCGGCGTGCGCCATCTTCACGTCGTAGCCGCTGCGCCAGAGCTGGCTGCTGCTGGCGGAGGCGTCGACGATCGAGTACCAACTGCCCAGGTCGGTCGGGCCGATGGAGAAGTAGGCGGGCGCCGAGTTCGAGAAGACCAGGTCGCGGTGGCCGGCGTTCTTCTTCAGCGCGGCGGCGAAGGCGGCGTAGTCCTTGGTGTACCCGGCGAGGTTGTTGTCGGCCGAGGGCATGTTGCAGCCGTCCAGCTTGACGTAGTCCACCCCCCAGGACGCGAACAGGTCGGCGTCCTGCTGGAAGTGGCCGTAGTCGCCGGGGTAGCCGCCGCAGGTCGAGTTGCCGATGTCCTCGTAGATACCGAACTCCAGCCCCTGGCTGTGTAGTTGACGACCGATGTACGCCATCCCGTTCGGAAACCTGGCAGGGTCCGCCACCAGGTTGCCGCTCGCGTCGCGGGAGTGCGTCATCCAGCAGTCGTCGATGGTGACGGTCCGGTACCCCTTGGCGGCCAGCCCCGAACTGACCAGGGACGCCGCCTGACCCAGGATCAGCGCCTCGGACGGCCCGACGTCACCGCTGTTCGGGTTGTCGGCCGAACACCCGAACCGGGCCCAGTTGTTGTAGCCCATCGGAGGAGTGACCGCCAGCGCGCTCCCCGAAGCACTGGTCGCCCCAGTCGAGGCCCGCGCCGCCTGCGGGGCCAACACCAAGCCCGCCAGCACGATCGCACACACGGCGACGGGCCGGAACCGGAGAAAGCGTTTCATGCCGGTACTCCTTCAACGGACGAACGGAACGCCCCCGGGGCCTCTCGCCGTCACGAACCGGCCCATCCCGAGAGGCGGATGGAGCCGATCGCCGGGGCCGGCCCACGCGGGTAGTGCGGCAATGGCAGCAGCACGATGCTCGAATGTCAATGAAACTGGCCAGTACCAACCATCTTCAATCATCACCGCGCAACTCCAATCACGCGGGTGAACACTCTCCCGTCAGGAGATGCGGTGGGAAGTGCCGAGCAGAGACCACGAAGTCGGGCAGGCGGTCCATCGCATGGCGCTACGCGGTGCTACTGATCGTGACGATGTGATGCCGGCCTCGCGCCACCGCATCGCGGCCACCGCCTGACCTGTCGACCCGCCTCCCGGAGGCCCGTGGCCTCCCCGTCCGGCGGGGCCGGGCGCGCAGCGTCTACTGGCTGCGGGCCTCCGGGATGCGCCAGGTGATCAGAAAGCGCCCCGACGGGGGCTGGCCGGGCCGGCCGACCGGGATCATGCTCTTCACGAGGTAGCCGAAGACCTGGTGCCGGGCCTCCTCGGAGATCTCGTCCCAGGTGTCCGGAGTCAGGGTCATCACCTCGCGCACCAGGCTGTGGTCGGCCTCGGCGCGCAGCATCTCGATGCGGTCCTCGCGGTCCATCGTGTCGTCGGCGTGCACGGCCCGGATCGAGGCCGGGAGCAGATTCGGCTCCGCGCGCAGGCGCCGGACGATCTCCTGGCAGCCGTAGCGGAAGCCGAGGTGCATCTCCAGCGCTTCGTAGTCCAGGTCCCGGTATCCGTGGGGTGAGCCGCTCTCGGCCCCCATGCAGTCGCCCTTGAGGATGCGCAGCAGCGCACGCAGCGCGAACTGCGCGCCGTGTTCCTCGATGAGCCGGACCCCGGAGCTGACCCAGTCGTCCTCTGTCAGTGCGGGCTCGTGCGGGACGGCGAGGGACGGGTGGATCTCGACGGCGTTGAACGGATTCAGCAGCACTCCGGCGACCGATTCCGGCGTCCACTCGCCGTTCTCGCCGCCCCAGCCGTGCAGCGTCAGCTCCCGGGCGGACCTCATGGTGCCCGCTTCGCCGGTGTGCACCGCCCGCCACAGGCGCTGGAACCGTCGGACCTCGCCCTGTGGACCCCTGGGTGGGTCGCACTGGTCGGCCAGCACCGCGACGATCGCCCGAACGGTGTCCCACCTCGGTACGTGGAGACCGTTGAGGGCGGTGCGGACGCCTTCGTGACTGGGGCAGCCGGGGAGGTCGGGCCGGTCCGCGATCAGGACGCTATCCTGCGTGAACTCAGTTGCCCGGCCGCGCGCTGCAGTTCCTGCAAGGCCCGAGCCAACTCCTGCCGTGTGGCGGTTGGTTGGTGGGACAGAGCGGCTGCCACGCTTGACAGGCCGCCTTCCTGGGTCGGATGCCAGACGGCTGCACGCTCCTGCTTTGGCGGTTGCCAGGTTTCGTCAGACTTTTCCGGGGCTGGCTGTCAGGACGGTGACAGATCGTTGGCGGCGGTGTCGAGGATAGGCGTACGCGCCGGACTGCGGCCGCGTTCCGCCCCCCGGCGGAGCCACACCCGTGCACATTCCCGCCCATGCCCGGGCCGCGATCCGCTCCGTCCTGCCGATGGCACCCACTTCGCGTCAAGTCGCTGCACCGGACTGCTGTTTGTGCGACCAGCCGTTCGACGGTCGGGCGGCCGTCCCGCTCGGGCCGACTCCGACCACGGGCCTGCTCGGATGCCGGGACCGCCTGACCCGGCTGGTGAAACGGGCCCGACGGCTCCGCGACAGCGCGCTGGTCCAGGAGGCTGACCTGGCGCACGTGCAGTCGGCGGCGTGGACCGCGGCCCGTCTCCGCCACTTGGCTCCCCTCGAACACGTGCGGCGGGCTGCGGAAGCCGTGACGGGTCTCGCCGAGGACGACGACGTCGAACCGCTCGAGGTGGCGTGGCTGCTGGTGTCGCTGGAGTCGGCGTCTACCTGGACCGCCGAGGACGCCCCTCGTCCGCCTTTCGAGCCGGCGGACGAGGAGTTCCGGGAGGCAGGCTTCCGGCTCTCGTTGGAGATGATCGCCGCTCGTGAGGCCGTGGCACGGCGTCTCGTCTACCACCTGATCAACGAAGCCGCACTGCCGGAACCGGAGTCCTGCGCGGAAATGGAGTGCCCGGAGCCCTGCTCCGGCCGTCACGACAGCGAGCACATCGACTGCGGACCGGACGCCGTCTTCGAGGACCTGGCCCGCCGCGGGATCGAGCCGGAGCGCCCCGACGACCTTCCGCCGCCGCGGCGCAGATTGCCGGTCGAGGAGGAGCCGCTCACCGGCTTCGACGGCGACCCGGGCGAACTGGTGGACGGGTACGGGGAGGTGCCGACCTACTTCGGGCTCGACCACGAGCACAGCGAAGTCCTTGTCGACGCCGCCGCGGTCGGACTGGTGGCCGACGCCTGGCGCGACGGTCCGCTGGACGCGATCCATGCGGAGCCGTAGGGTCTGGTCCCCGGCGACCGTCGTGGACCAGCGCTTCGTTGATGAGTGCCTGGGACTGCTCGACCTCTTCGGCCTCGGTGCGGACCGCGGGATGCGGCATCTCGGCGAGGAGCCGGAGCGGGTGCTCGTCGCCCTTGCCGACGTCCACTGCCCGGTCGCTGGCACGGAGCGCGTCCTCCGGCGACATCCACCCGGCGGCCTCCTGTCCCGGAGGGACCGCGTCTCGACTCAGCCGCGCTCCTCGGACGCGTCGCCCTCGACGGCCTGGACGACCTTCTTCGCCGTGGCCTTGGCCGAGCCCGGGTTCTGGCCGGTGAGGAGGTTGCCGTCGGTGACGACGTAGGGGGCGAACGGCAGTGCTCCCTTCTCGTAGAGCGCGCCGCGCTGCTTGGCCCTCTCCTCGGCGTTGTAGGGGACCAGTTTGTCGACACGGGCGAGGACCTCCTCGGTCCAGGCGAATCCCGTCATCTTGCGGCCGGCGATGAGGTAGGAGCCGTCGGAGAGCCGGGTGTTGAGCAGGCCGCAGTAGCCGTGGCAGACCGAGGAGACGATGCCGCCGCGCTCGTGGATCTCGCGGGTGATGCGCTGCAGGCCCTCGCTGTCGGGGAAGTCGTACATCACCGCGTGTCCGCCGGTGAAGTAGATCGCGTCGTACTCGGAGGAGTCGATCCGGTCCGGGCTCGCCGTGTTCCGGAGCAGCGCCATCCTCCCGGGGTCGGCGCGCCAGGCTTTGGCGGTCTTGTCGTAGTTCGGGAACTTCAGCGCACGGGGTTCGAGGGGCACCGCGCCGCCGGCCGGGCTGACGAGCGCCTGCTCGTAGCCGTGTTCCTCGAAGACGTGCCAGGCGTGCGTGAGTTCGGAGAGCCACAGGCCCGTGGCGTGGGACGGGTCGTCGTAGTGGCCGACGTTGGTGACGACGTGGAGGACGCGCTTGGTCATGACTGATCTTCCTTCGTGCGGGCCGGGACAGCGAGGCGGCGCACCGTCCCGGGGAGGGGTCAGCGGGCGCCCAGGGCGCGCAGCGTCTTGAACGCCCGGGTCAGGATCCGCGCCCACCGCTCGGGCCCGACTCCGCGGGGCGGGGCGAAGCCCTGGAGGCGCTGGTGGGCGACGGTCTGGGCCTCGGTGTACTTGAGGAGCCCGTCGGCGCCGTGACGGCGGCCGAGGCCGGAGTCGCCCATGCCGCCCATGGGGGCGTCGATGCTGCCCCAGGCCGCGGCGAACGCCTCGTTGACATTGACGGTGCCGGCGCGCAGGCGTGCCGCGACCTTGCGGGCCCGGGCGCCGTTGCGGCCCCAGACGCTCGCGTTGAGGCCGTACGGCGTGGCGTTGGCCATCGCCACTACCTCTTCGACCGACCGGTAGCGGTAGAGCGAGACCACGGGGCCGAACGTCTCGTGGTCGAACAGCGTCATCTGCGGGGTCACACCGGTCAGGATCGTCGGCTCGTAGAACAGGGGGCCGAGGTCGGGCCGGGCGCTGCCTCCGGCCAGTACGGTGGCGCCCTTCGCCACCGCGTCGTCGACGTGCGAGCTGACGGTGTCGAGCTGGGAGGGAGTGGTCAGGGAGCCCATGTCCACCGAGAAGTCGTAGGCCGCGCCCACGCGCATGGCCCGGGTGCGCGCGACGAACGCGGTGACGAACGCGTCGTGGATCTCGTCGGCGACGTAGAGCCGTTCGATGGACACGCACAACTGGCCGGCGGAGGGGAAGCAGGCGGCGACGGCGCCGGCGGCGGCCTTGTCGACGTCGGCGTCGGCGAGGACGACCATGGCGTTCTTGCCGCCGAGTTCCAGGGACGCGCCGATCAGCCGCTCGCCCGCCTCGCGCGCGATCCGGCGTCCGCTGGCGGTGGAGCCGGTGAACATCACGTAGTCCCCGCCGGCCATGAGCGCGTCTCCGATGGAGCTGCCGCGGCCGACCGCCATCTGCCAGACGTCGGCCGGCAGGCCGGCCTCGCGCATCAGGGACAGCGCCCACAGCGCGGTCAGTGCGGTCTGGGTGTCGGGCTTCTGCACGACGGCGTTGCCGGCCATCAGGGCCGGGATGGCGTCACCGGCGGCCATGCTGAGCGGGTAGTTCCAGGGGGAGACGACGGTGACGACGCCCTTGGGGTGGTGCAGTTCGGTGGTGTGGGTCAGCACCGAGATCGCGCCCTTGCGGCGTTTGGGCGAGAGCAGCCGCTGTGCGCTGCGCGCGTAGTAGCGGGCGGTGACGGCGATGTCGCCGACCTCGAGGAAGGCGTCGCGGCGGGTCTTGCCGCTCTCGGCCTGCATCAGGTCGAGGGCTTCCTCCTGCCGCTGGAGGACGAGGTCGTGGAAGCGCAGCATGATGCGCTTGCGGTCGGCGACCGGGGTGGCCGCCCAGCCGGCCTGGGCGGCGCGTGCCCGGGCGAAGGCGTCCTCGACGTCGTCGGGGGTGGAGACCGGCAGGTCCGCGAGCGGCGCGCCGGTGTACGGCGAGGTCGTGGTGACCCGCCGGGCGTCGGCACCGGCGGCCACCAGGGCGGCCAGGCGGGCGAGGCGGGCCGGCGTCAGCGAGGTCGGGAGGGCGGCTCGGAGGTGGCCGGTGTCCGTGGTGGTCATCTCGTCCTCAGCTCCGGTCCCGGACGGAGGTGGGCACGGGCATGTGCAGTGCCAGCTGGCCCTCGGTGGTGACGTCGAGCCGGATCGTGCGGATCGGCTTCAGCGAACGCAGGTCGTCGCTCATCCGGCCCTGGCCGAGCTGTAGGTCCAGGCCGCGGGGGAACCGCGTGGTTCCCGAGGAGAGCACGTTGATCTGACTGGTCGTGGAGTGCCAGGCGCCTTCGATGGTGGTGTAGGAGGTCAGGGTCGAGACGTGCGCCCCGGTGGGCCGGGCGGTCTGCTTCGGGGTGGGCGCCGCCAGGGCGAGGTCGAGCCCTCCCCGGTCGTTGGCGATCCTGGCGGACGTGCGCTCGGTGTCGATGCCGACGTCGAGCTCGGTGACCCACTTGGGGAACCCGTAGCCGTCGTGGCCGCGCACCTGTGCGATCTCCGTGCTGACCGGCAGCGAGAGGACGTAGGAGTGCAGGGAGTCGTTCTTGAGCCCGGTGGCCAGGTCGAGCAGGCCCAGTCCACCGTGCCGTGCCGGCTTCACGGCGATGCCGACCGCGGCCTCGGTGTAGAAGTCGATGTCGCACACGTCGTAGCGGAAGGCCATCACGGAGACGACCCCGAGCCCCGGGGCGATCTCGAGCGGGTCCAGCTCTCGGGGCAGGCGGGCCCGGACCGCCCTGGTCGGCGCGAGCATCGTGAGCCGGGCCGTGGAGATGCGGTAGTAGAAGTTCGGCGTCAGGGTGGGCCCGATGCGGGAGTCCACGCGGCTCTTCGGCATCCGGCGGAAGAAGTCGACGCTGCTGACCCGCGGGTCCCGCACGACCTCGTCGAGGTCGGTGTCCATGCGGAACCGGTCGTAGAGGCCGCCTTCGGGGACGGGGACGAGACGCCCTCCGAGGTCGACCTCCACGGTCCGGCCGGTCGGTTCGCCGATTGATGACATGGGCCCTCTCCTCCAATGTGAGCATCACTAACATCGAGGGTCGCACGGGATGTGAGCACCGTCAACAACAGAGGGTGCGAGGCGCGCGAGGGCTGGGTGGCGCGCGTCAGGAGCCGACCGACGTGATGGCGAGGAAGGCGCTGCGCACCCGGTCGGCGACCTCCTCCTCCGATGCGGCGTGCAGCTTGCCGTCGAGGTGCAGGCAGGCCAGCCCGTGGGCGAGCCCCCAGCCCGCCGACGCCAGTGCCGAGGCGTCCGCACCGGGGAAGACGCGATCCAGTGCGTCGGCCAGCAGTTCGTGCAGGGCGTCGGCGGCCTTGATCCGCTCGTCGTCGGCGCTGTCGCAGGGCTTGCCGAACATCACGCCGAACAGGGCCGGGCGCCGCAGCGCGAAGGCGACGTAGGCGACGGCGAACTCGGCCAGGTCCGAGGGCGAGGCGGGCAGGCCGCGCCCGCCGCCCAAGTCGGTCAGCAGGTCGCGGAAGCCCTCGACGGCCAGCGCGGACTCCAGGGCGTCGCGGTCCTTGAAGTGCCGGTACGGCGCGGTCGGCGACACGCCGGCCTGGCGTGCGACGGCGCGCAGCGAGAAGGGTTCGCCGTTCTCCAGCATCTCCATTGCGGTCGACAGCAGCGCCGCTCGCAGATCGCCGTGGTGGTAGCTGCTCTTCTCGGATGTTGACATCGCTTACTTAGTCCTCCTATGCTGTGTTAGCACCGTAAACATATCGTACGTCCGAAGGAACCGAGCCTCGATGTCCCCACGCACGGATCCGCGCCGCTTCGATGTCGTGCTCCTCGGCGCCACCGGCTTCACCGGTGCTCTGACCGCCGAGTACCTCGCAGCCCACCTCCCTCCCGGAGCCGGACTCGCCCTGGCCGGACGCCACCAGGCCGGGCTGGAGGCCGCTCGCGACCGTCTCGTCCGGATCAACCGGCAACTGCAGGACACCGCACTGCTGCACGCCGACTCCTCCGACCCGCGGTCCCTGGCCCGTGTCGCCGAGTCCGCACGGGTCGTGATCACCACGGTCGGCCCCTACCTGGAGCACGGCGAACCGCTGGTCGCGGCCTGCGCCGCGGCCGGCACGGACTACGTCGACCTCTCCGGCGAGCCCGAGTTCGTCGACCGGATGTACGTCGAGCACCACGCGACGGCCGAGCGGACCGGTGCGCGCCTCGTTCACGCCTGCGGCTTCGACTCGATCCCGCACGACCTCGGCGCGCTCCTCGCCGTCCAGCAGCTGCCGGCCGGGGTACCGGTGACCCTTCGGGGAGTGGTCCGCACCAACGCCACCATCTCCGGCGGCACGCTGCACTCCGCTCTCGGCCAGCTGGCGCGCCCGCGCGCCATGCTGCAGGCCGCGGCCGGACGCCGCCGTCTCGAACCGCGACCGCGCGGACGACAGGTCCGCACCCGCATCGGCCGCCCCCGCCGCGACCGTACGCTCGGAGCCTGGCTGATCCCGTTGCCCACGATCGACCCCGACGTCGTACGGCGCTCCGCACTCGCCCGCCCGGACTACGGGCCCGACTTCACCTACACCCACTACGCCGGAGTCCGACGCGTCGCCACCGTCGCCGGCGCGCTGGTCGGCTTCGTCGCGACCCTGGCAGCCGTGCAGGTCCCTCCCCTGCGCCGCGCCATCGGCCGACGCATCCCCCGGGGAGAAGGGCCGTCGGCGGAGCGACGCGACCGTACCTGGTTCACCGTCGACGTCATCGGCGAGGGCGGCGGTCGGACCGTGCACACCCGGGTCAGCGGCGCGGACCCCGGCTACACCGAGACGGCCAAGATGCTGGCCGAGTCGGCGCTGTGCCTGGCCTTCGACGACAACCCACCCACCGCCGGCCAGGTCACCACCGCCACCGCGATGGGAGAGAACCTGCTGCGCCGACTCGGCGACGCCGGCATCTCCTTCACTGTGGTCACCGCGCAGACGGCGCCCCACGGCGGACGTTGAGCGGGGCGGCACCAGCGCGCCGATCGTGCTCGTCCCGCCGGCGGTGGCCACCGACTCCGGCTACTACCGACCACTGGTCGCTGAGTGTGAGCGACACGGGTGATGAGCCCGAGCGCCGTGCCGGCGGGGGTCCGAGCGCGGCGAACCACAGGCGGGCCGACGCGGGAACCGGGCCCACCGCGACGAGATCGACGACATCGCACGAGCGGTCGCCGCCCCGCGGGCGCAGTCACCCGCGCGGCCCTACGGGGGCCTCCACGCCGCTGCCACGGCGGCACCGGCGGTCCCGGCGACGGCAGCGGTGTTCGGCGACCTCCCGAAGCCGGCGTTCGGCGGCCCCGGGGCGCGCACCTCGACGCGGGAACGGGCGCGCACGGTGCTCACCGGCCGGCCGCCGCACACGCTCGACCGGCCGGCCACTGCACCGGCCCCCGTCATCAGCCCGGACGACGGCGCGTTGGCACCGATCGGAGCAGTCGACCACCTCGCTCGCCTCTTCCCGCCCACCTCGGTGACACGCTGGCACCACACCGGTGACCAGGCGCCTGCGGGCTCGACCGACGACCACATCGGCCGGATCCGCGCCCCGGCCACGGTGGTCGGCCGCATCGTCACGTGGCGGCACGGCACTCCTCGCAGTCGAGCTGCCGCCGACACCCGCACCACCCACCTCAAGGAGATCCCATGCAGACCGTTCTCGGCGCCGGCGGACCGATCGCCGACGAGCTCGTGAACGAGCTCCACCGCCACCACACCGAGGACATCCGCCTCGTCAGCCGCAAACCCGTGAGGGTGAACGACACCGACGAGCTCGTGGCCGCGGACCTCACCGACGCCGACGCCACCAGCCGTGCCGTCGCGGGCAGCGACATCGCCTACCTCACCGTCGGCCTGCCCCTGGACTCGGAGCTGTGGGAGCGGCAGTTCCCCGCCATGATGCGCAACGTCATCGACGCCTGCGCCGAACACGGCACGAAGCTCGTCTTCTTCGACAACACCTACATGTATCCCGGGGATCCGACGCCCCAGACCGAGTCGACGGCATTCGCACCGGGCGGACGCAAAGGCCGGGTCCGCGCACGGATCGCCACCACGCTGCTCGACGCCGTGCAGGCCGGACGGGTCGAAGCCCTGATCGGCCGCGCGCCCGAGTTCTACGGCCCCGGCCGGACGAAGAGCTACACGAACTCCCTGGTCTTCGAGCGGATCAAGGCGGGCAAGCGGCCGTTCGTCCCGATCGACGCCCATGCGAAGCGCTCCCTGATCTGGACCCCCGACGCGAGCCGCGCTCTCGCCCTGCTCGGCAACACGCCGGACGCCTACGGCCAGACGTGGCACCTGCCCATCGACCCGGACCGGCAGTCCTACGCCCAGCTCATCGGGACCGCCGGCGAGGTCACCGGCCGCAGAATCGGCTACACGGTGCTGCCGATGCTCGCCTTCCGCCTCGGCCGCCGCTTCGTCAAGCCGCTCGACGAGATGTACGAGCTGCTCGTCCGCTACCGCGCCGACAACATCTTCGACACCTCGAAGTTCGCGGCCCGCTTTCCCGAGTTCCAGGTCACGAGCTACCGGGAGGGAGTCGAGCGGATCCTCGCCGGCTGACACCTGATGGCGAGTCGATCGCCAAGACGGTCGTGCGGCGGGCGGCGGGCGGCGGGCGGCGGGCGGCGAACCGGCGCCGGTTCCGCCGGTAGTTCGCTTCCAGCAGGCCCTCGTCCCGCAGCAGCCGCAGCACGGTCGCCGGGGAGACTCGGCGGCCCGCCCGTACCTTGCGGTGGCCCCGGGCCGGGCACGTGAGCACGCGCCGGCAGGCGGCTCCCGGATGCTCTCGCGGGTCGGGCGCGGCCACGGTCCTGCGGCTTGCCCACCCCGGCGGGCGTGGGCCTGACGGCGGCGCCAGGCCCGCTCGGGCACGCCAGTGAGCTGACAGAACCTCGCGGTCGGCCCGCCCGCCAGCACGGGCCCGGCCACCGGGCGCCGACAACGGCTCCCGCGTGTCGGCGCCCGGTTCGCGGGGCTACTTCCGTCCGCAGTAGCCGAACCCACTCCCCGGCGGGCGAAACTCCGTCAGGCCGGGCCGTTCCGGTGGTTGGCGCGATAGCGCCACAGGCCGGAGGTCCGGTGGTCGTGCTCCGAGAACCCCTCAAGCGGTCCGACTCGCCCGTACGCCTCCTCGGTGCGCGGGTGGTCGCGGAGGGCCAGTGCCCAGGCCGCTTCCAGCCGCAGCTCCGCCTCGTCCTCGTCGAGGAGCGCGAGGAAGGCGTCCAGGACGGGAGCGCTCCGGTCGTCGTAGCCGGAGAGGGACTGCGCGGCGTGGTACCGGACCCCGAGGCTCTCGTCGCGGATCAGCAGGAGCAGGGCGTCCCGGACCGCCGGTTCGAGTCGCTTGTCGGACGCGAACCATGAGGGAACCGTCTGGGCGAGGGCGGCCCGGACCTCGGGGGCGGGATCGTGGGCGAGGTCGAGCAGCACCGGTGCGGCCCGTTCCCGATCCAGGCAGAACACGGCCTCGCTGCGTACGGCTGGGTCGGGGTGGTCGATGTGACGCAGGCCGATGGCCTCTTGCTCCGGATGGTCGCGGCCGGTGTAAGCGTCGAGGATCGCGGCGATGACCTGGCCGTCGGGTTCCTCCCGCACCCACGACGCCAGGAAGTCGAGATCGTGGGCGGTGTGCGGCGAGTGGCCAAGGCCGGCATGGAAACTCCGGTGCCATACGACCTGCGCCAGGAAGAGCCGGTGGGCGGGGTCCGGGTGCCGGCGCAACGCGGCGAGGTCCGATCCGTCGAGAGGCTCCCGGCGCAGGCCCAGGTGGTAGGCGGCGGCGAACCAGTTGCTGTCCCCCTCCTCGGCGTGGGGGAGGGCGCGTCCCATCACTTCGTCGAGGGGCGGAAACGGGCCGAACGCCCATTCGAGGTGGGTGAGGATGGCGCCGTGGCCGTTCCGTACGGTCAGCCCGCCGAGGGAGAACTCGTCGATCACGTCGCCCTGATGGGGGACGTCGACCTGCCGCTTGACGGCCGGTTCCGCCACTCCGGTCCGACGGCGCAGTTCTTCGACCACGCCCGTCCCGTGCCAGTGCCGGGCCAGGTCGAGCAGTTGTCGCCGTGAGGCCTCGGGCAGGCGAAGCCGCGGATCGTTTCCCAGCATCATCGAGACCAGAGTGGGGGAGCCTGTGTCGACCGCCCGCAGCAAGGGGGTTCCACCGTCGGGGAGTTCGCGGTCCTGGTCGGCGCCACCGTCAATCAGGGCTTCGGCGACGCGGTGGTCGAACCCGGCCACGGCCGTGCAGAGCAGAGGCAGTCCGTCCGGGCCCGGGGTGTCCGCCGCCGCCCCCTGTTCCAGACAGGTCCGCACCGTGTCGCTGTCCCCGGCGGTCACGGCACCGACCAACCTGTCGGCCAGGTCCAACGGCGAATCCGTCAATGAGCCTTTTCAGCGTTGGAGCTCAAGGGTGAGGATGGCTTTGGCTGCTGACGTCAGCCAGTTCGGACTGCAGCGGGCGTGACGGAAGATCCTCCAGCGTTTGATCGTCGCCACGCCCCGCTCGACCGGATAACGGAGTCGGGCGTGGGCCCGGTTCAACGATCGCTGTGTGGTGCCGAGTTCGCTGCGGGGCGGGCGCCTTGCCGGCACCGCGAACGTTCCGCCCGCACCGGTGTACGCCATGTCGGCCAGGGCCGGGACACGGAGCCGGACGCAGGTCTTCACGATGCCGCGGGTGCGGGCTGCGGTGAGGTCGTGGGTGCGGCCGGGCAGGGCGCGGGAGATCCACACGAGCTTGCCTGCCGGGCCGGTGATGACCTGATGGTTCACGCCGTGGCGGCGGTGCTTGCCCGAGTAGTCCGCGCGGCCGTCGCCGACCCGGTCGCACTCGGCGAGGGTGCCGTCGACCAGGACGTACTCCGCGTCGGCCTCGCGCAGGGCCCGGGTCAGACCGGGCGCCTTGCGGGCGAGCAGGTCGGTGACCTGGTGGACGTAGGCGTGGGCGGTACCGACGCTGATCCGGAAGCCGGCCGCGATCTGCGCGAGAGTGTCGTGCTTGCGCAGGTAGACCAATGCGACGAGGGCCCGCTGGGAGGGACGGAGCTTGCAGCGGCGGTCACCCTCACGGGTGACGATGAGCATGGTGACCCACTCGACGAGCGCGTGCGGCAGGTTCAGTGCGGCAGGATAGGTAACCACCAGGGCTCCCCGGCAACAGAGTTGAGACGTCAGATACCTCACTCAACAGCCAGGGGGCTCTGCCGGTTCTTCCTCGCCCGCGAGCACCCGACCGTCACCCGATCGGTGGCCGCCTTGAAAAGGCTCAGTGAGTCAGTGGCAGGACTTCACCACGGGTGAGCGGATCAAGATGCTCCGTGGGAAGGAGGCTCAGACCGATCTGGCGTCAGTCGAACACGAGTCGCGCGGACGAACGCTGGTTGGCGCGTCCACTCCCCAGAAATACAAAAGGCCTCTGATTCGGCGGCCTCGTTGGTCCCAAGAAAAAGCTGTTTTGCTTTCGACCTTGAACATCCAGTATATCATTCCATGATCGAAAAGTCAATCCTCGTCCGGCTTCAGTAAGGCATTTTCCAGACATCCCTTTTGTTGCTATCCGGAAGCGTATCCCCCTTGAGGCGCCAAATTTCGAGTGCGCCAGAGGTGGGGCCCTCCAGCCGTTGCCGGCGGGCCGGAAGGGGTCGAGGCCGTGCCTGGGCTCAGGTCGGCAGTTTTCCGATTGGCCAGCGCACAGCTGGATTCGCCGTATGGTGAGTGGTTTGGGGTGGTGCCCGATGAGCTTTCTGGGTCCCAATGGATTCGTCAACCCTATCTGGAGGATTCCGTGCTTAGTCTCTCTCAATCTCGCAAGTCATTTCACGAGATTCGGAGGCTGCCTGACCAGAATATCTGGAAGACGCTCTTTGAGTGGCAAGGAAATTCTAAGCCTCTGGCAGATCCACGTTACTCGGCCTACCTCGAGACGGTGCCACAGCGATCAAACTGTCCTGAGATCGCAGCAGTGGTGGAAGATCTGACTGATTTGCTGCCGACTGCTTGGCAGGCGCGTATCCGCAACATCTACGTCGGACGTAATCTGTTCGGCGAAGCCAATGCTGAGGCGTGGCGCTCCGGCGAGGTTGGTGTGGTGGAGATGAACTACGGCATCACCAAGGCGGCCGTGATCTATGCAGTTCTCTATTGCAAATACTTCGCGATGCTTGAGACGCTCGGAACCAAAATCGACTGGGACGACCCTGACGATGAGGATGACGAGATCCTACTCATGATCCTGGAATAGGTTGAGCGCGGTGGCTTCGAACCGATCCTTGTTGCTGAGCGGTCCAGGGACAGTTGGCTTCAGAAAGGTGAGGTTCATCCCGCACATCCGCTTCTGAACGAGCTCCCGGCAGGGCGCAGTGAGGCCAGCTATGCGGATGCGGTGGTGTGTATCGAGGAATTTGTTATTGCTCACGAGTTATCCCATCACCTCCTCGGTCACACCGACGATGGGTATAGGCGAGCTGCTGACGTGAACAAGGCGCTGGATCAAGCTCTGAAGCGATACTCGGTGGTGTTTCCTTCTGGCGAGGAACTGAACCCATCTCAGCTCGGCGAGCTGCGTGCAGATGTCCTTGCACTTTTCATTATCATGGGCGAGTTCGTGGGTGCCCAATCGCACGCACGCACCTACCGGGCGACTCTGGGCTCCATCGTTGGACTAACAGCCCTCGCCCACATTCATGACACATGGTGGGTCACAAGTGAGCAAGGAGAAACACATCCAGGATTTCTGACTCGCTACGAGGTGGCTTCGCAAGTTATCAAATCTGTTAGCCGTGACATGGAGGTTGGGCCTGTTGGCGATCACCCACTGGGATTTATGGCACAGCTTACTGGTTGGGTCTCGTTGGTACTTGATACGTGGCTCTCGCGAAACGAAGTCAAAGGCCACAAGCCCATCAATATCATGCGGCTGGCATACTGGCTATTTGAGCGGTCAGAGCAGTTGGAGGAAGACCTGGCGGCCCGTGGACTCGTCCCGAAGGTGGCACCTAAATAGGAAAGCTGTTGGCCGCCGGGCGGTAGGATTAGACCCGGATCTCATTCTGGCCGTGGCCTATTGGCTGGAGCCTTGGGAAGCTGTCTCGTACAGCCGATAAATGACTTGCACAACACCCTCCACTGCATCATTGATGGCCGACGCGGCCAAGGTGGCTGATGGCTGCTGACTATGCGCGATCTGGTTCCGCAGGTACCATGCTGAGCGAAGGCGCTCAGAATCCTTTCGGGCAATTAGACCGCGAGCCTCGGCTTCAGCAATTAGCCGCACTCCGTAGAGGCTATGGGAAGGCTCGCTGTGGGTATCTTCCCCGTCTCGTGCATCTTGATCCCGGATCATCCCTTGCAGGCAGTTCTCTAGCGTTCCCCAGCTCCAAGTAACTGCATGTAGCCCAAAGGCTGGTTCGGTCCTGGAGCGGTGCATCAGGTCTCGAATCACCTTAAGCGCCGATAGGACTTCGGCGGGGATGGCTTCGTGTTCAGGGATCTGGGTGTTCTTTTTTTCTCGTGCCGCGGACGTGCCCATCAAGGCGTATGTGATGAAAATGCTGGGATCAAGGCGACCAGCATGGCGATGCGAGGGGTCAGATGAAGTGACGAGGATTCGTGCCTTTGGGTAAGCAACACTGAAGAGCTTTATCGCTGTGATCATGTCATTGACTCGGCTCTGACTATGAATTTCAGAGAGGCCGTCAAACATGACTAGCGTTGGCTTGCGATCTAGGTGACGTTCGACCAAGCCAGCTGGCGGACGCAGTTGAAAGACGCTCTCAAGGCTGTGCTCGATGAAGCCCACGACTGATGTACTCGGAGTGGAGAACCCTGAGAACCGGAGTAGCGGCACAAAGAAAGCTGTTGGACTTCTATCATCAACGGCATGTCGAAGCGCTAGGGCATGACAGAGCATGGTCTTCCCAGAGGCAGTATCGCCAAGCAGCAGTGCATGGTGGATCGCATGGTCGAATTCCTCGACACTGCAATTATTATCTTGTGGCTCTGAAACTCGTACGATGCGTGGTGGTTCGTAGAAGTCGAAGAAGCGGCGATAGTCGCTACGAGCGCCTGGAGCGCTGGCGCTGAAGTAGTTGATGGCCATGCGGCGATAGCGGGTGAGGAAGAGAAGGTCTTCGCGCTCGGATGCCGTCGGGGCCGGCGACTTCTCTGTGGCGGCCACCCACAAGGGGCGGAACTCCTTCTCGTCGCCGTCCAGACTGCGGATCAGCTCGGCCACTACTTGCCAGGACGGAACCCTCTTGCCACTCAGCGCCTCCGCGGCGGTCGTATGGCTCAGCGTCCCGTTGGACAAGCGGGCGATCTCGCGCAGGCTGGGCTGCCCAGCGCGCTGGCGCAGAGCTGACAGGCCGGCGGCAAGCCTCTTGACCGCCTCGTCGGCGTTCGTCGTCTTGTCGTCGCTCGGCATGAGGGCGTCCTTCGTCTGGTCCTGAAGCTGCCTGGGGAACCTACCCGGCGGCATACTGTAAGATTTGCCTTACACTTCGATCTTACGGTCGGGGTGGGGTGCTATGCGGTTGTCCAACCATGATCTCTATCACCTCATTGAGGGGGCGGACGTGTCCAGTGACCAGGCCTTTGGCGAGGATGACGATCCGAGCTGTGATTGTCCCAGCTGAGCAATTGTCAAAACCTGTGGACGGGAGGACCGGCCACTGACGGGCTGTGATTGCGGAAGTCAGGGGCTTATCACCCCAGCGCGAGCCAGGTGATGTCCAGTCGAGCGATCCGGGAGGACTCCTCCGGCTCCAGCGGCTCACGTCCGGTGATCTTCCGAAGAAACCGGGCGTGACTCCATCCCAGCTCGGTCACCCCGCTCGTGTCCGGTCCGACGAGAAGCTCCAGCAGCAGATTCGCGGCCGGTGGCGTCAGCCATGTCTCCAGCCCGATCGCATCGGCCAAGTCGATCCCGTGCACGGCGATTTCGAAGACGCGCGTCAGCATGAAGTCGGCCAGCAGCATCGCGTCGCCGTGGCGGGTCCGCACCACCCGGTGCTCCGCCTCCGTGCGGCACAGCTCCTGGGCCTTCTGCCAGGTCCGGGTGAAGTCGGCGACAAGGCCGGCTCCCGAGCGGTGACGGGCGGCACGGTCCCGTCCCAGATCGATTCGGGCCGCGTTGGTCATGGTGCTGAAGCGGCGGTCCGGCCTGTAGTACTCGGCCGCGGAGACCTCCGGGGTCTCGGGGGCATGGCCGTCGATCATGTCGGGCACCCAGTCCAGGACGACGCAGACGTGGCCCAGCAGTTCCCGGGCGGACCACGGCGCACATCGTGTCGGGCGGTCCCATACGGCTTCGGGCAGCCCCGCGAGTTCCCTGCCGAGCGCCTCGGCCTCTGTCTCGAACGCGTCCAACACCCGGGTGAGGTCCATGATCGTCAGGCTATCAGCGGGCCTCGCGCCGGCCGGTGGTCAGGCTGCGGCCGCAGGTTCCGGGCGTTCGACCAGGATGCCGTTCTCGAAGCGGGCGCCGGCGCGGACCAAGGCGACCAGGCGGGCGCCGGTGATCGCCCGCCAGCGGTCCTGGGCGGACTCGACGAGCTTGAAAACCATCGCGAGAGCCGCGGCCGGGCTGCCGGCGCCGCGGGTGACCTTGGTGCGGAGCTTGACGGTGGAGAACGTGGACTCGATGGGATTGGTGGTCCGCAGGTGGATCCAGTGCTCGGCCGGGAAATCGTAGAACGCGAGCAGTTCCTCGCGGTCGTCGGTGATCTTCGCGACCGCCTTGGGCCACTTGACGCCGTAGGTCCTGGCGAATGCCTCGATCGCCTTCTCGGCGTGCGCGCGGTCCTCCGCGTTGTAGATCTCCTGCATGGCCTTGGTTGCGCCCGGTTGTGCGGACTTCGGCAGGGCATTCGAGGCGTTGCGGGCTTTGTGGACCCAGCATCGCTGATGGCGGGCGGCCGGGAACACTTCCCGCAGTGCTTTCCACAGGCCCATCGCACCGTCGCCGACGACCAGTTCGGGGTCGCGCATGCCGCGCCGGCGGCAGTCGCGCAGCAGGTCGGCCCACGACTCGGTGGACTCCCGCAGCCCCTCGGCGAGCGCGATCAGCTCCTTGGTGCCGTCCAGCCGCACGCCGAGCAGGACCAGCACGCAGGAGTGCGCCTGGCCGAGCCGGACCTTGGGGTGCACGCCGTCGGCCCACACGTAGACGAAGTCGCGCTCCGACAGGTCGCGAGCCTGGAAGGCGGCGTGGTCGTCGCTCCACTGCCTGGTCAGCCGGGTCACGGTCGCCGGCGACAGGCCGGCCGCGCCGCCGAGGAACTGCTCCAGCGCGGGCACGAAGTCCCCGGACGACAGGCCGTGCAGATAGAGCAGGGGCAGCACCTCGGAGACTTTCGGGGACTTGCGGCACCACGGCGCGAGGATCTTCGAGGAGAACCTCTTGCGCTCACCGGTCTCCTCATCGACCCGGCGATCGTTCACCCGTGGGGCCCTGACCTCGACCGGCCCGGCCGCGGTGACCACGGTGCGCGGCCGGTGGTGGCCGTTGCGAACCACCAGCCGCCGCCCGTGCTCGTTGGTCTCGGCCGCCAGCTCGGCTATGTACTGGTTGACCTCGGCCTCCAAAGCGGCGGCCAGCATCCGGCGGGCGCCCTCCCGGACGATCTCGTCGATCAAGGAGCCGGACAGGGTCGAGCCGTCGTCGGTGACTACGCTGAGCACGGGCGTGCCTTCCCGACCCGCGCTGCGAACGCGGGCCTACTCGGTGACCATCACAGGATCACTCGGGAAAGTACGCCCTCCGCGTCCGCTCCCGCGGTGATCCACAGGTTCCGAGCATTGCTCGTCCCAGCTCGCGAAAGGGGCGCAGGAACGATGTGGAGAAGCCGAACGGCTGGACGCTTCGGGTCGCGGACCCCCGGCAGAAGCTGGCGCGGGCTGCGGTGCACTACCGGGGCGTCGCGCCGGCCAGTCTGGCGGTGTACATCGCCACTGGTCAGGTCCACGGCCAGACCATGTGGGCGCTGGTGGTGGTGATCGCCATCTTGGCCATCACGGATGTGGCCGCCCGCCGGACCGCATGACCCCGGCTTCGTACGGCCGATCCTGGAAGCGGATGACTAGGCGGGTACAGATGGATGTCCATCTGTACCCGCCTAATCGCGTTCCTCGGGGGCCAGGACCTCGTCCAGGTACTGCTGCACCGGCTCGAACAGCCCGTACGGCACGAACTCGGCGATCTGCTCGTGCGTGACCCAGGCCAGCTCGGCCAGCTCCTCGGTGTCGACCACCGTGGCGGTGCCGCTCAGCACCTCGCAGGCGGCGTACGACATCTGCCGGCCGGTCTTCGGGTGAACGCGCTCGCCGAGCAATCGGGTGGCCTTCACTGTCAGGCCGACCTCTTCCGCGGTCTCGCGGACAGCAGCTGCTTCCGGCGATTCGCCGGCCTCGATCTCACCGGCCGGAAACTGCCACGACAGCTCACCCTCGGCGATGCGGCGCTGGACCATCAGGACGCGGTGGTCCTGGACCACGATGGCGGCGGCAATGCCCGGCTTGGTGCTGGTCGGCTCAGTCATGCTGTGGCTCCTCCAGTGCGTTCAGGATGGGCGGGAAGATCGTATCGACGGGGATGAATCGGGGCAGCGAGTTTCGCGGCACCCACATCACGTCGGCGTTCTCCACCGTGTCCTGGTTCTGGGCCTCGCCAGCCAGGTAATCGGCGAGGAAGTACTCGCACCACACGCCGGTCGCTGGGTGGAGCCGGCCACCGAGGTCTTGGCGGACAGCGCAGTGAACGCCCGTCTCGGCCAGCGTTTCGCGGACGGCCGCCGACTCGGGCTTCACCCCGGGTTTGATGACGCCGGCCGGGAACTGCCACCGAATGCCAGCGGTCTCGTCGTCGCGGCGGCAGACGAGCAGCATCTCGGCCCCGCGGACCACCACGGCAATGGCCACCCGCAGGGCCTGGGCGGTGGTGACCGAGCCGTTGGGCTCGGTGAGCAGCAGGGCGAACCGCTTTTGCGCGGCGAGCGGTGCCGTCTCCAGTGCTTGGTCGAGCAGCTGGTGCATCTCGGTGCGCGGTACCAGCTCCGGGCTCTTGTGCCAGCTGGCCACTGTCCGCAGCCCGATGCCGAGCCGACTGGCGAACGCCTCGTTGGTGTCGCGCAGGGACTCCTGGAGCCAGCAGGCGGATCGGCCGGTCCAACTCACCACCACGTCCACCTGCTGCCCCTCCCCGGGCCTTCGCCCGTGAAGGTGGACACGCGGTTGGTTGTCACGCGGCGAGTGTGAGTTTAGCGGTGTGGTGTCGGTGTTCGTAGTCGTTGGGGCTGAGGTGGCCGTTGGCGGAGTGCCGGCGGCGGGTGTTGTAGCGGGTCAGCCAGGCGAACACGGTCCCGCGGCAGGTGGCGGGGTCGCCGTAGTCGCGGGCGCCCTGGAGGGTTTCGCGTTTGAGGGAGGCGTGGAAGCTCTCGCAGGCCGCGTTGTCCGCGCTGCTGCCGACCGCGCCCATCGAGCGGGTGACGCCCAGGTGCGAGCACAGGCCGGCGAAGGCCCTGGACCCGTACTGCGCGCCGTGGTCGGAGTGGAACACCGCGCCGTCCAGGCCGCCGCGGGTCGCGGCCGCCATCCGCAGCGCGTCCGTGACCAGGTCGGTGCGCATGTGGCTGGCGATCGACCAGCCCACGGCCTTGCGGCTGAAGCAGTCCAGCACGGTGGCCAGGTAGAGGAACTCCCCGCCCGCCAGCGGCAGATACGTGATGTCGCCCATGTACTTGCGTCCCGGCTCGGTGGCGGTGAAGTCCCGCTCGAACAGGTCCGGGACAGCCCTCGCGGCCGGGTCGGGAACGGTGGTGCGGACCCGTCTGCGCAGGCGGACGCCGGCGATGGAGTGGGTCCGCATGA